>NZ_JBVVQR010000027.1:0-76485 GCF_055811535.1 Mesorhizobium sp. WSM4816 | reverse complement strand
ATGTCGCCTGATTGCGTTTCAAAAAACGCCCCATGCGCCATCTGCGCCAAACTTCGGCCCCCGTGCAAAGCCCTCACACGGGGGCGAGTTACGGCCTCAGGCGCGGACTTCGATCTCGGAGGCGCCGACCGCGGGCAGTGCCGGGTCGTCGACGGCTGCGGCAATGACGCTATCGAGCAGCCCGGGAAAGCGGGCATTGAGATCGTCGCGGCGCAGCGTGATCAGCCGGCTGGTGCCGACGACCTCGGTGCGGGTGACGCCGGCCTCGCGCAATTTGGCCAGGTGGTAACTGAGATTGGTCTTTGAGCCGAGATCGAGGAACTGGCTGCAATTCAGCGGCACGCCCTCCTTGCTGGCGAGATAGCGCACGATGGCCAGCCGGGTGGGATCGCCGAGCACGGCAAGCACGTTCGGCAGGCTGATCTGGTCGGCGGTGGGGTGGGGCAGCGTCATGCCGGAGAACTAAGCGCAATCAGGGCCGATTTCAACGCATCTCCTCCTGGTGGATGCCCTCAGTTTCCACCTCCCGCTACCTTGTCCTGACATGGGGCTGTCAGCAGGGTTCGGCTATTCTCGGGCGGCTCATTGACAACATGCGCCATTATGTACAATTGTTCAATAACTTTTGAACTAAGGATTTCACTATGGACAAGCGCCTCTTCTGGCTTGCGCTCGGATCATTCACGATCGCGACCGAAGGCTTCGTCATCTCCAGCCTGCTGCCTGACATCGCGGGGGATGCCGGCATCTCGGTCCCGCTCGCCGGGACGCTGATCACCGCCTTCGCGCTCGCCTATGCGCTCGGCGCGCCGATCTTGGCGACGCTGACCGGCGAATGGGACCGGCGACGCGTCATCTTGTGGACGCTGGTGTTTTTCGTGCTGGGCAACCTGGCGGCGGCGCTCAGTTCCTCCTTCGAACTGCTGCTGATCGCGCGCATCGTCATGGCGCTGTCGTCCGGCCTGTTTGCGGCGACGGCGCAGGGGACGGCCGTGGCGCTTGTCGATGATCATCACCGCGCCCGCGCCATTGCCGTCGTCGTCGGCGGCACTACGGTGGCGGTGGCGGTCGGCGCACCGCTCGGCGCGCTTGTCGCGACGGTTGCCGGCTGGCGCGGCACGTTCTTTGCCATCGCCGGGCTCGGCGCACTGGCCGGCGCAATCCTGTGGTACCGGCTGCCGCGCGGCATCGTCGGCACCAAGCTGCCGCTCAGGCAGCGGCTGGCCGCAACGCTTCGCCCCGGCGTGCCGTCGATCCTGCTGACTACACTTTTGGCGCTCACCGGCGCCTTCACGGTCTTTGCCTTTGTCGCGCCGCTAGCCATCGAAGGTGGCGGCTTGAGCCCAGTCGCGCTGCCCGGCATGCTGCTTGCCTTCGGTGTCGGCGCCGTCATCGGCAACATTGCCGGCGGGCAGGCCGCCGACCGCTTCGGCGCGACGCGCACCGTCAGCTGGTCGCTGGCGCTGAGTGCGGTCATGCTGGTGATGCTTTCGGTCATTCCGGCCTTCCTGCCGCACAGCATCGCCGGGCCGGCGCTGATGGCCATGATGGTGCCGTGGGGCATCGTCGGCTGGGCCTTCCCACCGGCGCAGGCCAGCCGCATCATCAGGCTGGCGCCCGACGCAGCGCCCATCGTGCTGTCGCTCAACGCTTCGGCGCTCTATCTCGGCGTGGCGCTGGGCGCCGTCGTCGGCGGCGCGGTGCTGCGCTATGGCGCGCCGGCTGATCTCGGCCTGGTCGCAGCGGTGTTCCCGATCCTGGGTCTTGGCGTCATACTGGCCGGCCACCGGGCCGCCCGGGCGGTGGCCATGCCGGCGGAGTGAAGGAAGATCGCAGAAACGTGGCGCTGTCCTGATCGCGCCGCCAGGCAGGATTTGGGCTCCTCTCCCCACTCACATCTGGCCGAGCAAGGAACCCAGGTCCTGTAACCGCGACTATTTCCAGGTCCGGCGTCTCTCGATCTCGGCTTCGGACGGCTGTTGCTGGGCGAACGATCCAGTCTTGATCTCACCGGCGCGTTCATAGCTCGCTATGATGACGCCGGTGGTCGATGCCTGTGAGCGATTCAGCTTGAAAGCCGCCGGGATTGCGCCGCTGCCAAACAGCCGCTTGCCCTTGCCCAGCACCAGCGGGAAGGTGAGCAGGCTGATCTCGTCGATCAGGTCGTTGGCGAGCAAGGTCTGGACGAGTTCGCTCGATCCCTGGATGAGCAGGTCCGGCCCGTCCTCCTGCTTGAGCTGGCGCAGGGTAGCCACGACGTCGTCGCCAAGCGACTGGCTGTTTTGCCACGACAGCGTGTCGGGCCGGTGGGTGGCCACATATTTGGTGACGGCGTTGAAACGGTCGGCGATCGGATCGTCTTTCTGGTACGGCCAATGCGCGGCGAAGATGTCGTAGGTCTTGCGGCCGAGGAGCAGCGCGAAGGGTTTTGCGAAGGTCTCACCAATAAAGGCGCTCCCGACGTCGTCCCAGTAATGGAACGTCCAGCCACCGAATTCGAAGCCGCCGACCGGGTCTTCTTGTGGCCCACCGGGCGCCTGCATGACGCCGTCGAGGCTGACGAATGTCGCAGTGGTGATCTTCCTCATTGGATTCTCCCTTTAATCATCCGAAATCATCCGAGCCGTTGCCGCCGGATTTCGGCCAAAGGACGTGCGAGCGGACGCCTGTCCGACAGGGCCGGAAAATTTCTGACTCCGGCGCATGTCGAGCGGCAAGCACGGGACGCCTCGACGCGGCGACGTCATTGCGACCGCCTGCCGCCAACACTTTGCGACGAGAACCAGACATCGCCGATGACGGCGGTGGCGGTGCGGTCCGGTGCCTTGTCGGCCGTCAGCCAGATCTTGCGGCTGCGTGCCGCCTTGTCACGGTGGATTTTCGTCGAGGCCGCCGAGGCGCCGATGCAAGGGATAAACCATGATCGCATGAACGGGTCGCAGGCAAACCCCTTATCCGTGCGTGTCACCATCACCGCGAGGCCAATGCGCTCGGCCGGACGCCACGGAAAGACCATGCGGCCGCCGGGCTTCAGCGCCTTCAGCCATTCGGCTGGGGGTGCCGCAACGCCGGCATTGACATAGATGATGTCGGACGGTGGCAGGCCGCCGACGACCGCATCGCCATGGATGACGGTCACATTGCCATAGGCTTCGAGATTCTTTCTTGCACGGTCGGCGAGACCGGAATCCAGTTCGAAGGCGGTGACTGCGCCGCCCGGCGAAACCAGTTTCGCCAGCAGAGCGGTGTAATAGCCGGTGCCGGCGCCGACATGAGTGACGTCCTCGCCGGGTTTTGGCGCCACCTTGCCGATCCACATGGCATGCAGGAACGGCTCGCCATTGTTGATGCCCTTTTCGGCGTCGAGCGACACCAGCACGTTCTGATAGATGTGAACAGGATCGGCGCTCGGCGTTTCTACCTTGCCGTTGCCGGCGACGACCGTCCACGGCCCGGGCCCGAGAAAAGCTTCGCGCGGCACCGCGGCGAACACCTCCTCGAGACGCGGATCGGCCGAACCTGCATTGGCAGCCATCAGTCGCGCGTAGAATTTTCGGGCTTCGGCAATTCTGGTCATGTCGCGTGAGAAGATAGCGCGATTGACCGAATTGTCGTGCAGCTTGTCGCCGACCTGATCAAGAACGGCAACGAAGCCCGCCAGGTCGACATCGCGGCGCGGCTCGGCGTCGCCCAGCCGACGGTGGCCAAGATGCTGACGCGGCCGACAGTCCTGCCGGAACCGCCGCGCTGCCGCGGCGTTTGAGATCGTGCCAGCAATTGGCGCGAGACCGAGGAGGATACGATGGGCGTTGAACAGGCACCGACAGCGAAGGGCAAGCAAGCGGCCAAGGGATTGAAGCAGGCTGCGGCGAAGGACGAACGCAAGACCGAAGCGGATACTGGACGCCCGCTCAAGAAGGGCGGGGCCCGCTTCGAGGAGCGCTCGAAAAGCTCGGACGGCAAGAGCGCGGGCACCAAGCAGAAGATCTGAGCGTGACCGACAAGTCCAAGACCAAAAAAAGCGCCGGCAGGGCTCTCACCGGCGGGTGTCGTGCAGGGACTGACCCCAGAGCCGGCGGCCCCTTGATGCGAAAAATACTGTGACTTGGCGCAACCATTGGGATAATTGTTTGTTGGGTCGGATCGGGCCATGAGATCGGCAAGATACCGGTACGTGCATCGCGGGGAGTTGCCATGCTCTGGAAAGGTCGTCGTCAAAGTGACAACGTCGAGGACCAACGCGGCCAGGGCGGCGGGCTCAACCTGCCGCGCGGCGGCCCCGGCCGTCTCCGCATCCCGATCGGCGGCCGCTCCGGCGGCGGAATGTCGCTGTCGACCATCATCATTCTCGTGGTCCTCTATTTCGGGCTGAAGGCCATCGGCATCGACCCGCTTCAGATCCTGGCCGGTGGCGGCTTGGTGCCGGGTGGCGGCGGTCAGATCACCGACACCAGCGGAGAACAGGGCGGTGGCACCGGGGCGCCCGCCTCCGACGAGATGAAGCAGTTCGTTTCGACCGTCCTGGCCGAGACCGAGGACACCTGGACCGGCATTTTCCAGGCCGAGGGCCTGACCTACGAGGACCCCAAGCTGGTCCTGTTCAGCGGCCAAATCCGTTCGGCTTGCGGCTTCGCCTCGTCCGCGGCCGGCCCGTTCTACTGCCCCGGCGACCGCAAGGTCTATCTCGACACCACCTTCTTCCAGCAACTCGACCAGCAATTCGGCGCTTCGGGCGATTTTGCCCAGGCCTATGTGATCGCGCATGAGGTCGGCCACCATGTCCAGAACCTCACCGGCATCCTGCCCAAGTTCAACCAGATGCGGCAGCAGATGGGCGAGGCCGAGGCCAACCAAATGTCGGTGCAGGTCGAGCTCCAGGCGGATTGCTTCGCCGGCGTCTGGGCGCATTTCACCGGGCAGAAAGGCATTCTGGAACAGGGCGACATGGACGAGGCGCTGAACGCCGCCCAGCAGATCGGCGACGACACGATGCAGAAGAAGATGCAGGGCTATGTCGTGCCGGAAAGCTTCAACCATGGCACCTCGCAGCAGCGTCAAACCTGGCTGGCACGCGGCTACAAGAGCGGCAAGCTGTCGGACTGCGATACGTTCAACACCCCGATCTGAGATGTTTGGGCTCTCGTTGAAATGGGCGTTGAAAGCGGCGGCGATGCAGCCGCGCTCATGTCGACAGTTGATGTCAGGATGAAAATTCCTGGCCTGTTCCCTTATTGTTCTGTGTGGCTGACTCGCCTATAAAGGGCCCTTCCGCCTTCGCTGCGAGGCGGCTCCAGGAGTCGATACCGTCATGATCGAAGCCAAAACCGCCAGGCGGGGCCTTGCGCTTGTTTTCACCACGCTGCTGCTCGACATCACCGGCATCGGCATCATCATGCCGGTGCTGCCGGCCTATCTGCAGGAACTGACCGGCGTCGGGGTCAGCGAAGCGGCGATCGAAGGCGGCTGGCTGTTCTTCGTCTATGCGGCCATGCAGTTCCTGTTCGCGCCGCTGGTCGGCAATCTCAGCGACCGCTTCGGCCGTCGTCCGATCCTGCTGGCCTCGGTGCTGACCTTCGCCGTCGACAATCTGATCTGCGCGGTGGCCTGGTCGTATTGGGTCCTGTTCATCGGCCGGGTGCTGGCCGGCATCAGCGGCGCCAGCTATTCGACCGCCTCCGCCTTCATCGCCGATGTCAGCACCGACGAGAACAGGGCGAAGAATTTCGGCCTGCTTGGCATCGCCTTCGGCGTCGGTTTCGTCATCGGCCCGGTGCTGGGCGGGTTGCTCGGCGAATTCGGGCCGCGCGTGCCGTTCTGGGGCGCGGCGGTGCTTGCTCTGATCAACTTCATCGTCGGCTGGTTCTTCCTGCCGGAAACGCTGGAGCAGCATCACCGGCGCCGCTTCGAATGGCGCCGCGCCAATCCTCTCGGCGCCCTGAAGCAGATGCGCAATTACAAGGGGATCGGCTGGATCGGCCTGGTGTTCTTCCTGATGACGCTCGGTCACATGATGTACCCTGCCGTGTGGTCGTTCGTCGGCAGTTACCGCTACGGCTGGAGCGAACAGCAGATCGGCTTCTCACTCGGCGTCTTCGGCCTTGGCGGGGCGTTGGTGATGGGTTTTGTCCTGCCACGCGTCATCCCACGGCTCGGCGAATGGCGGACCGCCGCCATCGGCCTTGCTTTTACCGCGCTCGCCGCCTTCGGCTATGCCGCGGCGTGGAAGGGCTGGATGATCTATGCGGTGATCGTGGCGACCTGCCTCGAGGCGCTGGCCGATCCGCCGCTGCGGAGCCTGGCGGCGGCCAAGGTGCCGCCCTCCGCGCAAGGCGAATTGCAAGGTGCGATGACGAGCGTGTTTTCGATCACCAGCATCATAACGCCGCTGCTTTATACGGGAATCTTCGCCTGGTTCACCGGGCCGAGCGCGCCGGTGACGTTCGGCGGCGCGCCCTTTGTGCTCGGCGGCATCTTTCTCGCCCTGTCGCTGATCGCATTCGTGCTCAGGGTCGAAAGACCGGCCGCGGTGAAAGACGTCGCGACGGCGACGGTGGCCTAAAGCGTGTCGCGTTTGAACGGACTCATGCGACGCCCTTTAAGTTCTGGTTTTGATGCATCTCGTTATCGCAAAACCGCTGCGTACTCTCGGTCAGGCCCGAGGGCATGCTTTTGCGCGCCACGCATTGGGGCATGCCCTAGGGTTCAATCCATTGCCCCGGAATATCCAGTGCCTTCGCCAGCAGCGCCCGGGTCTGCGCCGATGGCTTACGGCGATTGGACTCAAGATCCGACAGGAAACCCTGGCTGACACCGATCGTGGTCGCCAATTCGGCCTGCGTCAGCCGCCGCCAGTTGCGCAGCGCCTTGAGCCGGCTGGAGCCCCGCAAAATTTCCATGGTCACGTCCGCAGGCAGGGGGGTTTCCGTTTTGAGATCAGCCTTTCGCTCGTCGTAGATCGCCACATCGGCAGCGTCTTCAAGAGCCTCTTCGGCCGCGTGCAACAGAGCCTCGTAGTCCGCTTTTGGGATAACGACAAGTTCTTCGCCAGTTGGCGTCGTTATGATTTGGGGGGCGTTCATGGTGTCCTGTCCTGCTATCACCGACGGTAGGTTGTCGTTTCTCGTTTGCCGATGTAGATCGCGAGGATCGTCGTGCGGTCTTCATCGAATATGATCCGGTAGCGACCGATCCGCAGTCTGTAGCCGTCCCTGCCGGCAAGGCGCTTGATATCTCCCCGCCCGCTGACGGCATAGGAGATCAGGCCTTCGGAGACCTGCTCGCGGACATCTGTCGGCAGGTTGTCGAGATCGCGAGCCGCCGATACCGAGAGGATAATCGTCTTCACGGTGATGATATCGCAGATTTATCGCCGAAAGTTAAGCGATATTATTGCCGAGACTTCTCGCGTACAGATAGTCAGCGCTCTGCCAGCGCCGGCTCGCCGCGCTTTTCGCGGATGAGATTGACGAAGCGGCGGAACAGATAATGCGAGTCCTGCGGGCCCGGCGAGGCTTCGGGATGGTGCTGGACCGAAAACACCGGCCTGCCGGTCAGGGTGATGCCGCAGTTCGAGCCGTCGAACAGCGAGACATGGGTTTCTTCGACGCCCGTGGGCAACGAGCCGGCATCGACGGCAAAGCCGTGGTTCATCGAGACGATCTCAACCTTGCCGGTGGTGTGATCCTTGACCGGATGATTGGCGCCGTGATGGCCTTGATGCATTTTGGCGGTCCTGCCGCCAAGCGCCAGCGCCAGCATCTGGTGGCCGAGGCAGATGCCGAAGACCGGGATGTCGGTCTTCAGCAAGTCCCGGATGACCGGAACGGCATAGTCGCCGGTGGCTTCCGGGTCGCCGGGACCGTTGGAGAGAAAGATGCCGTCGGGCCGCATGGCGAGGATATCCTCGGCGCCGGTGTTGGCCGGCACCACGGTGACTTTGGCGCCCAGGCCGGCAAGCAGGCGCAATATGTTGCGTTTTACGCCGTAGTCGATGGCGACGACATGCATGGACGGATCGGTCTGTTCGCCAAAGCCCTCGTCCCAGACCCACGGCGTCTCGCGCCAGACCGAGGACTGGCCGGAAGTGACGTCCTTGGCCAGGTCAAGCCCGATCAGGCCGGACCAGGCAGCGGCGCGGCGCTTCAGCTCCTCGATGTCGAAGATGCCGTCGGGCGCGTGCGCGATGACGGCGTTGGGCATGCCCTTTTCGCGGATCAGCGCGGTCAGCGCGCGGGTGTCGATGCCCGAAAGCGCAACGATGCCGCGTTTCTTAAGCCATTGGTCGAGACCAGAAGCGGCGCGATAGCTGGACGGATTGGTGACGTCGGCCTTGAACACGGCGCCGACTGCGCCGGCGCGGGCAACCGGGTTGAGATCCTCGATGTCCTCGTCATTGGTGCCGATATTGCCGATATGCGGAAAGGTGAAGGTGACGATCTGGCCGGCATAGGACGGGTCGGTGAGGATTTCCTGATAGCCTGTCAGCGCGGTGTTGAAGCAGACTTCGGCGACGGCGGAGCCGGTGGCGCCAAGGGCGCGGCCCTCGATGACGGTGCCGTCGGCCAGCACCAGCAAGGCGGTCGGCTTCTCGGTGGCCCAAGTGGGGGTCGACGCGGCGGTCATCGTTGCCATGGCGGCACTCCTAAAGGCTGCGCCCTTCAATCGGCGCAACGAAAGGCGCGAAGCAGCGATTTCACAGCCTCGGCGCCCAACTAAAAATTCAGTTCATGCAAGGCCCAGTACATAGGGGAAGGCGCCAGAGCGGTCAATGATGCGACGCCCGCAGCCGCGATTTATTTCGTCGAGCAATATCAGCGGTTTGCCGGGTGGCGTCGAATTTGCCTTGGGCATTCGGCACGGCTATTGTCCGTCGCATTCGAAGGAGAAAGCATCATGCGCGGCAAAATCGCCGAATCCCTGAAGAGCGCGATGAAGGCGCAGGACAAGCGTCGGCTGCCGACATTGCGGCTGATCCAGGCGGCCATTCACGACCGCGACATCGCCAATCGCGGCGCCGGCAAGGAGCCGGCCAGCGACGACGAGACCCTGCAGATCCTGGCCAAGATGGTGAAGCAGCGCGAAGAGTCGGCCAAGGCTTTCGACGACGGCAAGCGGCCGGAGCTTGCCGCGCAGGAGCGCGACGAGATGGCCATCATCCGCGATTTCCTGCCGACGCAACTGGGCCAGGCAGAGACCGAAACGGCGATCCGCGCCGCCATCGCCGAGACCGGCGCCAGCAGCGTCAAGGACATGGGCAAGGTTATGGCCGTGCTCAAGGAGAAATACGCCGGCCAGATGGATTTCTCCAAGGCGAGCGGCATCGTCAAGGGACTGCTGCAGTAGGATTTTGCCGCTGCAGCGAGCTCGTAAGGCATTGGAGGAGGCGACAGCGAGGCGCCAGCCCTGGGCCGCATATGATTGATTCTCAGGCGCTCTTCGGTTTCTGAGAGCGGGCGGGGCGGGCGGCAGCTCGCACCGACAGGTTCAGTGCCACGGCGGCGCGAATGAGCGCCTTCAGCGCCTCGTCATCGATCGTGTCGCCCTCATGGATGTCGATGGCGCGCCTGGTGTTGCCTTCGAGGCTGGAGTTGAAGAGGCCAGAAGGGTCCTCCAGCGAGGCGCCCTTGGCGAAGGTCATTTTCACGACATTCTTGTAGGTCTCACCGGTGCAGATAATTCCGGCGTGTTCCCACACCGGAACCCCTCTCCACTTCCACGCCTCGACCACTTCGGGATCGACCTGCTTGATGAGAGTTCGGATCCGAGCGAGCATCTCGCCCCGCCAATCGCTCAGCTCGTTGATTCTCGCATCTATCAACTGAGAGGGAGTGTCTCCTCCTGCTCCCTCCGTCGAGCCGCCCTTCTTCATGGCTGTTGTCGCTTTGGTCATGATTGGTCCCAGTGGCTTTGTGCAAGTCGGCGTCTGGCGTCTGGGCTTTGTGCCAATGCCGGGCGACAAACTCTCAACGTCGCGGAGGAACCTTCGTCCCTCCGGACCCGATTTGCAACGAGGATCACACGAAAATGGAGCTACGATTTGGCGGCGCTTGTTGAACATTTGTCGGCGCCGCCACCAGCGCCAGCGACCTTTCGGCGACATGGGCTCGCAGAGATGCTCGCGAGCCGGGGCCGAACCATGAGGGGTCACGGCGATGTTGCACCGTCCCGATGGCAGACGCCCTTGGCTAATTCGCGATGCATCTCACATTCGCTCGCCGGGCAATTGGCTGGCTTGCTTCACCCAGGCGGCAAATTGAGCTTCGTCGAGCTGGTCCTCATAAATGTCGAGGTAGCGCACGTCCTTATGCTTGGACTCGCCGAGAGGGACAGGACGCAGTGACCTGCCCCGGAAGAAGGTCACTTTGACGTAGCGGGTGAAGACATGGAACGACAGGAACCAGCCCTGGCCCTCGATGCCGTAAAACGGCGAGTTCCATTTGACGGCCTTGTGCACGCCGGGGACGGTGCGCGCGATGATTGCGTCGAGGCGGCGTCCGACATCGCTTTTCCAGCCCGGCATGGCCGCAATGTAGGCCTGCACGGGTGCGTCACCTTCGGCTTTCGCGATCTGGGGGTTGCCGCCTGCGAGCAGTGCCGGCTTCGCTTCCTTGCCGGACTGCGGCTTCGGCGTCGCCTTGCGCGGTTTGGTTGCCGCGACCCGCACGGCGGCGGCCTTCGCCGATTTCTCGGACCTGTGGTCAGCCATTGTGTTCACTCCAAAGTAGGTGGACCCAATCGAAGACATTTGATTTTAGAAAGCCGCCCCTGAAGATCAACTTCAGAATCAGAGGGCGGCAGCGGAGCGATCGTACGTCATGGTTGAACTCGTCAAACCGGCGCTTGAACATCTGCCGTCGTATAAGGCCGCCCTTGAGCGCGGCTGGTCGCCGGACAATGTGCGGCTGATGGAGGCGACGCGCGAGCAGCTTGCGGCCATCGAAAAGAATCCAACGGCCTTCCTCGCCGATCTCGACGACCCCGATGCCAAGGGTGGTCCGATCACCTTGCCTGATGGGACGAACGTGCCGCGCCTGCCGGGATTCCGGCGCTGGATCTGGGACGGCGAAGTCGCCGGCTCGATCGGCCTTCGCTGGCAGCGCGGCACCGCCGAGCTGCCGCCACATGTGCTCGGCCACATTGGCTATGCCGTAGTGCCATGGAAGCGGCGGCGCGGCCATGCGACAGAGGCAGTGAGGCTGATGCTCGGCGAGGCGAGGGCGCTCGGCCTGCCCTTCGTCGAGATCACCGCCAAGCCGGGTAATCTCGCCTCGCAGAAGGTGGTCCTGGCCAATGGCGGACGGCTCGTCGGGCGATTCTTCGAGGACGCTGCCTATGGCGGCGCCGAAAGCCTGCGCTATCGCATCGACCTGTAGCGCCTGCCGACTATTCGGCAGCGGCCGGCAGCGGCGGCATCGTGTTTCGGCGCCACTCCCAGATATGTGAGGCGAGCGCTACCGCCACGGCGACCAGCATGGCCATGGCGCCAACCACCGGCAGGCTGCGATAGCCATAACCGGCATTGAGCATGGCGGCGCCGAGCGAGGCGGCCAGCGCGATGCCGACATTGAAGCCGGCCGGGATAAGCGATGAGGCGAGATTGGAGGCGTCCGCCGTCCAGGTCAGGATACGGGTCTGGATCGGGGTGCCGATGGCAAAGCTGAGACCACCCCAGATAGTGATCGCAACGACCATCGGCACCGGGTACGGGCTGGCGGCGTAAATGACGGCAAGTGTCACCGCCTGCATGAAAAGCATGGTGATGAGCGACGGCATCAGTTTCCAGTCGGCGAGCCGCCCGCCAAGAAAGACGCCGATCGTCGCGCCGACACCGTTGAGCAGCAGCACCCAGGGCACCAGGCCCTCGCCGAGGCCGGTGACTTCAAGCAGCGTCGGCGTGATGTAGGTGAACAGGCCGAACTGGCCGATCATCAGCATCAGCATGAGGATTAGCGACGTCCAAACCTGCTGGCGTGCGAGCACGCGGACCTCGCTGCCGAAACTGACGGGCCGGCGCGACGATCCCGTCCGGCGCGGCAGGAGGGCGGCCATGGCGGCGATGGAAACCACACCAAGCGCGCACATCACCCAGAACGTCGCGCGCCACCCCCAAATATTGCCGATCGCCGTGCCGGCCGGCACGCCGATGACATTGGAGACCGTGAGGCCCGACAGGATGAGCGCCACGGCCATTCCACGCTGATCCTGGCGGACCAGGCTGACCGCAACCACCATCGCGACGCCGAAATAGGCGCCGTGCGCCACGGCCACTGCAATCCGCAACAGCAACATGGAGGCGAAGTCGGGCGCAAGGGCGCAGGCGGCCTGGCCGATGGCGAAGGCTGCGGCAAGGCCAAGCAGCAACGCTTTGCGGGAGATTGTCTTGGTAGCGAGCGTCAACAGCGGTCCGCCGATCGCGATGCCGCCGGCGTAGCCGGAGACGAGATAGCCGGCCGTCGGGATGGAGACTCCAAGGCCGTCCGCCACCTGCGGCAGCACGCCGGCGATGACGAACTCGGTGGTGCCGAATGCGAACGCAGCGATGAACAGGGCTATGAGGGGAAGCATGGCGCGGGAAGGCGATCCTTGAATGAGATGGCTCAAACCACGAACGAGAGCGGCGGGCAATCCAGAAATTCTCGACGCCGCTTTAGGTTTTCTTCATCAGTTCAGCCAGGCTCCGGCCGCACAAGACTAGACGGCCGTCGTCTTCCTTCCGTAGGGGATTTTCAACCACGCCCGCTCGTGAAAATAGTAGAGCAGCGATTTTGTGATGACCTCGGTCACGCCGATGGCCGCAGCGAGCTTGATGCTGCCTGTCACGATGAGCGAAATGATTATCGTGTCGACCGTGCCGGTAACGCGCCAGGAAAGCGCCTTGGCGAAACTGCGCGAATGGGTATCCATCGACTTTCCTCCCGGCGGATTTGACCGATCCTTAGAGCGCCTTGCATTCTGGTGGAACCAAAGCCGCGCTCCAGGTCTTTGCTTGACGCGTGTTGTCGGACGCCAAGCGAAGACGGTTGGCTGAAAAATGCTCTAGCCGACAGACGGGAGGGTTAGCAAAAACTAATTTTCGCGCGCCGGCTGCAGGCAATTCCCGCGCTGGGCCCAATCTATCCGGCCTTCAGCCGCGAGCCGGTGAGCAGGCCGCGTTCCTCGAGCACGGGGTAGGCTATCGAGGCAAGCAGCGAATTGATCTGCTTCAGGTCGCGGATAGTGTCGAGATGGATGGAACTGGTCTCGACGCTCTTGGCGGTGCCGTCGCGCAGCCGCACGAAATGGCTGGCGCTGGTCTCCTTCTCGCGGTCGCGCAGCCGATCCTTTTCCAGCACCAGCTGGCGGGCGGTCTCCGGATCGCGCGAAACCAGCACGTTGAAGGCAAGCCGCGCGTTGGCGAGCACCGAGGCGTGGAAGGCGCTAAGCTCGCGCCAACCCTCGGGCGTGAACTCCAGCCCGCGCTCGAGCTTCTTCCTGACATGCACCAGCATGTTGCGCACGATGATGTCGCCGACCTGTTCGAGCTTGACGCAGGCGCCGATCAACTCTTGGCAACGCAGCGCCTCGTCCTCGCTCAGCGGGTTCCTGGTGACCTTGGCCAGATAGAGCTTTATCGACGCATGTTTCTTGTCGACGCGGTCGTCGAGCGCGGCCAGCGCCTTGATCTTGTCGGCGTCGGCGCTTTCATAGAGCTCGATGATGCGCTTCAGCATGATCTCGACCGTCTCGCAGACCCGCACCACCTCACGGGTGGCGTTGGCCAGCGCCTGGCTCGGCACATCGAGGGCGCTGTCGTTGAGCGCGGACAACTCGACGACGTCGAGCGCTTCTGCCGGCGCCGCTTTGGTGCCGAGCGCCACGATCTTTTCCGAAACGCGGTAGACGAGGCCGGCCAATGGCAGGCCGGCAACCAGGATCAGGATGTTGAAGAGGATATGGGCGTTGACGATCTGGTCGGGCACGGTGGCGCCGAGAAAGGCGACCGACGGTTTCAACCACAGGAACAGGATCAGCATGGCCAGCGAGCCCATGCCGCGCATCAGGAGATTGCCGATCGGTACGACACGCACGCCCGGCTCCGCATTGCGGGTGAGCAGCGGCGCGATGATCGACGAACCCAGATTGACGCCGAGCACCAGCATGATGCCGAGTTCGGGCGGGATGAAGCCGCGGCCGGCGAGCGTCACCATCAAAAGGACCGCTGCGATCGAGGAATGGAACAGCCAGGTGACCAGCGCCGCCAGCAGATAGGCGGTGACCGGATCGCTGGAGAAGTAGTCGACGACGACCGGCATCAGCGTGCTCTGGCGCAGCGGCTCCGAGGCCTGGCCGATCATTTCCAGCGACAACACCAGCAGGCCGATGCCGACCAGGATGCGGCCGAACTGGCGCCAGTCGCGCCGCTCGGTGGCCATGAACATGACAGTGCCGGCGACAAGACAGACCGGCACCAGCAGTGACAGGTCGAAGGTGAGCAGCTTGACCACCAGCGCCGAGCCGATCTCGGCGCCGCGCACGGCAAGCTGGCCCGATATGCCGCTGACGATGCCGGCGCCGGCGAAGGAGCCGACCAGCAAGGTGACGGCGGTGGAGCTTTGCAGGGCGATCGCCAGGCCGCAGCCGGCCAGAACCGCCATGAAAGGATTGCGCATGGTGGCGCGCAGCTTGTGGCGCAGCACATCGCCATAGGCGCGCTCGACACCTGTCTTCACCAAGCGGGTGGCAAACAGCATCAGCGCCACCGCGCCGGCAAGATGCAGCAAAACGACTGAACCGCTCATGTCAGGCTCGCATTCCGACAGCCACCAGCAATATGGGAGCCGTGATGCCAAAGGCGCAAAAGAGGGGGCGAATCAAGGACATTGCAAAGGTCGATACTACTCCGATTACTTTTAGCCGGATAACAAATTTTGCCCAATTCGGCCGGCTGTTGCGCGACAGGGCGTGTCGGAAATGGATGGATCGCAAAATGGTTGCATCGCCGGCCGGCTTCTTGATGGTCGCGCGTTCAAGTGCCGGCGACCGCTTCAGATCAGGTTTGAGCTGAGTGTTGAATTAGCTATTATAAATATTTGAAATCATTACTAAAATGTAATCCATGTGTTCAGTTTCGGTTCATTTTTCGGGCTCTATTGCTTGGGCATCGACAACCAAGGAGTACCCCGTCATGAAACGTATCATTCTTTCCGCAGTCGCCGTATCGATGCTGGCTGCGACGTCCCTGCAGGGCCAGGCAGCGCCGCTGAATGCGCCGAATGCACCGCAGTCGACCTACAGCCAGGTCGACTGGAAGAAGCCGGACAGGCACGTCAAGACGCGCGTCGTGGTGAAGAAGAAAGTCGTCGTCAAGAGGAATCATTGGCGCAACGGCCAGAGATATTCGAGCTGGAGGCGCCACCAGCCGGTCCGCGACTATCGCCACTATGGCCTGCGTCGTCCGGGCCGTGGCCAGGAATGGATCCGCGTCGGCAACGACTATCTCTTGGTCAGCGTCGTCTCCGGCATCATCTTCGGCGCGATAGCCGCGCACTGACCGTCAAAAACGTCGACCGGCGCAATGCCGGATAGGAAGGAAGGCGGCTTGCAACGGCCGCCTTCTTTTTGCCCTGTGAAAACCGGGTATGGTTCGCATTAGGAGTCGTCGGGTTTCGCCGGCGTGATTATATGGAGGCAAACGAGCCGTTCCCGATGCGCTTTCCACCTGCCTTCCTCGACGAGATACGCGACCGCGTGCCGATTTCCTCGGTGATCGGCCAGCGCGTGGCGTGGGACAGGAAGAAGACCAACGCGCCGCGCGGCGATTATTGGGCGTGCTGTCCCTTCCATGGCGAGAAGAGCCCGTCCTTTCACTGCGAGGACAAGAAGGGACGCTATCATTGCTTCGGCTGCTCGGTTTCGGGCGACCACTTCAAATTCCTCACCGAACTCGACGGAATGAGCTTTCCCGAAGCGGTCGAGAAGATCGCCGACATGGCCGGGGTGCCGATGCCGTTGCGCGATGCCCAGGAGGAACGCCGCGAAAAGGAACGCGCCAGCCTGACCGAAGTCATGGAAATGGCGACCGCCTTCTTCCAGGAGCGGCTGCAGGGACCGGAAGGCGCAAAAGCCCGCGCCTATCTGCGCGACCGCGGGCTGACGCCGGCGACGCAGCAGTCGTTCCGGCTCGGCTATGCGCCCGACAGTCGCAATGCGCTGAAGGAGCATCTTGCCGCCAAGGGCGTGCCCAAGGCCGATATCGAGGCATGCGGGCTGGTGCGCCATGGCGACGACGTTCCGGTTTCCTACGATTGGTTCCGCGACCGCATCATGTTCCCGATCCCGGACTCCAGAGGCAAGATAATCGCCTTTGGCGGGCGGGCGCTGGCAGCCGATGCGCTCGCCAAATACATGAATTCGCCCGACACCGAGCTCTTCCACAAGGGCAACGTGCTCTATAATTTCGCGCGAGCGCGCCAAGCGCTGGGAAAGGGGGCGCTGGGAAAGGGGGCGCTGGCCAAGGGCGGCACGGTGATTGCCGTCGAGGGCTATATGGACGTGATCGCGCTGGCGCAGGCCGGTTTCGAAAATGTCGTGGCGCCGCTCGGCACCGCGCTGACCGAAAACCAGCTTGAACTGCTGTGGCGGATGGCCGGCGAGCCGGTGCTGTGCTTCGATGGCGACCAGGCCGGACTGAAGGCGGCATGGCGCGCCGCCGACATGGCGCTGCCGGCGGTCCAGGCAGGCCGCTCGGTGCGTTTTGCGCTTCTGCCCGAAGGCAAGGACCCCGACGATCTGGTCAAGGCCGAAGGGCCGGACGCGTTTGGCGCCGTGCTTTCCGAGGCGCGGCCGCTCGCCGACCTTTTGTGGATGCGCGAAACGGCCGGCGGCATCTTCGACACGCCGGAACGACGGGCGGAACTGGAAAAAAAGCTGCGCGAACTGACCAGCCGCATCCGCGACGAGAGCTTGCGCTATCACTACCAACAGGAAATGCGCGAGCGAGTGCTAAGCTTTTTCGGCGCCCAGCGCGGCGCGCGCCAAACCTATCAAGGGGGGCGCCAAGATGGGCGGTCCGGCGGGCGCTTTCAGGGCAAGGGCTCAGCTGCTGGCGGGCAGTTCGCACGCGGCGGCAATGCCGGTGGACGCACCGCGATCACCGAAAGCCTTGGCCGCTCGGCGCTGGTCAAGCGCGGCAGCGAGGGGATGTCGGTGCGCGAGGCGACGATCATCGCAGCTCTTGTCAATCATCCGGCGCTGATCGACGAGAATTTCGCGCATGTCGAGTTCCTCGACCTCGCCAACACCGATCTGAAGCGATTGCACGCGGCGATCCTCGATGCGATGGCGCATGACATGGCCAACGACCGCAACGCGGTGATCGCGACGATCGAACGTGCCGGCTGCGGCGAGATCTGGGCGCGCGTGGTGGCGCTGATCAAACGGGCGCGGCAATGGCCGGCGCTGGAAACAGCCGGACTTGACGATGCCCGCGACGCCTTCAGCCAGGCGCTCCACTTGCAGCGCAGCGCGCGCACATTACATAAGGAGCTGAAACAGGCAGAAGTGGCGCTCGCCAGCGATCCCACGGACGAAAATTACCGGCATCTCGTCGAGATCCAGGCGCAATTTCGTGATGTGCAGGCAACGGAAGCGCTGATCGAAGGGTTCGGCGTGTCTTCGGGCCGGGCCGGGCGGGTGTAGGTCGAAGCTTACGAAAGAGTGAAAGTGCAGACCGTGCTTGTGCGCCGAATCAGCCGCGGCGCTTTAAGTCGGGTAATTGATTCGCTTTTTTCATGCGAATCATGCGAGAGGCGCTTGACCTTCTGGCAGAATGACGGAATCAGGACGATTCGAAACGTTAACCCGCGCCGGCGTCGACGGAAATGCAGCGATGTGAGGTACCGGTCACTGGACAGGCAGTCAGCCTGCCACAGATACCAGGGTTAATCTGGACTTAACGAGAGATGCAGTTACTGGCCCGGGGAAACGCGTTCTAGCGCGAGCGCATCTGATAAACCGGTACGGCAGCTTACGCGGCTTGATACTTATGCGGCTAGATACCTGGCCGCTTGGAGAAAATAAAGAATGGCGACAAAAGAAAAGGAAGAGGTCGAGACCGAACGTGAAGGCGCCACCGATGGCCCTCTGCTCGACCTTTCCGACGATGCTGTCAAGAAGATGATCAAGGCCGCCAAGAAGCGCGGCTATGTCACCATGGACGAACTGAATTCGGTGCTGCCCTCGGAGGAAGTCACCTCCGAGCAGATCGAGGACACGATGGCCATGCTCTCCGACATGGGCATCAACGTGGTCGAGGACGACGAGCAGGGCGAGGAGCCCGAAGCCGCCGACGCGGCTGCCGACGCCGAGGAAGACGCCAACGAACTGGCCGAGCAGACCGGTACCGCCGTAGCTGCGACGACCACCAAGAAAGAGCCGACCGATCGCACCGACGATCCGGTTCGCATGTATCTGCGCGAGATGGGCTCGGTCGAGCTTCTGTCGCGCGAGGGCGAAATCGCGATTGCCAAGCGCATCGAGGCTGGCCGCGAGACGATGATCGCGGGCCTGTGCGAAAGCCCGCTGACCTTCCAGGCCATCATCATCTGGCGTGACGAGCTCAACGAATCGAAGATCCTCTTGCGCGAGATCATCGACCTCGAAGCGACCTATGCCGGACCGGAGGCCAAGCAGGCGCCGGTGGTCGAGCGGATCGAGGAAGCCAAGACCGACGACAAGCCGCGCCGTTCGCGCGAGGACGAGGACGACATCACCAATGTCGGCGGCGACACGCGCGGTCTGACTGATGACGACGAGGAGGACGAGGACGAAGCCAGCCTGTCGCTGGCGGCGATGGAAGCGGAGCTGCGCCCGCAGGTGATGGAGACGCTCGACGTCATCGCCGACACCTACAAGAAGTTGCGCAAGCTGCAGGACCAGCAGGTCGAGAACCGGCTGGCTGCCGCCGGCACGCTGTCGCCCAGCCAGGACCGCCGGCTGAAGGAGCTGAAGGACCAGCTGATCAAGGCGGTGAAGTCGCTATCCCTGAACACGGCGCGCATCGAGGCATTGGTCGAGCAGCTCTACGACATCAACAAGCGCCTGGTGCAGAACGAAGGCAAGCTGTTGCGGCTGGCCGAAAGCTATGGCGTGCGCCGCGAGGAATTCCTGAAGGAGTATCAGGGCTCGGAGCTCGATCCCAACTGGACGCGCTCGATCGGCAATCTGACCTCGCGCGGCTGGAAGGAATTCACCAAGAACGAGAAGGACGCGATCCGCGACCTGCGCGCCGAGATCCAGAACCTCGCCACCGAAACGGCGATTTCGATCCTGGAATTCCGCAGGATCGTCAACCAGGTGCAGAAGGGCGAGCGCGAAGCCGCGATCGCCAAGAAGGAAATGGTCGAGGCCAATCTGCGCCTCGTCATTTCCATCGCCAAAAAATACACCAATCGCGGCCTGCAGTTCCTCGATCTGATCCAGGAAGGCAATATCGGCCTGATGAAGGCGGTCGACAAATTCGAATATCGCCGCGGCTACAAGTTCTCGACCTATGCGACGTGGTGGATCCGGCAAGCGATCACCCGCTCGATCGCCGACCAGGCGCGCACCATCCGCATTCCGGTGCATATGATCGAGACGATCAACAAGATCGTGCGCACCTCGCGCCAGATGCTGCACGAGATCGGCCGCGAGCCGACGCCGGAGGAACTGGCGGAAAAGCTCGCCATGCCGCTGGAAAAAGTGCGCAAGGTGCTGAAGATCGCCAAGGAACCGATCTCGCTCGAAACGCCGGTCGGCGACGAGGAGGATTCGCATCTGGGCGATTTCATCGAGGACAAGATGGCGATCCTGCCGATCGACGCGGCGATCCAGGCCAATCTGCGCGAGACGACGACGCGGGTGCTTGCTTCGCTCACCCCGCGTGAAGAGCGCGTGCTCAGAATGCGCTTCGGCATCGGCATGAACACCGACCACACGCTGGAGGAAGTCGGCCAGCAGTTCTCGGTCACCCGAGAGCGCATCCGCCAGATCGAAGCCAAGGCGCTGCGCAAGCTCAAGCACCCGAGCCGCTCGCGCAAGCTGCGGAGCTTCCTCGACAGTTGATGCCGGGTAACGGATAGTAATTTAAAGGGCGCTGCGGCGCCCTTTTTCGTTCAGGGATTGTCTCGCCGGACGGTGCGGTTGTTCTTGCAGCATACCGGCTGTGGGAGGATAATCGCGTGTCGGATGCATTTTCTGGGCGACAAACCCGGATGCCCGCCCCGGCGGTGACGCCGCGCTCCGAGGCCTCCGGAGGGAGGTGTGCATGACAACCTATATCGTGCTGATCAACTGGACTGAGCAGGGCGCCAGAAATGTGCGCGAGTCGCCGAAGCGGCTCGATGCCGCCAAGAAGCTGCTGGGAGACATGGGCGGCTCGTTCAAGGCTTTTTATCTCACCATGGGCGAATGCGATATGGTGGCGGTCGTCGAAGCGCCCGACGATGCGGTGCTCGCTCGTTTCTCGCTGATGCTGGCGACAGGCGGCAACGTGAGGACGCGGACGCTCAAGGCGTTCCCGGAATTGGCCTATCGCGAAATCGTCGCCTCGCTCGGCTGAGGCGTGCGCGGCCATAGACCCGCGCAAGCTGCCGGAGATCGGACGGTCAGGCGCCGCTCGACGGCGCCTGGCCAGTTTGGTGCGGAATGTGTCTGGTCCGAAGTGACTGGCCCGAAATGTTGCGGGGCGAAGGTGTTTCCCGGATAGTCAGCGCAGCACTTCCACGCGCGTATCGAGACCCATGCCCAAGCCTCTGCTGACAATCTGGTACAATACCCGTTGTCCGGTTTGCGATGCCGGCATCGTCAGGCAGAAGCGGCGGCTGGTCGAGGCGATCAAGGCCGGGCGGATCGCGTTTCGCGACATCAATGCCGAACCGGCGGCGCTGGCCGGATACGGCGTGTCGCTGGACGACATCCGCCGCCGGCTGCATGCAACCGATGCGGACGGCAAGCTGCTGGTCGGCGCCGACGTCGCAATTGCCGTCTGGCTAAGAACGCCGGGCGAGGGCTGGCTGGCCGCGCTGTTCGGCAATCGCGCCGTGCTGCCGCTGACGCGCTATGCCTATGGTCGCTTCGCCGATCTTCTCTATGCCTGGAACCGGCGCAAGGGCCGCTGGTAAGCCAAGCTCGGTGACGAAATCAATCTAATGGCACCGTTCTCAGATACATCGTAAGATATATCTTGACTCAACGACGTCATTCGCATAATTGAGATATATCGTAAGACATAACTCAAGGAGCAGGCAATGCACGGACATCATCATTTCGGCGGGCATGCCGAGCGCGTTTTCATGCATATGGCCGGCAAGTTCGGCGGTCGTGGTGGCGGCTTCGGCCCATTCGGCCACGGCATGAGGGGTGGCGGGCGCGGCGGGCCGGGCGACATGTTCCGCGCCGGGCGTATGCTGGCCGACGGCGATCTCAAGCTGATCACGCTGTCGCTGCTGGCCGAGGCGCCGCGCCACGGCTATGACATCATCAAGGCGCTGGAGGAACGCACCAGCGGCGTCTACAGCCCGAGCCCCGGCGTGGTCTATCCGACGCTGACCTTCCTGGAAGAGGCCGGCTATGCCGTCTCGTCGGCGGAAGGCAACAAGAAGGTGTTTTCGATTACCGAGGCAGGGCAGGCGCATCTCAATGACAATCGCGAGATGATCAACCATGTGCTCGATCATCTTGAGCGTTTCGGCCGCAAGATGGCAAAGGCACGTGACTGGTTCGGCTGGAACGACGATGGCGAGGATAGCGGACGTCGCGGCCGCGGCGGTTCGGAAAAGCGTGACGAATTCCGCGCCGTGCGCCAGCGGCTACGCGCAGCCCTCGGCGACATTGTCGACGCGCCCGCTGAAAAACAGGCCGAGGCGATCGCGATATTGAAAGGGGCGGCCGAAGCCCTCGAAGCGCTGTCGCGCGACTGACTTCCAGGCCGGATGCGGGCCTTGCCCGTTTGCCTAAGGATCGCTAGTGAAATCATCCTGCACCACGCTATGTGATGCAGGATGATAGCCGTTGGAGGGCGCGCCCATGTCTTTTCTGAAACGTCTTTTCGGCGGTGGCGGCGGTGACGCGGGCGAGCCAAAGAGTGCTGCACCGGCAAAGCAGATCGAGCACAAGGGATTTTTGATCAGCGCCACGCCGTACAAGGCGGAGGGCCAATACCAGACCTGCGGCGTGGTTTCCAAGGAGATCGACGGCGTGATGAAGGAGCACAAATTCATCCGCGCCGATCGTTTTGCCGGGCTCGACGACGCTGTCGACATCTCGATCAAAAAGGGCATTCAGCTGGTCGACGAGCAGGGCGAGAAGATGTTCGGGTGAGACCCGATCGGTCTCCGGCGCATCTTGAAACGAACAAGGCAAGCGCCCTGTCGGGCGCCTGCCTTTAATTAGAGTTACCGACTGCTGGTGGCCTACGCCGCCACCGCGGCCTGTTTGCTTACGGTCGATGTCACCAAAGCATCCACCTTGGCTGATGCCTTGGCCAGAGCGGCAGTGACCGCGTCCGGCCCCATGCCGACGCCTTCGATGCGGATGACTTCGACGTCGGTCATGCCGATGAAGCCAAGCACGCTGCGCAGGTAAGGGATGGCGTGGTCCATCTGCACTGCAGCGCCTTCCGAATAGATGCCGCCCGAGGCCAGGACGATGTAGACCTTCTTGCCGGTGACGAGGCCCTTCGGGCCATTCTCGCCATAAGAGAAAGTCTTGCCGGTGCGGGAGACGTGGTCGACCCAGGATTTCAGCGTCGACGAGATGCCGAAATTGATGAATCCGGTGGCCAGGATGATGGTGTCGGCCGCAAACAGTTCATCGAGCACGCCGTCGGAAACGCCGACGACCTCGGCCTGGCGCTGGGTGCGGGCCTCGGCGGGCGTATAGATGCCGGTCGAATAGTCCGGATCGATGTGCGGCAGCGGGTTTGCGACGAGATCGCGTGCGACGAGCTTGGCCGAAGGATCCGCGGCGAGCAGCTTTTCTGCAAGTTCAGTGGCGATGCGGGTCGAATGCGAGGCATTGCCGCGCGGACTGGATGTGACGAGAAGGATGGACATGGCGGGTCTCCAGGGTTGGCTGAACTGTCCCGACCTATATGGGCGAGCTGACCCATTTGAAAAACCGGTATATTTTATGTATGTTCCATCCAAATAGTGGATAGAACGATGCAGCCAAACCCGACGCTCGATCAGCTTCAGATCCTTGTCACCGTCGCCGACACCGGCAGCTTCTCCGCCGCCGGCCGCAAGCTCAACCGAGCGCAGTCGGTCATCAGCTACGCCATCGCCAATCTCGAGGCACAGCTTGGGCTGAAACTGTTCGAGCGCGAGGGCACGCGCGAGCCGCATCTGACCGATGTCGGCCGGGCGACGCTGGAAGATGCGCGGCGCATGGTCGGCGTATTGCAGCGCATCCGCTCTCGCGTCGACAGCCACAAACAGGGCCTGGAGGCTGAAGTCGCGCTGTCGGTCGATGTGGCGCTGCCTTCCACCGTGCTGGTGCGCGTGTTGAAGGCGTTCGAGGCGCAATTTCCAACCGTGATGCTGCGCCTGCATATCGGCACACTCGGGCTGATCCCCGATCATGTCGTCAATGGACATGCCGATCTCGGTATTGGCGGCCTGCTGGGCGAGGTCGACGCGCATCTTGTGCGCATTGGCTTCATGTCGATGGTGCCGGCGGCCGCGCCAAGCCATCCGCTGGCGCTGCTTCCCAAGCCGGTGCCGCTGGAGGAGGTGCGCGAACACATCCAACTTGTCGTCAGCGACCAGTCCGAGCGCACCAAAGGGCGCGACTACGGCGTCTATGCCTACCGCACCTGGCGACTTACGGATATGCGAACCAAGCATGCGCTGATGCGCGAAGGGTTGGGCTGGGGCGGACTGCCGCGATGGTTGATTGCTGACGATGTGGCCAACGGCCGGCTGGTGGAACTCGATCTGGAGCCGTATCGCGAAGTCCGCGCGCCGCTTTATGCCATGCACCGCGCCGACCGCAGCCCGAAGCCGGCTGCGGCTTGGCTGATCGACCAGTTCAAGCGCCAGCTTGGCTGTTTCAACGAGTTCGAGCCGAACCAGGGGCCTGGGGCGACAGACCATCAATCAGCGCCATGAGAACGGCACGGTAGTCCTCGGTCGAAGCGCCTGCTTCGATGGCGAGCGCCGCGCGGTCGAAGGCGGCGGCAAGCAGCGCGGTCAGCGCTTCCACCGGCAATCTCATCATGGACTGCGAGCGCATCGCGGCAACCAGGCCTTCGCGCAACGAGCGGTTGCCGTGGCGGTCGTCGATCTCGTCCATGGCGGCGCGGCCGAGCACGGCCGGCCCGTCGAGCAGCAGCAGCCGGGTGCGACCGGGTGCGCGCATGGCGGCAAGATAGGCATCCGAGCCGGCGATCAGTGCGTCGCGGGCAAACAGCGAGGGCGGCGAGGCGCGCTCGATCTCTTCCGCCACAGCCGCCGCCTCCTGCTCGACCACTGTGGCGAACAGCGCCTGCTTGTCGGCAAAGTGGTGATAGAGCGCGCCGCGGGTGACGCCGGCCGCAGCCACGATCTCGGGCGTGCCGGTCTCCGCATAGGACTTCTCGGTGAACAGTTTTCGCGCCGCTGATATCAGGTCGGCGCGCGTCGCTTCGGTGCGATCGCGGTTGGAGCGGCGCGCGGTTCTTTGTTGCATACATTCAGCCTGTATGTTAATACGTATTTGCATGCAGACTGTATGTTATTTGACGGGAGAAGGAAAGATGAAGACGACAAGCTATTACCCGGTGCTGATGACCGGCGACGTTGCCGGCACGAAGGCCTTCTATGTCGCGCATTTCAGCTTCAAGCCGCTGTTCGAGAGCGACTGGTATGTGCATCTGCAATCAACCGAGGATCGCCGCGTCAATCTCGGCATCGTCCACGGCGATCATGAAACCATTCCTGAGGAAGGGCGCGGCCGGACCTCCGGCCTGCTGATCAATTTCGAGGTCAAGAACCCCGATACTATCTACGAGCGGATCACCGCCGCCGGCCTGCCGATCCTGTGCAGCCTGCGCGACGAAGCCTTCGGCCAGCGCCATTTCATCACAAAAGACCCCAATGGCGTGCTGATCGACGTGATCAAGCCGATCCCGCCGAGCGCCGAGTTTCTGGAGCAGTTTGTTGAAGGCGCGGCGGCCTGAGCGAGACAGGGGCTGGCAGGAATTGTCTGTAGATATCACCTGAAGCCTTCAGCCGCGTGGCCGGTCATGTCTTTGCGGTCTATGCTGAGCTCATCAGCCTGGGCCCATTCCATGCGTGAAATCTGCCTTGTCCGCGCGCCCTCAAACCTTGGCCTCCGTCCGCTGAGGCCGGATCATATACCGGGGACGTGGCGTGCGCCGCAGGCGTTGACCGAAGCCGGGCTGATCGAGACGCTTTCGCCCCTCAAAGTGGTTGATCTTGATCGGCCCGCCTATAACACGGAGCCGCAGCCGGGCACCCGGCTGCGCAACGGCAATGCGATACGCAGCTTCAATCTCGGACTCGCCGAAGTGGTTGCCGGCGCGCTGAGACGAGGCGAGTTCCCGCTGGTCGTCGGCGGCGACTGCGCGGTTCTGCTTGGCGCGCTGGCTGGTGCACGGCGATCCGGTCCGCTGGCACTGGTCCATGTCGACGGCCACAGCGATTTCCGCCATCCGGGCAATTACGACGTCGATGCTTCGCTCGGCTCGGCCGCCGGCATGGACCTTGCGCTCGCCACCGGACGTGGTGAGCCGTTGCTGACCGACTGGCCTGAGATCAAGATCCCGCTTGTCGCGGACGAACAGGTGATTCAAATCGGCGAACGCGAGAACCGCGACCCCGACTTCGCCTGGCCCGACATCAATTCGACCGCGATGACGCTGATCGATGTTTTTGCCGTGCGGGAGCTCGGCGCGGCAAAGGTCCTGGAAAAGACCTGGACCACGCTGGCGCGAACCGGCTGGCCCTATTGGGTGCATTTCGACGTCGATGCGCTCGATCAGACCGTGATGCCGGCGGTGGATTCACCGGGCAGTCCCGGTATCGATCCCGACGATCTCGTCGCCATCCTCGCGGCGTTGGTGGCGGATCCGCGCTGCACTGGAATGGACATGACGATTTTCGATCCGGACCTTGATCCGACCGGCGAGCTGGCGGTGCTGCTGGTTTCGCTGCTTGGCCAGATGTTTGCGCCGCGATAGTTATTACGTCCGCGCCACCGGCATCAGCGTGACCTGAGAAATGCCGGAGCGGCGCACCACTGTGCACAGCGTTTCGCGGCCGATGCGCTCGGCGTCGAGCATGCGCACCAGATCGTCGACGCCGGTGACCGGGCGGCCGTCGATGGCGGCGATGATGTCGCCCTCTTTCAGGCCGGCTCTGGCGGCCGGGCTGTTCGCCTCAACACTGCGCAGGCGCACCGCCGTGCTGCTCGACAGTTGCGACAAAAGGGCGGCGCGACGCGGCAGGGTTGTCGTGTCGGCCGAGACACCGATGAAGGCGCGGCGGACGCGGCCGAAGCGGATGATTTCCGAAATGACGAAATTGGCGGTGTTGGAGGCAACCGCGAAGGCGATGCCTTGCGCGCCGTGGATCATGGCTGTGTTGACACCGATAACCTCGCCCGCCGACGACACCAGCGGTCCGCCGGAATTGCCGGGGTTGAGCGCTGCGTCGGTCTGGATGACATCGTCGATCAGCCGGCCGGTGGAGGCACGCATCGAGCGGCCCAGCGCCGAGACGACACCTGATGTGACGGTCCATTCGAAGCCGAGCGGGTTGCCGATGGCAATAGCGATCTGGCCGCGCCGCAGGCGCTTGGAATCGCCGAGCGGCGCGATATCGGCAAAGCTGCCGTCGGCACGCACCAGCGCGATGTCGGTGTCGGGGTCGCGGCCGAGAACGCGGCCTTCTCTGGAGACGCCGTCCGGCATGGTGACGCGGACGCTGCGGGCATCGCCGACGACGTGGAAATTGGTGACGACCAGCCCATCCGGTGTGATGACGAAGCCGGAGCCCAGCCCGCCGGCGCCACCGATGCGCTCGATGCGGCAGACGGCGGGACCGATGCGGTCCACGGCATCGGCGACCGTTGCCGAATAATCGTCGAGCAGCGCATCGTCGAACTGCAATTGCTGGGCGGGGAGGGACATGGCAGGGCTCCGTGTCTTTAGAGCAAGATGAAGGATGCCTATATGTGCGGAGCGGCCGGATCGGCCGCGACCTGACCAGATGGCCAGTCCAACGCCCAACTAGCCGTCAGGCGAGTACCCGCCAACGCGCTGCCGAGCGATATCTGGGGTAGAGCGACGAGCGTCCATTGGACGCTCAAAGTGCGCTCTAAGACTTTGAGCTCTCGCACCGTGTTTCCCGAAAATCGTTGCCGATTTTCGGGCCGAGGCGAAAAAGACCCAGGAGACCGACATGAGCGACTTCAATCTAAGCGCATTTTCCAACGCCATCGCCGATATCGCCGCCGCAGCGGCGCCGGCGACGGCGAGCTTTGCCACGCATCAGCATCGCACCGCGACCGCCTTCCATTGGCGCGACGGCTATTTTGTCGCTGCCGAGGAGGCGGTGGAGGCCGGCGAGGAGATCGAGCTGACGCTTTCTTCGGGCGACAAGGTGAAGGCTGAGCTGGTCGGCCGCGATCCATCCACCGGGACCGCCCTTCTGAAGCCGACCGGCGCGCCGGACGTGCCGCCGCTGACCAAGGCAGGCACGGCGCGGCCGGGCCATCTGGCCATTGCCGTCGGCAATAGCGACGGTGCGTCGCTCGCTGCATTCGGAACGGTTGGTGAGGTCGGTCCGGCCTGGCGCTCGATGCGCGGCGGCACGATCGACCGGCGCATCAATCTGGCCGTCAATGCCGGTGGCCGTTTCGAGGGCGGCCCGGTGCTCGACGCCAAGGGCGCACTGATCGGCATGCTGCTGTTCGGGCCGCGCCGGCGGGCGCTGGTTATGCCTTACGAGACGATCGAACGGGCGGTGGCGACGCTGCGCGAGAAGGGCCATGTCGCGCGCGGCTATCTCGGCGCCGGCCTGCACCCGATCCGCAACGGCGACACGCATGGCGCGATGGTGATGAGCCTCGACGACAATGGCCCGGCGAAGGCGGCCGGCCTGCACCTTGGCGACATCATCGCGTCGTGGAACGGCGAGGCCGTGCACGGCCCGCGCGAGCTGATCCGCAGGCTCGGGCCGGACAGCGCCGGCGCGTCGGTGACGCTCGGCATGGTGCGCGGCGGCGAACGGCGCGACGTCGTGCTGACCATCGGCGAAAAGCCGCTAAACTGAGAAGATCGATGGCAAGTCACAGGATCACGGGGCGGCGGCTGACGGTGCTGATCGCGCTCGATGACGTCGTGCGCGCCGAGCACCTGTCCACCGCGCTTGCCGCGACCGGCGATCTGCTGCCGATTGTGGCCGGTAGCACCAATAGCGCCGACAGAGCGGATGTCGCGATCGTCGATGGCGTTTACCTGGAAAGAGGCGGCGTGGAAGGCGGGCCCAGCGATCCCGCGATACCTCGGGTGCTCCTGTCGCAACGAGCGAGCCGGCAGCGGCCGGCCGATACCGTGTTTGCCGTGCTGCCGCCGGCAGTGGACGATCTGCTGATCGCTGCCGCCGCGCGACTGGCGGCGGCTGGCTATCGGATCTCGGGCGAGGGCCGCCCCTTGTCCGATCGACATGACGATTTCGCCTTCCATGACGACGATCTCTCCGACGAGGAGCCGGTCGGCGACAGCGCCAGCCGGCCAGTGCTGTCGCCGCGCGAGAGCGAAGTGCTGGCGCTTTTGGCCGAGGGCGCGCCCAACAAGGTGATCGCGCGGCGCCTGAACATTTCCGTGCATACGGCGAAGTTCCACGTCGCGGCGATTCTGATCAAGCTAGGTGCGGCCAACCGCACCGACGCCATCGCCATCGCCATGCGACTAGGCCTGGTGCTGGTTTAGTGAATGACGTCCCAAGGCAAGATGTGGGGCGACCATTGTCAAAGTTTGCGCCGCCCCTCATCCGCCTGCCGGCACCTTCTCCCCGTATAGTGACGGGGAGAAGGAAGCTGAACGCAGCCACGGCTCAATTCTTGCGACGTTGCCAGTTGGCGAAAGCTGCGATCAAGGCGTCCTTCTCCCCGTCTCTATTCTGTCTCTATTCGGGGAGAAGTGCCCGGCAGGGCGATGAGGGGCAGCGCAACGCCGCGAGAATCCTCCGCAGCGTCACCATCTCTCGATGCTCCCCGCTCTTGTGTCGGGCGACGGCACGCGGCAAGGATTGTGCAAAGAGGCCGGCACAGGAAAGGCGCAAGACATGTCGCTCAAGGGAAAGACGCTGTTCATCTCCGGCGGGTCGCGCGGCATCGGGCTGGCAATCGCGCTGCGCGCCGCGCGCGACGGCGCCAATGTGACCATCGCGGCCAAGACCGCCGAGCCCCACCCGAAGCTGCCGGGCACGATCTATACGGCGGCTGAGGAGATCGAGCGGGCCGGCGGCAAGGCATTGCCGATGCTGTGCGACATACGCGAGGAGGGGCAGGTGGCCGAGGCGGTCGCCAGAACCGTCGAAAAATTCGGCGGCATCGACATCTGCATCAACAATGCCAGCGCCATCCAACTCACCGGCACGCTGGAAACCGACATGAAGCGCTACGACCTGATGCACCAGATCAACACACGCGGCACGTTCCTGGTTTCCAAAATGTGCATTCCGCACCTGAAGTTGGCCGACAATCCTCACATCTTGAATCTGGCGCCACCACTCGACATGAAGGCCAAATGGTTCAAGAACCATGTCGCCTATACGATGGCCAAATTCGGCATGTCGATGTGCACGCTGGGCATGAGCGCGGAGTTCGCCAGGGACGGCATCGCCGTCAATTCGCTGTGGCCGATCTCGACGATCGATACGGCAGCGGTGCGCAATCTTCTGGGCGGGGCGACGGTGGCGGCGATGAGCCGTTCGCCCGATATCATGGCCGATGCCGCGCATGCGATCCTGCTCAGGCCGTCGCGCGAAGCGACCGGCAATTTCTACATTGACGAGGAGGTGCTGCGCGCCGAGGGCGTCAGCGATTTTTCGATCTATGCGCCTGACGCGACAGGTCCGCTTGCCGGCGATTTCTTCGTGCCGGACGAGGTGTTTGCGAATTCGAAAACCAACGTGAAAAATATCTACTGACTGGCACCGGCATAGCCCTCGTTTCCCAACCGAAGCAGGAAACAAAAACCCCGCCGGCGAGGGGGTACCGGCGGGGCTCATGTGTCCCGCTGGAGTCGGGACAGGGCAGGGAAGCCCTAGCCAGAATCTGGGGTGGACGACCTCGCGATTCAATGCCTGGTTAAATCGCGACGTACATTCTCCTTCAACCTCGGCTGATTGCCGGAAATTGCCCAACCCGGATAAACCGGGGTGGGCAATGTCTTCCCGCATAGAATCCAGAAACCAGTTCAGGTTTCTGAAACTGCGAGTTAATTCGCGCTGGCGACCGGCGCAACCAGCGAGGTGATGCGGCGGATGGCGACGCGACGGTTCTCGCGCTCCGGCTCCGATGTATCGACCTTGAGATACTCCTCGCCATAGCCCTGTGTCGTCAGGTTCTCCGGCGGGATGCTGAAGGCATTGCTCAGGGCTTCGGCGACCGCCTCCGCGCGACGGTCGGACAAAGCGAGGTTCGCCTCCGGCTTGCCGACGGCATCGGTATGGCCTTCGATCAGGAAGGTTTCCGCCGGGTTCTTTTCCAGCAGCTTCTCCATGGCGCTGGCCACGCCTTCCAGTTTCTGCACCTCGGTTTCGGGGATCGAGGCTGAACCGAATTCGAAGTTCAGCGTGTCGAGGTCGATACGGCGGGCGATGTCGCGCACGCGGGCCGAGCGCTTGACCTCGTCGATCGAGTAGAGGCGCTGCACCCTCTCCACCGGCGGCTGTTCAAGGAAGGCATAGTAGTCGTCCGGATCCTCGACCTCCTCGGAATCCAGAATGTACTCCTCGCGAGGAATGTCGATCCGAATCGGCGGCAGGTCGTCGCCTGGATCGCGCCAGTCGCCATCGTCCTCATAGTGCCGCTCGTCGACATAGCTCAGCACATATTCGCGTCCGTCGGGCGCGATGCGTGAACGCTGGACGACATCACCGTAGCGGTTGCGGATGGTGACGATCTGGATACCATTGTCACGCTCGACGATTTCCCGGGTGCGATTGCTCGACAACTCCTCATAGTAGACGTTCCGCGCGCCACGCCGCATGCGCGGCGCATCGTCGCTTTCCACGATCGTCTGGTTGTTGAACTGGAGGATAACACGGTCGCCGAGTTCCCTGACGACGTCGACCCCGCGCGGGCGTTCACGACGGCGGCGAACGTTTTCCTCGTCGGGCGCACGCTCAACGCGTCTGCCCTTTTCCTCCGTCGCCCGAACCATCCTCTCAAGCTTGATCGCCTGCTGGGCCGCCCTGTCATCGGTGGGCGGCGGTCCCTGATCGACCGGAGCCGGCCTCGGGGCTTCCGCCTGTTCGCCGTTCTGCTGCGTCGGCTGTCCACCCGCGTCCTGGCCGCTGGTTTCTTGCGCGTTGTCCCTGCCGCCCCTGCGCTTGCGCACGGCATCCTTCTGGCTGTCGAACACGGGAGCCTCGCCTTGGGCCGGACCTTCCCCTTCGGCGGGCGCGGCCTGCTCGCGCTCGGCGGGCTGCTCGCCGGTTGAGGGCTGCTCGCCTGTCACCGGCTGTTCGTCGATAGGCTTCTTGCGACGGTCCTTAGCCTGATCTCGGGGCTTTTCGCCCTCGGCGGGAGCCGTTTGCTGGTCGGTCGGAAGCGGCTCGTCCTGCTCGCCGGCTTCCTTCCTGGCTGGCTGTTCGGATGGTGCGGCTTCGATCTGTTGATCCTGCTCCCGCTTCTTCCTGCGCGGCGTGGCCTGCTCGTTGTCATTTGCAGGTGCGGCCTCTTCGCCAGGCGCGGCCTGCTCGGCGGGCTTTTCGGCAGGTGCTGCCTCCTGCTGCTGCTCCCGCTCCCGCTTCTTTCTGCGCGGTTCGGGCTGTTCGTCGCTGGCAGGCGCGGCCTGCTCGGCGGGCTTTTCGGCAGGTGCTGCTTCCTTCTGCTGCTCCCGCTCCCGCTTCTTTCTGCGCGGTTCGGGCTGTTCGTCGCTGGCAGGTGCGGCCTGCTCGGCGGGTCGTTCGGCCGGTGCGGCTTCCTCCTGCTGTTGCCGGTCACGTTTCTTTCTGCGTGGCTCGGGCTGTTCATCGCTGGCCGGTGCGGCTTGCTCGGCCTCCTGCTGTTGCTGCTCGCGCTTCTTTCTGCGCGGCTCGGGCTGTTCGTCGCTGGCAGGTGCGGCCTGCTCGGCCTCTTGCTGTTGCTGCTCGCGCTTCTTCCTGCGCTGACCGCCCTGCTGCTCCTCGCCGGAAGGCGCGGCCTGTTCCTCGCGCTTCTTGCGAGGCTTCTGCTCCGGATCCGCCTGCGGTGCGCAGCCTTCCGCCGACTCGCCTTCGGGGCAATTCGATTGCACGGGGATCAACGGCGTGGCGGTACTCTGCGGTGGGTCGAACGCGGCGCTGCCCTGCAACGGGAATGCGCCCAACGGCGCGGACGCCATCAGCAGGCCAAGTGCCGTGCCTGCCAGAATCCGTGGTTGGCGTTTCATTAAAAATCCTCCTTTGGCGTCCCATCCCGGCCCAAACTGTTCATCAACCGGATTGGTTCCGGTTAGCGGGCATTAACGGCTACGAAGGGCAATTGGCCGGCGTTTTGAAGGCGACTTCGTGTTATTCCTATGGTGCCGGCCTATGGGGCTGGCCGGGCCTGCGTCTGTTGCGGTGCTTGACCTTCACCCGGCCAGGGGCCACATCCCGTCGATGGAAACGCCGTTCTGGAAAACCAAGACGCTCGAGGCGATGACCCCGGCCGAGTGGGAATCGCTTTGCGACGGCTGCGGCAAATGCTGCCTGTCGAAACTCGAGGACGAAGACACCGGCGCGATTTACTGGACGAGCGTCGGCTGCCGGCTGTTCGACGCCGAAACCTGTCGCTGTTCCGATTATGCCAACCGGTTGGCGCGCGTCCCGGACTGCGTCGGTCTGACGCCGCAGAATGTGCGCACCATCAGTTGGCTGCCCAAAACCTGCGCCTACCGGCTGGTCGCCGAGGGCCACGATCTCTACTGGTGGCACAGGCTGGTGTCAGGCAGTGCCGAGACGGTGCATGAGGCCGGCATCTCCATGCGGGGCCGGGTCAGCGCCAGCGAGACCGATCTTGCCGAGCCCGACGAATATTTCGAGCACATGCTGGACGACGAGCCTTAGCGACGGGCCTTCAGGACCCGGAACCGGCTGCCCGACACCGCGTTTTCTATCCAATGGTTCAGAACCGACCGGATTGTTCAGAACCGGAAGCCGAGAAGACTGCGCAATTGCTTGTTGCTACATGAACCAGAAATGAACGGCCGGTTCGTAGAAAGTTCAGATACGCAAGCGCATTCTCCTCGCCATCGGTAAGACACATTGGTTCGATCAAAGGCGGGCGGAAGCCCTGAACAAGGAGAGAAGACATGTTCAACACGATCAAGACGGCGGCCCTTTCGGCGCTTATCGGCCTCGGCACGCTTGCCGCCATCCCCGCCACAGCCCATGCAGACAGCATCTACCTCGGCTTCGGCAACGATGACGATCCGCGCGTCGGCGTCTATTCCGGCGATGATTACTACCGCGAACGCCGCCGCGAACGCGACTGGCGCCGGTCCTGCTCGCCAAACCGTGCTCTCGGCAAGGCAGAGCGCATGGGTCTGCGCCGTGCCCGTATCATCGACGTCGGCCGCCGCACCGTGAAAGTAGCGGGCCGCCAGTATGGCGACCGCGTCGTGGTCGTGTTCGCCAATGAGCGCGGCTGCCCGGTCCTCTACCGGTAAGCGTTCGCACGTTGCCTACCGGCACGGCCTGCCTGGCAGTATGACCTTCTGCGAAGGTCAGCTTTAGGGACATGACCTTCTGCGAAGGTCGGACTGGAGACACGACCTTCGCAGAAGGTCGGTCTGGAGTAGAGCCCCTGAGATAGAAGGGTGCGGCTCGAAAAAACCCCGGAGGACCAGTCCTCGGGGGTTTTTTAATGCAGCAAAGTCAATGTTGCCGGTTACCCGCGCTTCAGCGGGCGGTCACTTCAACTCGAAAGTGACTGTGACCTGCACCGTGTAGGAATTCTCGCCAGCCTGCACCGGAACCGATTCGCGGGCCGCATCAAAGGCCTTGGCGGTCATCGGTATCGGCGGCGGCGCGACGTTCTGGTCGGTGATTTCCAGCACCCGCCCGATGCTGACGCCGGCGGCTTCGGCCAGCGTCCTGGCCTTGGCCATTGCGTCGGCGACCGCCTTCTTGCGGGCTTCGGTGACAGTTGCCGTTGGATCCTCGTTGGAGAACGAGATGCCGCCGCCCTGGTTGACGCCGAGCGATACCGCCTTGTCGAGAATCTCGCCTGTCTTGTCGATGTCGCGGATCCGCACCGAAAGCGTGTTGGTCACCTGGTAGGCGATGAGTTCGGCTTCCTGGCTGCCGTCCGGCTTGTTGGTATAATTGTAGCGCGGGCTGATCTGGATGCCGGCTGTCTGCAGGTCGCGCTCCTTGATGCCGGCCGACTTCATTGCGGCGATCACCGAGGCCATGGCGTCGTTGTTGGCATCGAGCGCGGCACGCGCGGTCTTGGCCTCGCGCATGACGCTGAGCGTCAGCAGCGCCAGATCGGGGGCCGCGGTCGCTTCGCCTTCGCCAGTGACGACGATGCGGGCCGGCGGCGGCGAATCGGCCGCGCCGGCCATCGCCGGAAAAGCGATTGCGGCGGCGAGCGCCAAGGGCAAAAGATGTCTGGTCATAAAAATCTCCTCGGTCTGCGATCCAGTCGCGCTTGTCGACTACCGCATCGGCATAAAAATCGGAATCGATTTTCGGAAAGCTCGATGCCTAGATTCAAAGCGGTAGAGCGTATTTTGTATTTTGCGCGTCTAAGTGGACGCACCTCGCTCTAATGTCTGAATATGGGCTGATTTGGACGATTTCGGCCAGCCCATCCGGAAAGCCTTGTGCGGTTCGGGGAAAAACATTAATCCAGCCGCGTGTGGGGCCTGTAGCTCAATGGTTAGAGCCGGCGGCTCATAACCGCTTGGTTGGGGGTTCGAGTCCCTCCGGGCCCACCATAACCTTTGATTCCATTGATAAAAAGTGGCCTCGGCCCAAAACGTTTTGGGCCCATTATGGGCCCAAGGTAAGGCCGTGGCCCCGGTTTGTTCCGACTCGATTTGGTTATTTGACAATGCGGAGGTTTGTCCGCCGCTTCATGGCGTCGCGTTTGGCCTCGCGCTCGTTGATGGCACGAGCAATATCCACCGCGATCCGCTTCTTATTGGCCTCGCGGACATACTCATCCGTCACGGCCATTGAGGAATGGCCCATCGCCTCCATGATGGCCCGCGCTTGGATGTTGCATTCAGCGAGGTAGGTGCCGAAGGTGCGGCGCAGGCCATGGAGCGTGTAGCCGCTAGGAATTCCCGCCTGCCGCGTCCAGTGCTGCATCATGCCGGTCAGGCTCTTTTCCGAGAATGACCTGCCATAGGCGTTCTTTAAGACAGTGCCGCCTTTCGAGCGATCGAGCGGGTCCAAGGCCGCTGCTAGTTTGTCTACGACTGGAATGAACATCTCCCGCCCGCCATGGCGGTTGCGGTTCTTCTTCTGGCGGAAATCAAAGGCCTCGATTAGCACCAGCGAGCCGTCGAACAGTTCGATCTCTTCCGTTAAAAGATCGTCCCACTCAAGAGCAGCGATATCGCCGCGCCGATTTCCAAGCCAGAAGCCGAGTGCATAGCAGGTGCGTGCGGCTGTGCCGATTGGGTGTCGCTCCTCGAACCTTTCGCGCATCGCAATTGGCCAAGCTGGGTTCTTGGTCGATTTGGGCACCCGCACACGGACAGATAGCGATGGATCATCCTGCGGCTTGATCCACTTTTCGACATCGGTCGCGACCCATAGAAGCTTCTTGATGGCGACCAACATGTGTTTGGCGACTGCGCGGTTTGTCCTGAAGATGCCTTCAATGATGGCGCGAAGCCGATCCGCGTCGAGGTGTTCGACAGGAGTATCGCGCCAGGTGAGTGGGTAGTTGGGATCGACCCGCAGGTTGAGAAAACGCTCAATCAGTCGCGCATTCTTCTGCTGAGTGGCTTCATCAAAATCCAGCCACTCCATTGTCGTTTCAAGCCGGCGCGCGGCATGGCCAAAGGTTTTTGGCAGTGCTCGACCGGGCAAATCGATGATAACTGCCTTCTTGCCTTGACCCTGCGTGGCCTTCTCGTAAGCCGCCTCGAACTCGGGATCCCCGGGCTTACCGGGAAGGCGGATTTCGGGCATGCCTTTTGCGCGGTAGCGATAGATTAGTTTGCCGTTCTTGAGGCGCGAAGATACCCCAGGGTGACTGGCGTCCTTAAAAGGCCGAGCCATCAAATGCTCCTTTCAGTGCGGGACCCTTTGAGATTTGCCCGTAGCGAAAGGGCTTTGCTTTCAATGGCAACCCGCAGGAGCACCGGGTAAGGAAAGCCTCTTCCTTGCTCTATACCTTCAAAGGTGCGCTTCGGTATTCCCAGCACCTTGGCCGCGGCTTCGGCAGTGAACCCTTCCTTGGCCCGCCATGCTTTCACGTCTTGGGCAAGTTTCTCATTCTCGTTCACGTCATGCCCTTCCGCACGGGTTATCATCGTACTACGCCGGCAGCTTATACGCAACGAGCGTAGTTGCTATCTTTTTTCTACGTCCCGTTTGCTTCGTTCCAACATCTCTTGAAGGCCGCTATCTTTGTCAGGCAATGAGGTGAAAGCGATATCCAGGGCCACACGATCCCAGACAGCGCGGCTGTTGATGCGCTTGGGCTTCGGCATGCGCCCATCGGCAACCATCTCGTCGAAAAGCGTCGATCCGACACCGATGTAACGAGCTGCTTCCTCACGAGATAGCCCTCGTGGGGCATACGAAATTGCGTCACTCTTCATGGACGCTGCCTCGGCTGATATTCCGGTCGTGTTGGTCTCAAGCACAAAGCCACATCCTATTTGCCATTTCGTAGCGAGGAGATCATGTTGGGCCAAAATAAGAAGAGGCCTGCTCAAGCGGAAGCGACCTGACTAGTTCGTTCGGCGTAAAATGGCAGCAACGTGTGAACGGGGGCATTCCGGCAGGAGAGCAATCCGTGGGCAAGTCGGCGGACGGCTTTTCGCTGAGCTGGCGACCAGCGAGCCACTACTCAGACGTCGCGTTCGGGGCCGAAGAACGAACCCGCTGCGCGGGAGGGCGCCTGGCGGTTGAGGTAGAGATCAGGAACCGGTCGTCGCGCCTGCATTGAGCGTTGTTCGGCGGCGGCAGAGCATGACGGGCTTCTTCAACACGGAGCCTGACCATGACCCATCCTGTTTTCGAAGCTCCGATCAGCCCGCTGCGCCAGCGGCTGATCGACGATATAACCCTGCGCCGGTTCGGCAAGGAGACGCAGCGCAACTATCTCCGCGATGTCGGAAGGTTCGCCAGCTTCCTCGGCCGATCACGGCCGACGACCTACGACGATTCCGGGTTGAACAGCAGGAGGACGGCGTTCCCGTTCCGACGATGAACAGCATCGTGTCGGCGCTGCGCTTCTTCTTCACCCATACGCTCGACCGCCCGGATCTGGCGCGCAGGCTCGTCCGACTGGCGCACCCGCGCAAGCTACCCGTGGTCCTAAGCCGAGCCGAGGTCGCCCGGCTTCTCAACGCCACCACCTGCCTCAAGCATCAGGCCGCGCTGATTCCGACGCCTGTCCGGATTGGCGGATGGGTCGCCGCGGCGGCGGATTTTGACGGGACCAACGACAAGTTGACAATCCATGATCTTTTAGGGTCGACCAGTGTTAGCGGGGCGATCGGCGGAACAGCCGGTGCGGCGCCTTCCGATCAATACCTATCGGATCGGGTATTTTTCCGCCTCGATTGAGCGTTTCGTTGGTCAATTGGCCGACTATATGGACATGCCATACTTGCAGACCGAAGCCCGACTGACCGCGCTTAGACTGCACATGCGGGCACGGGCGACAAAACTGGCGGGCTGATCGACGTCGAGCCTGGCAGCCCTTAAAGCGCCTATTGAATGATCTTTCCGTAGCCTTCTGGATTTTTCATCGGAGCGGTGTCAGATTTTTTCAAGGCATTATCGAAACGCACCGCTTGTTTCCGCTCTACGGATTTGACAAGAAGCTCTGATTGAAGGTCAACAAGGCTGACGTCGCCCTTGATTACAGCAAAAATGCGAACGAAAACATAGGTGAGTAGCAGACCGATAACTGCGGACACGCCCTGCTCCACGCGAGGCAACGCGCTAGCGGGAATGGATGCGATCGAGGAGGTCAAAGCGGTATAGATCGACTTGCCAAAAACCAGCGATCCCATCGCCAGAAACACGACGCCAATGAGTGCGCGTAGAGCCCGAATGGAGTGCTTTATGGCCGCAGCTACCTGGCGGACCTCGGCAAGTTCAAACTGATCTGGATTACTAAACGGCAAGCCTCTTGCCAGTCGGACAAGGACCCCTGCGGCGATTACCGACAACGCGGTCAGCAGAGAAGGCTTCGCCGCTTCCCAAAAGGCCACAGACCCAAGCTCCGCCGCAGCTATTGCGCCGGCAACAGGAATGATAATGTGGCTCCAACCTATTTTCATAACCTAAGATATGGCGATTATCCGACGATCTTTCCATCATGTAGGAAACGCCTATGGACTTCGAGCATCTGTGACAGTGCGTGTTCAAGATCAAGAAGGCCGCTGGTATCAGACATCTTTCGCACCGTCATGTCAGCAGAGAGACGTGCATCGTCGCCTTTGATTTCCCCGTCGCGTCCGCGTACTCTCAACTCGCCGTCAGGCGCGTTTCGCAATCCCGCCGCTATATTGCCCATAAACTCCTTACCGAATTTTCTTTTGGTGGCACGGTAGCCGATATTGACGGTGACTTCCAACGAAGCATCCGGAGGCATGGACTCTATCAACTTTTGAGCCTCAACCGGACCTAGGAGATCCTCGATAATTTTTCTGGCTTTTCCCCACCCTGCCGCGATCTTGTCGCCCAGGCTCTCATGCGTTTCAAATTCAACAACCTTTCCGGGCACAGCAACAGGTGGCAATGTGGGCCGCACGGTCTCGGGCACAAGACCGCCGATTTCGACTGACTTTACATCTCCGAGGTCTCCGCCAACCTGGTCTCGATCAAACTCAGCCTGCAATTCCACATACTGGTCGGTTGATATGACGCCTGACTGATCGCGAAGCAGCCAAGTCAAATATTCTTCCATCGACTTTGCCTGCAGCGAGGTATGCTGAATCTGGTAGAAATGGTCGCCTATCGCCAACCAATAGGCGATGCCATGAAGATATTCGTGGCCGGCCGGCGCCTTCGATTCTGCGATGGCCCAGGCTCTCATCACTTCATCGAGCGTCGGATGAGTAGGGTCGGCTGAAAGTTGAAGCAGCGCCTGCATTTGACCCGGTGAGAAAAGGCAAATGTCACCGAAGACATATTCGTCAGTTTCAAAAAAGTCGTTCAGGAAACGTTGAGCGCCCTCGGATTTTGGCACGTTGGCGATTCGATGATTGACCCTATCGCCAATCCGGGAAGCACCTTTGGTGGTATTGAGAGCCTGCCGGATCTTCACACTCAAGGTCTCTGTCGGAAACTGCGCGTTGTCACGGCGCAGCTTTCGGTAGTGAATTTTGCATCTTTTCGCAGACATCTTCGCCCCCCCGATTCGAAACAATGTGGCTCGGATAAGATCACAAACTTGGAAATTGGGCCATGCCCAACAAAAACCTGCTATCTGGGAAAGAACCGCCAAAGCAGGATTCCGTTCACTATGGATCTGGTCAGCCCCTCCCAGGATTTTGCAAACTTAGCCTTACTTATTTGGTCAGAACGGGGATTGGCGGTAATCGGTCAAGCCCTGGTTGTGCTTTCACTGTTCATCTTGGCGGCCGATATCCGACGAGTTCACGCTGACATTCACAACGTCAAGGCCGGCGGCATCCAGTCCAGCGAAAAGCGACTTCGTGAGCGAATGGCAGATAAGCAGATTGAGATGGTGAAGCTTATTGACGCCGCGAGAGGCAGAGCCCTGCCGCCAGTGACACATGAGCAATTGCAAGGGGAGGTCAGGGAGATCATTCTCTGGCACCAAATCCAGCTTGATCTTACTGATGCGGTTCGTACATATAATTCGTTGGATGCGAAGATATCGACCGGCAAATCAAGCCGAGCCGTCGCTAAAGCGACGGGAATCGCCATCGCAGGGATTGCGATTCAGGTGACATCCCTTTTCGTAGGCTGAGCAAAGTTGTGGATCTATGCTCCACGTAGGTGCCATAGCGGTACCACACCGGCCTAAAGAATACGTGGTACCAACTGCCAATCGCCAAATCGCATTGATTTTGTTTGGATTATTGGTGCCGCTTAGGTGACTCGAACACTTGACCCCATCATTACGAACTTTATGGCCAGGGTACACAACGGTACGCTACAGTGCGAAAAATGCCTATTATACAGATAGTTATTGACATGAGCATACGATGGATTATCCTTCCATAACCGACGAAACGCTTTTTTTTGGAGACATTTTGGAGACACTGGCCTGTCTTCAGAATTTTGTCTCCAGGAGAAAATGGCATGCCGACCACCAAACTGACAAAGAGGGCCGTCGACTCATTCGCCCCGGCGTCCGACAAGCAGATCGTCTACTGGGATAGCGAAATTCGCGGGTTTGGCGTCCGTGTCCTGAAATCGGGCCTCAGGACGTTCATCCTGCAGTACCGCAATTCCGAGGGGATCAAGCGCCGCATTAATCTCGGCCGCTCTGGCATCGTGACCGTCGAGCAGGCACGCGATTTGGCCAAGATCAAGGTCGGGTTGGTCGTGGCCGGTGAGGATCCCGCTGACCAAGCACGCCAAGCCCGGAGGGGCATGACGGTAGCAGAGATGTGCGACTGGTATCTTACAGAAGCGCGTACCGGAAACATCCTCGGCCGAAAGAACCGACCAATCAAGGCGTCGTCGCTGAACATGGACGAAAGCTGCATCAGGACCCACATCAAGCCTCTCCTCGGAAAGCGCGTGGTCCGCCATCTGACGATCGCAGATGTGGAGCAGATGCAGGCCGACGTCAGGAACGGAAAGACCGCGAAGCCGCGCCCCGAGGGGCGTGGTGGCAAGACCTCTGGCGGTGCCGGCGTCGCAGGCCGGTGCGTGGGCACGCTTCAAGCCGTCATCGGCCATGCCAAGCACAAGGGACTTCTCGCCGAGCACCCGACGAAGGGAGCGAAAAAGCTTAAGAGCAAGAAGAAGGACCGCCGTTTGGGCGTCGCGGAAATCGAAGCGCTCGGCACGGCTATCGCCTATGCTGAACGTAACGGCGAAAACCCAACCGCTCTCGGTGTCGTGCGCCTACTCCTGTTGACTGGCTTTCGGCGTGAAGAAGCGCAAGCCATGCACCGCATATGGGTTCATCCGGAAGGGGGCTACGTGGCCTTCCCGGACACCAAGGGTGATGCGCAACTCCGTGCACTCGGTCCGGCGGCGATCCGCGTCATCGAAGCTCAGCCCTGCGTCATCGGCAATCCGCATGTGTTTCCGTCCGCGGGGGCGGACGGGCCCTTTACGGCCGTCAGGTCATGCCTGGATCGCGTCTGCAGGCTCGCCGGCATCAGCGGAGTGACGCCGCACACTCTCCGGCACACCTTCGGCAGCGTTGCAGGTGATCTCGGTTTCTCGGAGTTGACCATCCGCGCCATGCTTGGCCACGCATCGCAAAACGTTACGCAGGATTACGTCCACATCGATGAAGCGCTAAAGCTCGCCGTGCGGATGACATCGGACGAGATTGAAAAGTTGCTCGCCAAGGGCGCCAACAAGCTCGCGACCATTCCTCTGGCCGCTCTGGCCGGCGCAGCATCGACGAGGATGATGTCGTAGACACCGTCGGTTTCCAGTATTGCTCGGGAAAATTCGCCTTGGCGCTTGCGATAAAGAAGCGTCGCGCTGCCGCCCAGGTCTGCTCGAAGTTGCTTGAACCAACGCCGGCTGCTTTCGACGCAGGTGACCGACCCGGAGTGGCGCGCCCAGTAATAGGTGGAAGCGCCGCCGCCGTACTCGAAAACACAGGTGTTCGACAGGTCGAGTTGAAAAAGGAAGTCGATCGCCGGCCGCGACAACCACGGCATCCGCCGGCAAGCCTTCCTCCGCGATCTCTACACCTGTCAGCGTTGCCAGTGCATCGTGATCGAAGGCGATGGGCATCATCCGCAAGCCGCAGTCGCGCACCACAAGATGAAGCATGGCGGCGATCCGAATTTGTTCTTCGACCTGGACAACGTCGAGACGGTCTGCAAGCGCGACCACGACACGTTGATCCAGAAGGAAGAAGCGCGGGGTTATGTCATCGGCTCTGACATCAATGGTCGGCCGATCGATCCCGATCACCCTTGGAACAGCAACCGCGCCTAAATCGACGATCGACGCTTAGCACCTGGGCCGAGAACCCGCAGTTCGAACGATCATTGAGTGAAGCTCTGCCGTCTCCTTGCCGCCGCGGTCATCCGAAAGATGTTCGTTGGCGTAGTCCGCAAGGAACTTCTTTACGAAATTCGCATCCTCTCTGCTGATTACGACGCCGCTTTGCCGATTGTCGCATTGCTTCAAAAACTCATCAGCCAGCCCTGTCTTTCGTATCTCATCAACGATCTCAAACACGGAACGCGCGCTAAGAAACTTCAGCGCGACCTCGACTTTCCGAATTTTGACTTTGGTTCGAGTCATGCCTCCCTCCACACGAAAGCGGTTGTCAGAAACGTTGCAAATCTTGCCCAAATGTCCGCAGATCATCACGCTGTCGCAGATAATTAAGCTCTTCCACCGCGCGCTGCTCTGCAATAGTGACGCCGTCGGGCGTCTTCTTAGATGGTAGGACGAAGACGATCGACAAAGTGTGTATGTCACTGCGACTTACGTCAGCGACACCATCTACTCCAGCCAGTTGCCAGCGCTTATCTAAGGGCGTAAATTTTGCGACGGCTGCGACGTCTGCGCTGAGTGTCGTGGTAAATTTTAGTGTTACAGAATATTCTGCCTGCGAGGCGCTTCCGGGTGGCGCTGCGAGATTCGCTGATTGATTGTAATCGAAAAATTTGGTGACGACAGGCTCAAGTCCAATCTTCCCTGTTATGGGATACGTAAAATTGGACGGAGGAAGTCCATATTCGCCACAATATCTGTTGCTAGTGCTCGGGTTAGTGGCAATCTTCTCAAATGTATCGATTGATCTTGACTTCTCGACATTGTTACGGCTTAGCTTTTTGCTCGCTCCTGCGCCAATGCCTAATGTTCCTCTTGAAAATGTATTCAAAACATCCAACCCGCCTCCAATGTTATTATTCTCCGTAGCGTCAAACGTAAACTCTGTACCTATTACCGTATCGGCGTATATTGAGAAAATCTCCTCTGTTTCCTTGCCTAAAGTTCTGTAGTCAAATCCCACAAAATCACTGTCCTTCGTAAACCGGTCTGTGGCATCGGGGTGTCGTCTTAAGATCGCTCGTCTCGCCACATCCCTGACGGCATCACGAAGCTCGCATCGAACCCGCTTTACAACTTCATAGGTATCAACGCGTGCTACATCCTTGATGTCCGGGCGGATTGCGCATGCGCAAAGAAGCGCGGGAATGCACACGACTTTCGCGAAAACCAGCTTCACCACTGTGCCCCTTGCCCCCAACATTTGGCGATTACACTGATTTTTAATTTTTTGTTTAAGGTAGAATAACCTTTCGCACCTTTGTCAACTACTTGCGTTTGGAATCGACAGGGATATTTTATTAGGTGGGGTGCTGTATATGGTCTTTCGGCAGACCGGACGGGGGGAGGTGACCTGAGACCCTGAACTTCATCCAGATTTGGGTAGAGTCCGTCGATCACGGAGGCGGACGATGCGCCCCTCGCGGTTCACGGAAGAACAGATAATCGGGATGCTGAACGAGCAGGAGGCCGGTGCGAAGACGGCGGATGTTTGCCGCAAGCACGGCATCTCGGCAGCGACGTTCTGCAAGTTCAAGGCCAAGTATGGCGGGATGGACGTGTCCGACGCCCGCCGGCCGAAGGCTCTGGAAGACGAGAACGCTCGGCTCAAGAAGATGCCGGCCCGCGGCTCTGATGGAGGCGAAGCCGCAGCATCTCGACCTCCGCCGCCGGGTGCTGCACATCCCATGTCCGAAGGGCGGCGCGGATCGTGCCTTCGACATTCCGCTGTCGCGCCAAATGATCCAGTGCCTTCTCCGGGTGATCCGGTTTGCCCGGCACTGCCATCCCTCTTCAGGCCAATGACTGGCTGTTCCCTGCGGATAGCGACAGCCGGCACCTAGCCGAACAGAAGGAACACCGGGACACCCTAGCGAAGTGGGGAAATGATTTGCGGCAGACGTTCCGGACCTTGGCAACGCCGGCTGGTGTTTCGGAGTTCGATGCGCGGTTGCTGATGAACCATGCCATTCCAGGCGTCAACGCAGGTTACCTTTCTCGTCATAAGCTCCTCGAGGATCACCTGCGCGCGCAGCAACAGGCAATCAGCAGCACGATATTTGGGGCCTTAGGCAACATAATCGCCAAGGAGGCCGCCATTCGTTCCTGGATCGGCCCGCGCGCTACACAACAGGCAATTGAGGCCGGCAAACGTGACGGTACTGGGCAGGCCTTGCGCACGTCGGCCTAGACAAGGAATTGTCCTAGCTTGGCTGTCGCGGCCGCGGCAAAAATCGAGCGCACCTACGATTCAAGAGGCCTGCCGGCAGGCCCATATGGTGAGATATGGCGAAGCGGGTGGGTGAGAAGCATAGCCCACCGTGGGCTGAAATATCGACCCAGGTGGGTCTCGCAACCTAGCCACCAAATAGCATAACGGAAGTAGGGCTATTCGGTAGCAGCGGAAGCACGGTAGAAGGGTCGGCTAGAAATATCGCCTGCCTCAAGCTGCCCGACCCATTGCGCCAGCACGGCAGTCGCCCTTATTTCTCGGGTCAAGCAACCAACTCGAGTATTCCGATGACCACACCATCCACTACAGTCGTTCCCTTTCCCGCCCCGGTGGAAGAAACCCCGTCCGGCAATTTCGAGAAGATCTGGGGCAAGAAAGTCAAGCTGCACGGCTATGCTGCCGTCCCGAGCATCATGGTCCGTGCACAGCGCCGCCTAGGTATCAACACCACCCAGTTCTGCATTCTGGTGCAGCTGATTGAGTACCTGCGCATCCCCGGCCGCGACCCCTTCCCGACCAAACAACAATTGGCCGACCGGATCGGCATCAAGGCTTCCACGGTCAAGGCCAACATGCAGACCCTGGAGAAGGCAGGGTTCATCAAGCGGGAGCAGCATAAGACCAGCCAAGGTGACTGGGGCGCTAACACCTATGTCCTCGATGGACTCATTGCCAAGGTCCAGGCTCTTGAACCGGACTTCGCCAAGGAGCGTGAGGAGAGGGAGGAGGCCAGGAAGAAGGCCGAGACCCCTAGGGGCAAGCGCACCAAAGCAAAGGGGTAGGCCAGGGCTTACCCCTACGCCTACCCCCAGAAAAGAGTCACCCCGGCCGCATGCCTAGGGCAGAGACGGTACCGGGGTTTACAGTTGCAATATAACCAAGGGTGGGGAGGAATCAACCCCAGAGTGACACCCCAGAGTGACTATGGACAAGCAGCCACCCCTATACCCCTCTCTGGAGGACACCCTTTCCGCAGACAGGTTCGGCACATACTTGGGTTGGGCCGGTGGCGACCGCAATAGGGCCATAGAGCTCTATACCCTCAACGCTGCCCTGTGTGAGAGCCTCTATACCCCCTTGCATATGCTTGAGGTCGCTCTGCGTAACCGCATCCATCAGGTAATGGCGGCTACCCATGGCGATACCTGGTATGACCTTCAGGCCTACCAAGCAAACCCGGTGCAGGCGGAGATGCTCGCCAAGGCACGCCAAGACATTGAGGATGCCAAGAAGGAGGAGACCCCCGGCCGCGTCGTGGCCGCCTTGACCTTCGGCTATTGGACTGCCTTGCTCGGCAAGGAATACGAGGACCTCTGGCAACAGACCCTGAAAGACATTGCCCGGCGTGAAGATGGCAAAGGCCTGACCCGCAAGGCATTCTCCAAGCCGCTCGCCCCGATCCGCACCTTGCGCAACCGGATCGCGCATCATGAGCCTATACTCTACTGGTCACTGCCCAAGCATTACGAGGCTATCCTGCAACTGACCACATGGCTGTCGCCGATGGCCGCTGAGTGGTGCCGCGATTGTTCGCGGTTCACTCAGCTTTATCCCCAAGACGGCGTCGCACTCTACAAGCCCGAAGCAGCGGCATGACATGCAGTTCAAACCCCGCACCCTGAAAGAGCTCGGTAACCTCATCTGCGGCAACTTCGAGGCGCCGGAGTCGGTGTTCGTCTATCGCAGCAGCAGCGCCCTTACGGAGTTCTTCGAGGATTGCGATACCGACTATGTCCATGACGGTTCGACCCGCATGTACTGGGTTGCCGATAGACTTCGCGACATCCTAGAGGGTCCGGTGAGAGGCGCAAACATGGTGCCTATGACCTTCTTGGCCGTCATCGCGAGGTTGATGGACCAGGAGGATGCCCGCAACGAGGCCGCCGATCGTCCAAAGGCGCTTTCCATGCTGAACGATGCACTGCGTCGAGAAGGCTTCGAAGCGTTCTACGCTGAGGATCGCAAATGCTATCTCAGGCATCTAGGAACAAAGACAGTTTTGGCGCTCGATGCCAATCCGCATCGGCCGATGTCGAAGGAGGAGCTCGATCGGCGCGCCCTGCTCGAGGCCTATCTCGATCGCTGCTCGGAAGACGAGCTGATTGAGGAGGTGCTGCTGCCGTTGTTCCGCCAGATCGGATTCTTGCGTATTTCGCCTGCCGGACACGCCGACAAGGCGCTTGAATATGGCAAAGACGTCTGGATGAAGTACCGGCTGCCGACGATGCATTGGCTGTATTTCGGCATCCAGGCAAAGCGTGGCAAGCTTGACGCTGCCGGGATGGGAAAAGGCAGCAACGTCAATATCGGCGAGATCTACAACCAGGTTACCATGATGCTGGGCCACGCCATCTTTGATCCGGAGGTTAATCGCAAAGTCCTGGTCGACCATGCGTTTATCGTCGCTGGCGGCGATATCACCAAGGCCGCGCGCAACTGGCTGGCGGAAAAGCTCAATGCGACGCAACGCAGCCAGATCATGTTCATCGAGCGGAAGGACATCCTCGACCTCTACATCGTCAATCGCGTCGCCTTGCCGGCGAAGGCAACGCCCGAGCCACAGCGTCAGCATGACAATGAGATACCGTTCTAAGTGGCGCTCCGCGGATGGACCCGTTCATCTGCGCACTTTGGCGCATAGCGGCCTTTTGATCGCACGAACCTGGCCGCGCAAATGAGAGATTCTCTGTCCAGAGAGCATCACACTTAAAGTGGCGCTCGACGGTGTCGAAGGGTATTGATTTAACTTCACGAGAGTTCAGATGACCGATTTTTTCATTAGCTACACAGGAGCCGACCAACGTTGGGCGGAGTGGATCGCATACGTCATCGAGGAGGAGGGTCGCAGTGTCGTCATTCAAGCTTGGGATTTTCGCCCCGGTGCCAACTTTGTCCTCGAGATGCAAAAGGCCTCCGAGACCGCTTCGAGAACAATCATGGTCCTGTCTCCGGACTATTTGAAGTCGCAGTTCGCGTCACCCGAATGGGCGGCAGCGTTTGGCGGAGATCCTCGCGGAGTGTCTCGCAAACTGGTGCCCGTGATGGTTCGATCGTGCGAGCCAAAGGGTCTATTGACCTCCATCGTTCAGATCCGCGTTGCCGACCTTGATGAGAGGGCAGCCCGCATAACGCTATTGGATGGCTTGCGGGAGGGCCGTGCAAAACCTTCTATGCGCCCTTCGTTTCCTGCCTTCACCAATCACGTGGATCACAAACAGTTCCCCGGCCCAAGCGGAGATCAGACCCCAATACGAGCGTCGCGTCCGGCGTCGTTTACAAAGCTCAAGGTCGCGCCGACCGACATCGATAAGCGACGGTTCCTCCGACAGGGCTTCGAGACCATCCAGAACCTGTTTGAAGATGGCGCAAAAGAGATTGCAGCAAGCGAGCCACGCATTCACATAGAGATCGAAATGCGAACCAATGCCGACCTCCGCGCGGAAGTTTTCGTCGATGGCAAAAGTGTCTCGCGTTGCCGCGTGTGGATTGGCGGCATGCATTCCAATGACACCATTTGCTACGCTGAGGGGCAGCATTTTTCCGATAATAGCTGCAACGAGATCATACACTTGGCTGAGACGGATGAGCTGCATTTCGTTGCCACCATGGCGATGGGTTTCTCAAATTTCGAAAGGGCGAACAACATCAAGCAGATGGATGCCGATACGATGGCGAACTATCTTTGGAGCCGCTTCATCGACCGGCTGCAGCATGTCCGCTAGTGCCGGTTCGGATATCTCAGTGGAGCTAGACCTTCAGCAGAAAAGTTGCGAGCGGCTCTGCGCCCTTGCGCTCGCGTGAAGCCGCGTTTTCCCAAATGCTCCAGGCGAGCACAGGCGCTGCAGTGTTGTAGTCGTATTGGTCGATCGCGCTTTTCCGAAGATCAAAGCTCAACGCCGAACTGTGCCAGTCCTCCCTCCGGGGTGCGAATGTGATCATGGTGCCACTCGGTGTTATGTGCACAACGCCAGGCGTTTCCGAGAACTCTCGATTTCCTACCCATGTCTGAGGACCGAAATTCGGCTCAAGTAACCAATCTTTGCCGAAGGAGATGCACTTCCCGCCGCTGTTTAGCTGCATGTGGAACGCGTACAAATCCGCTTTGAATCCGCTGACAATCCCGAGGATGACTCGATTGTTTTCGTTGGCAAGGACGATTCCAATATAAGGATCGCCGCCAAGGCGGATTGAGATTAGTTCGCCGGCCTCAGCCTGGTTGATGTGTTTTGTGGACGCATTAGTGGTGAGATGCATACCCGCTCTTATCTTACAGTTGCATCCCTCGCCACCTCTCGGCTGCAAGTTCGGCCGTTGAAATTGAGCAAGCGGTGTGTGTCGCGGCGGCGGACCGTGGCTCGACAAACCGAAATTGTGCGGTGGCTGGCATTCGAATCCGCCAAATAAGATTGCTGCTGTGCCAACTCTAGGAAGCGTTGAGAATAAGCCTCGGTTTTCCAGGGGCCTCTACGTTTTGTGTGCCTTTGGGCCGAACGGATTACCTATATTATCAGCGACGGGATCGCTTCGCACGAGGATGGAAATGGCTGGAGAAAAGGATGGGGACATCTGGAAATCGTTCTGCACCGCTCTTGGCGCGGCATACCGCGAACACAAGGAAATTCAAGGCAGCAGTGGCCTTAAACACGCCGTCCAGGCCATAGCGGTAGATGACAAGGACAAGCGGCTCATCTTGGTATCGGCTGAACCGAATCCGCGCGTGGCAGCTCTGATGCGCGTTGATGTCCAGGTGACGATGCCCGATGTCCGCGTGCTAGTTGCCCGGCCATTAGCGGTTGACCTAGCGCATACTGCCCGTACCGTTTTCGGAAACGGGAACGGCGAGTTGGACATAGCCAACGTCGTAACCGCGTTGAGCATGCTTGCCATGGGTGACGCAGGTACGGAGACGCTAAAGCAAACCTATGGCCCGGCCTTGGCGCCTTTTCTGCATGCCATGGGCCGGAGCAACTTGCCGATCCTCTCTCACATTATGAACGGCATTCAGCAAGCCGCATCGATTGACTGGATGAGGCTGAGGGACATGCCGGCCACGGAAGAGACCGATGGGCTAATTCGCTTCGGACAATTCTTCTTCGAGCAGCTTCAGCATCTCGACAATTTGGCCGAAGACCGCGAGCAGGGAATTTGCCCGATCCCGATCTACGAGCTGAGTGATGCAGATTGGGAGATGTTTTTGCAGGGCAAGAGAATTGAGGATGTACAGGAGCGCTTGCGAGCGCTCGGCGTCTATCAATACTTTTTCCCGCCAAAGGACACGCTGACGCTCGGTCTTATCGATCGCGGAATGAACACCCCCGAGATGGTTGCGCGCGGCTTAGAGCTTGCTGAGCGAGATGGTCACCAGCTGTCACAGAACGCCATCATTCCCGACGTTGCGGAAATCCCCGATATTATGGAAGAGCTTCGCGCGAAAGGTTTGACATTAGAGGCCGAGTTCGAAAGCGAAAACCTGACTTCTGATGGTCGAAAGGTGCGCAGTACATTGCGCGTCCGGCCGGCGGAGGGCTTGCTGGAGAAGATTTCAAAGGTCTTCAGCGTCAAATTGGATATGAGCCTGAAAGACCTCCTGAAATAGCTACTGGCGCAGCGAGGCTCGACGCCGTGCCCATGCCGAGGCAGCCGAACGTTGGAGCGCGCTGTATGCCTCTTGATCCTGGAACGGCAAGTATTTTAGTTCTGAAAACCTTGGCGACGGGTAGTGGATTTTTGCTAACGTAGGCTGAGACAATATCTGCAGTCAGGCCTACCAGATCGGCCGTTTCGGCTCCGTTTTGATCGGTCAGGTATCAGGTATTCGCTCCTACAACAGTGAAAATCCACGCCTCACGCATCTGTCGTATACCGTAGTTTTGAGCAATGCCGAGACAAATCTCATCAGCGGGCGCCACACTGTTAGTCTAGGCCATGCGGTGGGTTCTCTTCCCAGAACCTCGGCAGATAGGCAAGAAAGAGCTTGTCGAGCGCACGGCAGCGGTATTGAAACCACGAGCGGCTGCGATCCCGTCGCAGTCGTCCCCAGCCGTGCTTCTCGAACAGCAGCTTCTCAAGCCGGAGCAAGCTGACCCAGAGGTACACGAGGCTATGCGCGAGCTTGGCTTTCGATGTCTCACCGACATTGCCCAGCATCGCCAGTCGCTGCATGCTTCCATCGGGATATGAAGGATGTGCTGCGACCACATGAGCGGCATAGTCGACATGAACAAACCGCGACAGCCATGCGTAGTTGGCCCTCCGTATCTCTTCTGCCGTTATATCGATCGGGATCGTGATGGCATCAATAGCTTCGAGCTTCGAGATCGCTGCTCGAATAACAGCCGGCTGATGCGCCGTTCCACCATTTCATCCCCGACCCTGTGGCGCGGTTGACACGCTATGAGGACCTCTACGCAATCCTGAACGAGGGGCGGAGCATAGTGCGGACGGCTATTGCGCGCGGGGACGCACTCGTTGCGGCCCGACCCGGCGGTGGTGGCATCCGGATCGGCGAGGAGATCGTAAAGAACCATGCGCAGCTTGCCGCCTGGTTTGCCGCAGTTCCAAACCTCTCGCCCGCACAAGCCCACAGCGGTGCGCGGCGTATGGTGACGGCACGCGCCGATGCGCGCGTGATTTTGGGCGGAAAGATGGGCGTGCTGGCCGATCCAGCCGATTGGTATGGCGGGGCGATGCCGGGGATCGTAGAGGAGGCGGTGTTGACACTGGATGCGGGCAAGCCGCTGATCGTCCTCGGCGCGTTTGGCGGTGCGGCGCGCGATGTCGCCATCGCGCGTGGCCTGATGGATCTCGCCGGCAAGGTGCCACGAACTGAGCAGCAAGCAAGCTATGCGCCCGCTATCGAGCAGGTGGAAAGCCTTCGCCATCGCATCCCCGGCGGGCTTCGCAGCGCGCTCGGCGCTATCGTTGACGATGATCGGGCTGAGCAAACCGCGTTTCAGGCTGCATCACTGATCGAGCAGTGGTTGGCCGTTGTTTGAGCACGCGCCAGCACGGCGTGCGACCTGTGCGAACTTTTGGCGCAGCGCCCTCGTGCCGCCTATGAAAACTGAGCTACGTCCCGATGTTTGACTTGTCAGATAGCTAGTTTGTTGCGCATTGCTGAGCCATCCAGTCAGCCGGAACGTCCGCTTTCAGGCATAGGCATGTTTGCGTATACGGCTGGCATGAGGCGCAAAGGTCATTTTCACTTCTCGCCATGCATGGGCCGAAATTCGAGGAGGAATGCTTGGCTTCACTGGAAATTTGGGCAGTGTTAATGTGTCCCGAAAGCGGGAGGGGCCATCCTCTCGCAGAGTTTGATTCAGTGCAGTGGTATAGCGCTTCAAGTCACCATTCGTCTTTGTCATGGGTTCGCCAGACCATAGGTCGACCAGTTTAGGGGTCTTCAACCGCCGGGAATTTTCACCCGCGCATTTTTGCTCTCGAGTTCATCCAGATAATCGGCCCACCATTGCATCATCTTTACGCGCTCTTCCCAGTGCTCTGCCCGGGCGTAGGCGCGACGAACGTTATTGTTCTCAACATGGGCCAGCTGCCGCTCTATGGCGTCCGGATGCCACTTTCCGCATTCGTTTAGCAGAGTTGATGCCGTTGCTCGAAAACCGTGCGCGGTAGCTTCTTCCTTACCGTAGCCCATGCGGCGCAGGGCGGCGTTAAGCGTGTTGTCGGAAATCGGACGTGAACCCGATCGAACACTAGGAAACAGCAGCGATCCACCACCAGAGATTTCTCTAAGTGAAGTCAGAACGCTGACGGCCTGCCTTGAAAGGGGTAGGCGGTGCGGCCGTCGCATCTTCATGCGTCCTTCAGGGATGGTCCACACCGAGCTTTCGAAATCGAACTCTTTCCATTCGGCCGCGCGTAGCTCGCCGGGGCGGGGAAACAGCTGCGCCATCAGCTTCAGGGCGGCTCGGGTTGTAGGCTGTCCATCAAATGCATCGATCGCCCTCAGCAAGCCGCCCAAGTCCTCGGGATCGGTAACCGCAGCTCGCGGCGTAACCGTCGGACTAATGAGCGCGCCCCTCAGAGCGATCGTCGGATCTGCCTCGCCGCGTGCGGTCGCGATTGCGTATCGAAACACACTGCCGATGGTGGAGCGCAGTCGCCGGGCCGATTCGTATCGACCGCGAACCTCTACGCGACGAAGGACAGTAAGGATGGTGGCCGTATCGATCTCCCGAATGCACTTGTCGCCGATTGTCGGATAGGCAAAGTCGAGCAGCCATTTCACCTTGCTGATCGTCCGGTCGGCACGTCCCTCCTTCTTCAGCTTGTCCACATATTCGTCCGCTATTGTGCGAAAGGTGTCTTTTTGCGAATTGGCTTTGTGAAACTTGCGCTCCTGCGCTGGGTCGGCACCAGCCTTGAGGAGGCGTTTGGCTTCATCGCGCGCTTGGCGGGCATCTGCGAGAGAAATGACAGGGTAGCTGCCCAGGGACAGCAGCTTCTGCTTCCCGTCGTACCGATAGGCGAGGCGCCATAGCCTTGTTCCCGATGGCTGGACCCACAGCTGAAGCCCGCCGCCGTCGGATAGTTTCAGGAGCTTGGACGCGGGCCGGGTGTTGCGGCATTTCACGTCGGAGAGAGCCATTGTGGGACCTCCTGTTGGGCGCTTCGATACCAACAGGTTCTCCGATACCAACAAAAATACCAACACCTCGCCCCGTTTGACGAAATTTGCTGAACCGCGATGAAATTCGCCCAAGCGCATCTTTCGTGCCGAAAACATACGCAAATTCAGCGATTTGCGGAGACTGAAGCGTAGAAGGTTCGGCGGAAGCGAGTCTCGGGAGAAGAGGGGATGGTGCCCAGAGGCGGATTCGAACCACCGACACGCGGATTTTCAGTCCGCTGCTCTACCAACTGAGCTATCTGGGCCTGTTCCGGCACGCGGGCAGTTCTGCACGCCGGATTTCTTGAAAGCGCCGCAGGCGCCCCTTGAAAGCGCGTGGGTTATAGCACGGGAATCCGGCCTGTCCAGCGCCTAAGCGTTGATTTCAAGCGGCAAACGAGCAATCACTGGACAGCTCGATTCATGGGACGCGGTCGAAGTCACCAAGCCGTGCCGAACAGCTTCATTTGGGAGGGTCGTTGTCCGTTTCGTCCTCGTCGTCGCGGCCCGGAATGACATAGGCGCCCTTGAGCCAGCGGTTGAGGTCGATGTCCTTGCAGCGCACAGAGCAGAACGGGTAGGTCTCGCGCGCCGACGGCTTGCCGCATTCGGGGCAGGGCCGCTTGGGGCGCAGCGGCGTGACCTTGTCGTCCGCACCCGAGTTCATGGCCGAACTGACTGCCAGTTGGCATGTACCTTGAAGCCCTCGCCGGCCAGCAGCGCCACCGTCTCATAGAGCGGCAGGCCGACGACGTTGGTGTAGGAGCCGACAAGCTTGACGACGAAGGCGCCGGCCAGACCCTGGACGGCGTAGCCGCCGGCCTTGCCGCGCCATTCTCCCGAGGCCACATAGGCGTCGATCTCGGCGCGCGGCAGCCGCTTGAAACGCACCCTGGTCTCGACCAGCCGCTGGCGCAGCTTGCCGCTCGGCGTAACCAGGCAGATGCCGGAATAGACCCGGTGCGAACGGCCGGATAGCAGTCCGAGGCAATTGACGACGTCGTCGAACGTTTCGGCCTTGGGCAGGATGCGCCGGCCGACGGCGACCACCGTGTCGGCGGCCAGCACGAAGCTCGGTGCATAATCCTCTTCCGTCTGCAGCGAGGCCAGCGCCTTTTCGGCCTTTTCCTTCGACAGGCGCTTGGCCAGCGAGCGTGGATGCTCGGCGCGCAACGGCGTTTCGTCGACGCCGGCCGGCAGCACGCGGTCCGGCTCGATGCCGGCCTGCTGCAGCAGCTCGATTCGGCGCGGCGAACCCGAGGCAAGCACGAGCTTCTGCAAAATGCTCATCGCGATCCCGGCCGAGCTCTGACGATCTTACTTGAAACGGTAGGTGATGCGGCCCTTGGTCAGGTCGTAGGGTGTCATCTCGACAAGGACCTTGTCGCCGGTCAGCACGCGGATGCGGTTCTTGCGCATGCGGCCGGCGGTGTGGGCGATGATTTCGTGTTCGTTTTCAAGCTTCACCCTGAACATCGCATTGGGCAATAATTCCGTGACGACACCCGGAAACTCGAGGACTTCTTCCTTCGGCATTCGATACCTTTGCTTGGATGGATTCCCAGCGCCTAGAGCATGATGCCGAAAAGTGTGAAGCGGTTTTCGGACGACATCATGCTCTACGTCTTGGATTTAGAGGCGGATTCAGATTTCAGGTCGAACAGACCTGAAATCATCCGACTCTAGCCGGAATTTGGGCGGAACCTATATGATAATCGTGCGCTTGTGAACATGCTTAAATCAGCCCGGTTTCTCTGCTTCCGGCGCCAGAAAACGGCGGCCGATCCGCGCCTTCAGCCGTTCGCGCACCTCGCGATAGGCGGCCATGATCTGCTCGCGCGTGCCGCCGACGCCAGTCGGGTCCGGCATCGGCCAATATTCGACGTCGACGGAAAGCGAGCGGGTAAGCTCGAGCGCGGTGTGATGGGCTTCCGGCGACAGCGTGATGATCAGGTCGAAATAGTCGTCCTCGAGATCGTCCAGTGTCCTCGGGTGCCGGTCGCCGAGCGAAAGCCCGTCCTCGGCCAGCACGGCGTCGACGAACGGGTCGCGTTCGCCGCCGCGCACCCCGGCCGACGCGACGAAGGTCGCGGCCGGAAGCACTTTGCGCGCCAGCAGTTCGGCCATCGGCGAGCGCACGGCGTTCATGGCGCAGACGAACAGGATCGAGCGAGGCAGGATCGAGCGGGGCAGAGGGACTGACAGTTCAGCCTCGCCAGTGCAGTACGCAGACCAGCGTGAACAGCCGGCGCGCCGTGTCGAAATCGATGTCGATCTTGCCGGCCAGCCGGTCCATCAGTGTCTGCGAGCCCTCATTGTGCAGGCCGCGCCGGCCCATGTCGATCGCCTCGATCTGGCTGGGCGTCGAGCTGCGGATGGCATCGTAATAGCTTTCGCAGATCATGTAATAGTCCTTGACGATGCGCCTGAGCGGCGTCAGCGACAGGATGTGGGTTACGACCGCCGCGCCATCCTCGCGCGTCACCGCGAAGACCAGGCGGGATTCGGCCAGCGACAGTTTTAGCCGGTAGGGCCCGGCGCCGTCGTCATTGACCGGCTGGAAGCTGTTTTCCTCGATCAGGTCGAAGATCGCCACCGCCCGCTCATGCTCGACGTCGGGCGTCGAACGGCCGATCGATTCGTCGAGTTCGACATCGATCAGCCTGGCACGGGTTCGATCGTAGTCCGCCATGTCAGCTACATATTCAGCCGGATGGCGACGGAGCGTCCATGCCCGTCGAGGCCTTCCGCTGTGGCCAGCGCGATGGCCGCCGGCGCCAGCGCCCGCAATTGCTCCGGCCCGAGCTTCAGGATCGAGGTGCGCTTGACGAAATCGAGCACCGAAAGCCCGGACGAGAAGCGCGCCGAGCGCGCCGTCGGCAGCACGTGGTTGGAGCCGCCGACATAGTCGCCGATGGCTTCCGGCGTGTGGCGGCCGAGGAAGACGGCGCCGGCATTGCGCATCCGCGCCAGGAAGGCTTCCGGCTCGTCGATGGCAAGCTCGACATGTTCGGCCGCGATGCGGTCGACCAGCGGCAGCGCCGCCTCGATTCGGGGGACGTGGATGACGGCGCCGAAATCGCGCCAGCTCGCCGCCGCCGTCCCGGCGCGCGACAGGTTTTGCAACTGGCGTTCGACCGCCTGTTCGACCGCCGCGCCGAAGACAGGATCGTCGGTGATCAGGATCGACTGCGCCGACACGTCATGCTCGGCCTGGGCAAGCAGGTCGGCGGCGATCCAGTCCGGATCGTTATTGCCGTCGGCCACGACAAGCACTTCCGATGGCCCGGCGATCATGTCGATGCCGACCGTGCCGAACACCTGGCGCTTGGCCGCCGCGACATAGGCATTGCCGGGGCCGACGATCTTGGCGACCGGCTTTATCGTTTCGGTGCCGTAGGCAAGCGCTGCGATCGCCTGCGCGCCGCCGACGCGGTAGATCTCGGTTATGCCGGTCAGGTCCGCCGCCACCAGCACCAGCGGATTGATGATGCCGCCGGGCGCCGGCACCGCCATGACGACGCGCTCGACGCCGGCGACCTTGGCCGGCACGGCGCTCATCAGCACCGAGCTTGGATAGCTCGCCGTACCGCCCGGCACATAGAGCCCGACCGCCTCGATCGCGGTCCAGCGCGAGCCGAGCTCGACGCCGGCAGCGTCGGTATAGCGGTCGTCGTTCGGCCGCTGCCGCTCGTGATGCGAACGGATGCGGTCACGGGCGAATTTGAGCGCCTCGATCGTCTGCGGGTCGGCTGCATCGTAGGCCTTGGCGATGTCGTCTTTCGACACGGCAATGCCGAGGCGTTTCAGGTCGGCCTTTTCGAATTTCTGCGTGTAGTCGATGAGCGCCGCGTCGCCCTCGGCGCGGACCCGCGCGATGATCGCGCGCACCACCGCGTCGACGTCTTCCGAGGCCTCGCGCTTGGTCAAAAGGAACGCGGCAAACCGCTGCTCGAAATCGGCATCGGACAGACGAAGCGTGATGGCCATCTTGTGTGCTCAGGCTCTGTGGAAGGGGCGCGACGTCGCTTCCCAGGCGCCGCCAGTGTCGGCCAGCCGCGCCTCGATGCACTCGACATCGAGCATGATCGCGCCGCCGCCTGAAAAGATCAGCTCGACAATGCCGGCCGGCTTGTCGAGCGCGACGAAGCTGATCGCCAGCAGCGACAGCACCTCGTCCGGCTTGTCGCGGGCAATGCCGCTGGTCTTGGCGCCCAGCACCCGGTCGAAATGCAGCACGCTTTGCCGCCGTTCATTGTGCTGGCGGAACAGCCCCGATTTCGCCTCCCAGACGAAGCGGTTCATCGTCATCACGAAGCGCTTGACCGCCGGCATGTATTCGAGGTCGCCGACCTTGAGCACGGCGTCCTGGACATGGGCCGAGACGATGCTCAGATCCTGATCGTCGAGCGCGACAAGCTTGAGAAGGTTCATGCGGAGTTCGCACCTGCGAGTTGACTATTCGACCTTCTGTTAGGCGGTCTTTCCAGCTCGTGCAACCGCGCCTGAGGTTCGGCTGGGCAATCGCTGAGGTCGGCGCCGCCCCTCATTGCCCTGCCGGGCATTTCTCCCCGTATGGTGACGGGGAGAAAGACGCCTGCAGAGGATTCGGCAATTACCAGCGTTGCAGGAAGGGCGCTGAGGCTGCGGCCAGCCCCTTCTCCCCGTCACTATACGGGGAGAAGATGCCGGCAGGCAGATGAGGGGCGGCGCCGAGATCGACAATTCGCGCAGTTGTCACCTATCACCCCGAAATCCGCTCGATCTCCGCGCCGCAGCCGGACAGCTTTTCTTCCAGCCGCTCAAAACCGCGGTCTAGATGATAGACCCTGTTGACCGTGGTCTCGCCTTCGGCCGCCAGGCCGGCGATGACCAGCGACACCGAAGCGCGAAGGTCGGTCGCCATCACCGGGGCGCCCTTCAGCTTCGGCACGCCGTCGACGATCGCCGTCTGGCCGGACAATGTTATGTGGGCGCCGAGCCGGGCAAGTTCCTGGACGTGCATGAAGCGGTTTTCGAAGATCGTCTCGGTGATGCGCGACTTGCCCTTGGCCATCGTCATCAGGCCCATGAACTGCGCCTGCAGGTCGGTCGGGAACGCCGGGAACGGCGCTGTCGTCACGTCGACCGGCGCAATGCCGGCGCCATTGCGCCTGACGCGGATACCGGAATTGGTCTGCGTGATCTCGGCGCCGGTTTGGGAAATCACGTCGAGCGCGCTCTGCAGCAGGTCCGCCCGCGCGCCTTCGAGCACGACATCGCCGCCGGTCATGGCGACGGCCATCGCATAGGTGCCGGTCTCGATCCGGTCGGGTATCACCCGCACGCGCGCGCCCGACAGCGCCTCGACGCCGTCGATGGTGATGGTCGCGGTGCCGGCGCCGGAAATCCTGGCGCCCATGGCGTTGAGGCATTCGGCGAGGTTGACGATCTCGGGCTCGCGGGCGGCGTTTTCGAGCACTGTCTCGCCCTTGGCCAGGGACGCCGCCATCATTAGCACATGGGTGGCGCCGACCGACACTTTCGGGAAGACGTAGCGATTGCCGACAAGACGGCCGTTCCTGGTCTTGGCGATGACATAGCCGGTGTCAACGTCGATATCGGCGCCCAGCGCCTGGAGGCCTTCCAGGAAAAGATCGACCGGCCGCGTGCCGATGGCGCAGCCGCCGGGCAGCGACACCTTGGCCTCGCCCATGCGGGCAAGCAGCGGGCCGATCACCCAGAACGAGGCGCGCATCTTCGACACCAGTTCGTAGGGGGCCGTTGTGTCGACGATGTTGCGGGCGGAGAAAGTGACGGTGCGCGAATAGCCCTCCTGCTGCTTTTCGCGGCGTCCGTTGACCGAGTAGTCGACGCCATGATTGCCGAGGATGCGGATCAACTGCTCGACATCGGCCAGATGCGGCACGTTTTCCAGGGTCAGCGTGTCGTCGGTGAGCAGCGAAGCGATCATCAGCGGCAGCGCGGCGTTCTTCGCGCCCGAGATCGGGATGCTTCCGGCAAGCTTGTTGCCGCCGACAATTCTGATGCGATCCATGGAAGAACGTCCCCTCGGCCGAAAGGCCGGTTTAATCGGTTGAGTCTGTTGTGGCCGGTCTAGACCCCGGCCGGTCTAAACCATTGGCCGGCTTGGTTCAAGAAACAGGGTTCCTGCGCCGTGGCTGTCGATAATAGGTCAATCCTTTTGCCTTTCGAGCCCGTCCGGCCGCTTGTCGGCCCCGCCAGTGCGTCGCGAGCGCGACTGCGCCTTGCGCTTCTGCAGATTGGCGCGCAATTGCTCGGCGAGCCGGGTCTTGCGGTCAGCTTTTGTCGACGGCCCGCCCTTGTCAAATGGGCCCTCCTTGTCGGGTGGACCCTCCTTGTCAGATGGAATTGCCTTGTCGTTCATGGTTCCGTCCCGGCTGACCCGCTATTCAGGGATAGCCAACATTGTGGCGCTGCCATGTCCGCAAAAGCCGTCGGAGCGGGCTTTCACAGATGGCTTGCACTTGGCCTTGCGCTTGCCGGTTCGATATGGCAGAAGCCCCGCCATCAGCGGCTGCGGTAGCTCAGTGGTAGAGCACTCCCTTGGTAAGGGAGAGGTCGAGAGTTCAATCCTCTCTCGCAGCACCAGTTTATCCCCTTGAAATCGCTCAAGCCCTTGACACGCAAGGGTCTCGTGATCGCTGCAGATTCCTTCAACGGAATTGGTTGGCACAAGATCGACAAGCGCAGCGCCTTGACATCGACGTGTATCCATTCCCGTACGATGAAGGTGATGTGCGACGAAATTCAGGCTCCCACGGCCAGAACAGGTCATAGCGCCCGGGAATTAGCCATGCGTGCGAACATCCTGGCTGCACAAACCATGCCGGCTGGGATTTTCGCGAGGCTTGGGCAAGCCTCGCGCAGGTTCTGCTTCGAACATCGCGCCGAGAGGGAGCGGTTTCTTTTAGAACGTCAACCAATCCGCCATTCCTTCGCGTCTGAAGCCCTACCGGGTTTGACGTCGATCAGCCTCGTGCCGCCGAACGATTTCTACAACGCGATGGCAAGACTTTAGGCATGTCACCGTTTCGCGGTGTCAGCATCCCGCTCGTCGCGTCTGAGGAACTCGCTGGTGACCGTGCCGAGTTGGTTTTCCAGCCAATCTGCCATCGCCTCTTCTTCGCGGAGGTTTTCTTTACACGCTCTTTGGGTCTCGGAGTCGCCGACCTCGCCGGCTGCGGCAATGAGCATTTTGTAGCTGGCGATTTCCATATGCTCGAATGTGTAGCTAGCCAGTGATCCTTTCATCACCTCGTCGCCTGCAAACATGCCGCTGATGTTCTGTCCGATGGCGATTAGCTTACCGCCGGCGTCCTTCAGCGTCGAAGATCCGTCGCCGATCCGATCGAGGCATTGTTCAAGACGTTTTGCCTGTTGCCTCGTTTCTTCGAGATGCATGTTCATCCGATCGCGAATCTCGGGATAGTTTTCGAGACGCTCGATTTGGCCGCTCAACATGGTCTCGGCTTGTTCTTCCATGGCGTGAGCGTCGCGAAGCCACTGCACCAGACGTTCCTTGGAGTCTGTCATGTTTTTCTCCGTTGGTCAGCATTGTCTTACTGCCATCGCAACGCCGCCACAGACCGTTAGTTCCGATCGCCTGCAAAGCGCAGTCGATACCCGGCGGTGACCACGACAACCCGTCCCGCAGGTCGCTGCCTTCCCGGCCAAAAGCCCCTTGAAGCGCAACATTAGCGTCAGCTAATAGTGCTCTGTGAGCAGTGGCTGTTGCCTGGTAGGCGCCGGCCGGCAGCTTTGGGTCGCCGCAGGAACAAGCTCCAGAGGTTAGGGCGGTGAGTATCTCAGATCAGAGTGGCCCGAGGACAAATGTGGCCAGTAGGGCAACAAAAAGCACAGCGGCGATCACGGCGCCCCACATGAGGACCCTTCCTGTGCCGCGTTGCTCTTCCTCGCGAGGTATCTCTTTCGCCATAGCAAGCATCCTTTTTGAGAAGTTCGGTGACTCAGCAACGTGTCTTGCGAAGGCTGGTTCCCGGCAGCCATCTTGAACAGGTCAGCTTTCGGAGGTGCCTATTGATGCCCTGGTTCATTTGGATATTCCCATGGACCCACGCCATAGGCGCGCTGTCGCTAGAAGTCCATGCGAGGGACGCCGGTTATGGCACCGAATTCTTACTGCTAATTTAGCTGGAAGTGATGGAACCTGTTTGCCCCCGCCAAGTTCGTTAGGCAATGGAGGAGATTGCCACCATGAACAGTGTAATTTATCTCATTGGCCTTGTCGTAGTCGTGCTTGCGATCCTCTCCTTCCTCGGATTCCATTAGGAGATACCATGCAGCGCGAAGACGATCAGGGCCGTAAGCCGGCCGATTTCGAAACAGCCAAAAGCGAACTGTCCGAACGGTTCCAGCAGGAAACGCAGACCGCGACAGAGGCGCTACACGACGCTCGCGACGAACTCGCCAGGAAGGCGGGCGACTACGCTGCTGAAGCGAAGCAGGCGTTGTTCGACAAAGCCGAGGGAACACAGCGCGATATCAGCTCTAACCTTACGGCCTTTAGCGGAGCCTTGCGAGCAGCAAGCGAGCATCTGGCCAATAACAATCAACGGACCGCTTCGAAGTTCACCCTCGATGCCGCCGGCTCGCTTGAACGCCTTTCATCTTCGTTGAAAGACAAACCATTCGAAGATGTTCTTGGCGAGATGCGGTCTTTCGGCCGCGAAAACTCAGGGGCGCTGATAGCCGGCTCAGTATTGGCAGGCTTGGCGCTGGGGCGGTTTATCAAGAGCACGCCGCCATCTGCCCGGACCGAGACACCGAGTCGATCGCAAACAGACGGGGGTTCAGAAACGGTTTCGAACTCGGATCAGTCCGCTACGCGATCGGCAGAGGCACCTGACACTACGCCGCCCCCCTTCAATCAGCCCAGAGACGACAGGGATTTGGCAGGCGCAAGCCTGGAGCAGAACCCATGACCAACAATCAGGAAAGTCGCGGCCTCGCAACCCTCGTCAGCGATCTGGCACAGCAGGTCACAAGCCTGCTTCAAACCGAAAGTAGGCTGTTGCGAGCGGAAATGTCGGAGAAAATCAGCAAGGCCGGCGCAGGCGCCGCCGAGGTTCTGGCCGGCGCCATATGCCTTCTCGCGGCCTTGATGGTGCTTTTGCAAGCGCTCGTAATCGCCCTGGCGAGTGCCGGCCTGGGAGCGGGATGGTCCTCGCTGCTGGTTGGAATCGTCGTCGCGATACTGGGGACCATTCTCTTGCGCTCCGGCACGAAAAGCATGGCTCCTTCTGAGCTAACGCCTGATCGCACACAAGACCAACTCAAGCGCGACGCGCGCGTGATCAAGGATCAAATAAGATGAGCGAAAAATCCGCAGCCGAGCTCGAACGCGATGCCGACATCGCCCGTGCTAAAGTAGCAGACACCGCCGATTCGATCCGCAGCAAGATGACACCGGGTCAATTGATCGACGAATTTACCGGGATGTTCGCCGGTGGCGAGGGATCTGCCATGCTTGGCAATCTCAAGTCGCAAGTCAGGGACAACCCGTTGCCATTGACGTTGATTGGAGCCGGCCTGGCCTGGCTGATGCTGGGCGACGGCACGTCGGCAACCAACTCAGCTGCCGCCGCCTATCGGACAGGCACAGCTCCTGACGCTTTCTCTAACTTGCGCGGCGATGATTTCAGCCAGGGCAACGAAGGGTCCGGAATCGGGGCGATGCTTTCCGATACCGCCGGTTCGGTTACATCGGCAGCAAGCGGCGCGGCCGAAGCTGCGGCAAACGCTGCAACGGGCGCCAAGGAGAGGATGACAAACACCGCCGGCCAGCTCGGCTCAAGCGCCAGCGAGATGGCGGCTCGAACGCGCCAATCGGCACAAGACCTCTTCGAGCGCGAACCGCTGGCTATCGCCGCAGTCGGCCTTGCGCTGGGCACTGCCATCGGGGTGATGCTGCCCCACACAGCCACAGAGGACGAGCAACTTGGCGCCTACCGCGACAAAATTCGCGACAGTGCGGAGGAGGTTTTCGAAACGGGCCTGGAGCAAGCAAAGCAAGTTGCCGCCGAGGCCTACGAAACGGTCAAGGAAGAGGCCGACCGGCAAGGCTCGGGTGGAGATGCCGGCACCGTAGCAGGCAAGGTCGGCAAAGTTGTTGAATCGACCGCAAAGCGAACCGAGGAAGCCATTCGCGATCGTTTGCCGGGGTCGTCGGACGAGTCTTCTACCACCACATAGCGTCGCCACCAGCCTGAATGACGCGCTTGGTCCATACGATGTCATCCTGCACCGTCGCCGGTCGTAACCACACCGGATCGGAAGGGATTGCGGATGTGGTCTTGAAGCATTCACAATGGCGGCTTTGAGCGCGGCGAAGGTCTCCGGCGGCACGTCCTCAAACTGGTACATTTACCACTGGCCACGAACCACGCCGAGAGGGTTCTGCGTTCCGGATCGTATTCCGTTTGCGTATCGAGGTGAACGCTCACACCTTGGTTCGGCGCGGGCCTGCTAGGTTTCTCCCCTTTGGGTCCTATGACGGTAGTTAGAAGATCGCCAGATCGCCCTGAACGCGGGTCTGCAACGACCTACACTTGCGCCCCCGTCCACCGCGTGAAGGTGGACCGACCCCGCTACCGCGACGTCGAAAGCCGGCGCTTCAAGCAGAGGCGCGCCTATCGGGGATCGCTTCGCCGTCGGCACCTGACCCGATCGTTCCAGGTCGGCCTGGCCCAGTCTGAACGACCGCCTGGAAGAGCTCGCCCCCGTGGAAAGGGGCCTGATCCTGGTCAAGACCCACCACACGAGAAAGAGTTCGCGCGAACCCATCCCGAAATACGGCTGGTGTGTCGAGCATCGGCCCGCGTAGCGACCGACGGCTAAAGGCCGGCAGACAGGCCGCCGACAAGGTCAACCTGAACCGCGCGTTGGGCAACCAAGTCCGAAACCAAGTTCGCACGATATTTGGAATGAAGATTAGTCCGGTTGCCTCCCCGGCCGTAAGCCTTGAAGCGGAACGTTAGCGTGCGCTGATGGTTTTCTTTCAGCAGTGGTTGGCAATGCGACGTCAGAGGCATCCAATGTTGACCGTCGAAGGAAAATGGATATGGGACAGCTGGTATTGCCGGGATGATCAGGGACTCTGGCATGCCTTCTTTCTGCAGGCCGGTCGCTCGCGAGGGAATCCCGAACTGCGACACTGGAATGTTACCTGGGGCCTTGCCACAAGTCCTGACCTGCGCAAATGGACGTATCGGGGAACGGTTTTCCGGCCGAGCAAAACTCCGTCTTTTGATGATCTGACGATCTGGACCGGCTGCGTTGTGCGGAACGACAGGAATTCATGGACCCTCTTCTATACCGGGACATCACGCGCTGAAGAGGGCAAAATACAACGGATCGGACGCGCTAGTAGCGCCGATCTAGTCCATTGGAGAAGGCAGGGCCTTGCGCTCGAGCGCACCGGTGAGAATGCCGAGTATTACGAGGGTTGCGTTCCGCGGCGCTGGAAGGACTGCTCGCTGCGGGATCCTTGGGTGATACGTGAGCCCGAGGGCTCTGGCTGGCTGATGTATTTCACGGCCCGATCGCCGATGCCATCGGATACCAATGCCTCTGGTGCAATTGGCGTTGCCTATTCGCACGATCTTGTAAATTGGTAGCTTCAGCCTCCGGTTTTTGTCGGATCTTTCGGGGAAATCGAGGTCCCCCAAATCTTCCAGCGGGGCGACAAATGGTTCTGCCTCTTCTGCACACATTCACAATGTTGGTCGGAAGAATTCAAACGCAACTATCCGGGAGAGCCGGTAGCGGGCATCCACTATCTTGCTGCCGATCATCCCTTGGGGCCATGGAAACCGGCGGACGGTCCATTCCTATACGGCACACCCGACTGCGAGATATATACCGGGCGCCTTCTTACACATGGTGACCAGGACTATCTACTTGCCTTCATTTCGGGTCCGGAGGAGCGGTTTTCGGGGACAATCTGCGACCCTATTCCAATCCACTTTGACGCGTGCGGAAGATTGGCGTTGGTCGAGCCACGATCTCCAGATCCGCCGACTGATTATAGAGTCTCTGGTCTTCGTTCACGTTGGGCGATCTGAAAAATTGGCACGAGCGCGACCCGCTTTCCGCAGGCTTGTCTGCGGCGTCGGTCGAAATGGGCTTTGCAGCGTGAACGCGTCTGGCAGAATTCCCTTTTCGACCTGGCTCCAGGTTACGGGAGCTGCTATCGGAAAGTGTGGTCCGGCTCTTGGCGAATACGCACCGACCGCCGTGTTTCCTCGCCCATTTCGGAGATAATCCAGGAAGATCCGCCCTACGCGGGCGGACGGCGCAGCCGCCAACAGGTAGCGATCGGGATACTTGTTGACCAGCTGCTGCGCCAGCCTGCGTGCATACTGCCGGGCCGCATCGTGGGTGATCGCAGCGTTCAGCGGCGCCATCACATGCACGCCTTTGCCGCCAGTCACCTTCGGCCAGCTGTCGAGTCCTGCTGAACGCAGCATATCGCGGAGCGCCAAAGCCGTGCCGGCAACTAGCTCCCATTCGACTCCTTCGCCAGGATCCAGATCTATTACGAGGTGGTCGGCATGCTCGATATCATCAATGGTGGCGTTCCATGGGTGCAATTCGACAACGCCCATTTCCACCAAGCCAAGAAGCCCATCAAGGTCATCGACCCACAGCCTCACACCTTCGCCACCTTCGCGTTTCTGAACTCGCAGCTGATGCACGGCATCCGGAACTTTGGGCAATCTGCCCTTGTGATAGAACGTGACGCCGTGGGAGTGGCGAACCAGCTTGAGCGGGCGTCGGCCAAGGTGGACGAGCGCCTTCCTCGCTACCTTCGTCCAATATCCGATCAGATCCTCTTTCGAGGGCACGACGGCGTCGGGCAGCAATTGCAGAATGTTTTCGGGCGGGACGCCCAAACTTTCATCGGACGGCGGCCGCTTGCGGGCTAAACGCGGCGCGCGGGCTGGTGGGCTCAGATCATCGCGCAGCCCCTTGAACACCGCCTCACGCAGCAATCCGTCATCGGTGATCCCGCTATATTGGATTTCGGCCTCGACTGCTGGGTGCACCCAAGTTGCCTTGGGCTTGTCTATCGGTTCCGAGAGTGGAGATTTCGCCACAATCAGTGGGTCCAATCGTTCGCGCACTTCGCGTGCATCGCGCAGGCTGTAGCCGCTTTGCGCCTTGCCGGCATAGTGGACGCGATTCCCCTCGCGGCGGCCGAGATAAAGCGAGGCAATCCTGCGCGGCTTCGCCCCCAGCTTCTCGACGAAGGCGACGATCGGAAAGTTGTCGCTCTTGATGCATTTGAGCTTGAGCCAACTCTCCTGCCGGCCGGAGCGGTAGCGGGAATCTGCACGCTTCGACACGATCCCCTCCAGGCCCATTTCGCAGGCGTGCTCGAACACTGTCGGGCCGTCGCCCTCATAATGATCGACATAGACCAGCGCCGGCGGCGCGCCCTCCAAGAGACGTTGCAAGGCGCGCTTGCGCTCCAGCAGCGGAGCGTCCCGCAGATTCTTGCCGTTGAGGTGAAGCAGATCGAAAGCGTGGAAGATCAGCTTCGTTGACTCAGCTTTTCCAAGCTCGCGGCGTAGTGCCTGAAAGTCAGGAAGCCCGGTAGCGCCTAACACAGTCGCCTCGCCATCGAGGATTGCGCGCTTTGCTTTCAGCTCAGCCGCAGCGCGGACGATCGGGCCGTATCGGTCGGTCCAGTCGAAGCCCCTTCGGGTGAAGGCCTGCGCCTTGCCCCGCTGGATGATCAGCTGGGTCCGATAGCCATCGTATTTGATTTCGTGAATCCATCCATCGCCCTTGGGCGGCTTCTCGACCAGCGTGGGCATTTGGAATTCAATGAAAGAAAGCCGGCCAACGCCAGGCTCGGTAAGCATGCACCCGCACTCCAGACACTTCGATTTGAATCAATATCTCCGTTTCGAATCGGTTCCGAAACAAAGTGAGGTCCGGCAGTGCTGGCATTCTCCCGTGTGAACAGAACTTGATTTACCGGATGGCCGACAGACCATTGCCTACGGGAGAAGACAGGCAATGGTCTGTTGGATCAGAGGGACTTCCAGATTTAGTGTCCTGCTATACCTTTCGGCCGGCGGGTTGACCTCGCAGTCGCTTAGGTCATTCGATGACTTTGACGATCTTGCGCGTGCCCGGATCAACGACAACGGTCCGGTTGTCGACGACAACGGTGCGGTATTTCGTGTTAGGGACTTCATGGAGTTCGACCGTCTCGGGCAGCGTTGAGCCGATATTGAGCTCTATCCCAGGGACCTTCACCGATGCGAGCGGCTGCTTCTTCACATATTCCCGGATGACGGTCTCCTGTTCAGGCTCGATGACTACGTCCTGAGCGGCAGCAGCGCCGATACCTGCCAGCAGCAGAAAACCCGCGGCTGCAGTGGAAAGTCGCATTTTCATAGTTGCCTCCTATGTGAGTCCTGTCGCGCCGAACAGCATCGTCTTCGCGCGATACTCATCGAACCCGCGGCAGCTGCAAAAGTTCCTTTGGCTGGGAGCTTCGGGCGGATCTCAGACAGGACCCAAGTCTCACCTGTTCGCGTAACAGACTGGACATCGCACCATCCGGAACCGCGGCTGCCCGTAGTCGTTGCTCACTGTGAGTTCACGGGAGGAGCCCATGGAAAATAGCGTCCATCAAGCCCGCTGGTCACTCGCTCCGGTCTTCGCCGTCTCCATCGCGTTCCTGGCAATTGGAATGGTCGTTAGCTAGGGAATGCGCAGCAAGAGACCACCGCCATTCCTCGATTTGCGGGTGGTCCGCAATCCCGGCTGACCAAGTCCGCCCGGGTGAGGCCTGTCAGCGGTTCCAAGACATCAGATCTTCAGCAACCCCGTCGAATTTCTTGAGGCCTTCGCTTGGGGGCTTCTGCTTATGAAGTCCCTGTTCAGTTGCGGCCGCCTTGAAGGCGGCGAACGCAGCTTGGTGACTGCAATGCCCGGCCAGGCATTCCTCGATCATTCGGACTGCTTCAAGCCGGGACGGCTTGTCCATGAATGGCCATGGTTGCTGAAGCGCTTTCGCAGCGTCGGCTATCGACGCGACCACCATCGGCCTGTGATTCAGGTAGATTGTAATCGGGACAAATGCCGTCACTTTCGTCGCTCCCCAGGAGTGAAGGCGGTTAAACGCGAAGACGTGGCGGTGGTTGCATCATTGTGAATTCAGGGCGCCGCTGCCCGACGCGAACGGCCATGCAGGCCTTAACCGCCGCCAAGATCCAAGGACGTCGATGCGGTCGAGCCCGCGAGGCGCCGTTTCGTGGCAGCATGCCCACGTTGCGATAATTGCATGCGTGTAACGCGGCCGACCGTGGAGGGATGGACGTCGAACAGGCGGGTCGGCCTCGGACGCGCTCCCTGGCATTGGTCACTCTTGGCCATTTGTCTTCGTATTGCGCTCAGCTGAGTTCTTGGGCTAGTCCGATGAGGAGCCCTTCAGGCCCACGGATGTAGCAGAGCCGATACGCATCTTTATACTGGACTACTTCGCCTTCGAGCTGCGCGCCGCGCGTGCGGAGCCTTTCAAGCGTCTCGTCGATGTCGTCCACGGCGAACATGACGCGGAGATAGCCGAAGGCGTTGACCGGGGCGTTCCGGTGATCTGCGACGACAGGCGGCGTGAGGAAGCGGGAGAGCTCGAGCCGGCTGTGGCCGTCCGGTGTGCGCAGCATGGCAATCTCGACACGCTGATCGCCCAGTCCAGTGACACGTCCGGCCCATTCTCCTTCGATCGTGGACCGCCCTTCGAGCTCGAGGCCGAGTTCGCGAAAGAAATCGATCGTCCCTCCGAGATCTTCGACGACGATTCCTACGTTGTCCATCCGCTTGAGCGCCATGTTTCGAATCTCCAGGGTGTCGTTCCAATCTACAAGGTGTCGCCTAGTCTAACAGCGGACGCTTGAGTGCCCCCAACACCGATAGATAATGACATGTGGACGTGCGGTCGTGTCCACATGTCTACAATTCTGCGGCCCCAGGGGCTAAGGACAGGCATCACGAAACGGATGCGGTGAGAGCGCCACATGCAGCAACCGAACCCGCCGCACGTCGTGCCGATGCGGAGGCCCGCATGAGCGCGGCCCTACTGATGCCGCGCGAGCCGGTCCATGCGTGCGTTTGCTTCGGCCAAACTAGCCAGCGCAAGCTCGACTTTTTGAGCCGAGGCGTCAGTGCGCTTGATGTGCCGGATCATTTGCTGCCTCAACCGCGCGAGCCTTTCCGCGCGATATACATCGCCGTATCTCGCAGTTTCAAGGTGGAGGGTCGCGAGCCTCATGGGCGACGATTCCGATTATCTAGCAGTAGAAATTCGCGAATCCGCCTTTCGTTCCGATGTCCGACCTTGCCCTCGCAAAAGCTGGCCGGACGGCCGCGACGAATGAGCCGCATCCCTGCCAAAAGAGAGATCGTCCGCTGATGCAGCTCAGTCGACCGCGGGTCCAACCAGACGGTAGCGGAAGTGATTTCGGATGTGGCCGTTGAAGAAGCGGCCCTTGGCGAAGGCGGCTTGGAACTCGGCGAAGGTCTCCGGCGGCACGTCGTCAAACTGGTAGCATTTACCGCTGGCCACGAACCACACCGAGAGGACTTTGCGCTCCGGATTCCGTTTTGTGTATCGAGGTCGACGGCATGACGTGACTACTCCAATCCATCTGAAGTTGCCCGCGCCCCACGGAGGGGAAGGACGCGGGCTGATCGGGAGGGGACACCGGTCTCGCAGCACAGAAGATGCTGCAGGAGGTGAACGTCCTGCCTATGCCGGTGTTCCATAGGAAACAAAAAAACCCGCCGCACAGGAGAGCGACGGGGCGATCAAGCGGTCACCGAGCGCGGGTGCGTCGGGATTTGCCCGGTTCGCGGATCGTGGAAAAATCCTAGGCGGCCGGCTGCGTCGCGTCTACCAACCGGCGGTTGGCCCGGTTGCTTGTTTGACAGACACGCGCTTATGTTGGCTGCTTGAAGCGCCGATTGGGCCTTTGCAGCGGCTCGTTGTGCGGGAGGGACGCTATGGCCCAGCAGGAGCAGTGGCAGCTGCAAGGCAGCGCCGCGGAACTCTACCAGCGCTACCTGGTCCCGGCAATCACAGCCCTGTGGGCTGCCGACCTGGTGGATCGTGCTGCGCCTCAATCTGGTGAGCGGGTTCTGGACGTAGCTTGCGGCACCGGCGTGGTGGCACGCTTGGCGGCCGAGCGTATGGGAAGTGGGCAGGTCGTCGGCCTCGACATCAACACGGGCATGCTTGCCGTTGCTCGATCCCTCCCGGCAGGCGCTGGACCGCGTATCGACTGGCACGAGGGAAGCGCGCTCGAAATGCCGTTCCCTGACGCCACCTTCGATCTGGTTCTTTGCCAGCTCGGACTGCAGTTTTTCCGGACCGGTCGAGTGCGCTGCGTGAGATGTTCCGGGTGCTGGTGCCTGACGGCCGACTGGCCTTAGCGTTTTCAGCGCTATTGAGCGCACTCCTGCGGCAAAGGCGCTGGTGGACGCCTTGGATCGACACCTCGGTCCAGGCGCTTCGGCAACGAAACGGTCCGAGCATTCACTCGCCGATGCGGACGAGCTTTACCGATTGGTGGCCGGGGCGGGATTTCGTCAGGTGACCATCCACACGACGACTCAGAACATCCGATTCCCCTCGTCAAAGGAATATGTGCGACTACAGCTGGCAGCGACTCCGCAGGCAGGGCTGGTCAGCGGAATCGATGCCGGACACCGCGACGCAGTCATCGCAGCGACTATGGGAGATGTAAGTTGTTCGCTGGCAATCTATTCAACTGGAGGGGAGCTGATGTTCCCCCAAGAGGCTCACGTCGTGCTCGCACGCAAATAGCGCAGCTCACTCTGCGGCATCCGGTGTTCAACAGCGTCCACGCAAAGTGAGCCAATGAGGAGCGTAGCAAATCCTCCTCCTTGACAGCAACCTCGAAGGCCTTCCTTACGTCGTCGGCTGTGCCCTCGCCCTCATGGACGGCCATGCAGGCCTTAACTGCCTTTTTCCACTTAGGTCCCCGCTTGGTCCACTTCATGAATTCCGCAGCGGCACCCTAGACGTTGTTGCAGCCGTATGTCAGCCCAGGTCGGTCGGTCTCGATGTTGACCGGAGGGTGAAACCAATGGATGGCCATGATACCTCCTACTCAGGCGAGAGATACATCTCCGCCTCTTTAGCGGCAGCCACGAAAGCCTTTCGGATCACGTGAGGGTCAATCGGATCGCCCTCCAGTGCTGACAGGCAGAGGGTCCACGCCTTGTGCCAGTGAGGTCCTCTCCGGGTCCACGTCTTGAGCTGCTCAAGGGCTGCCCTCGCATTGTTGCAGCCATGCCTGGCACCTTCCGTTTCAGTCTTCACGAACACCGGAGGGACGAACCAAAGGGTTGCCATGATACCTCCTACTCAGGCGAGAGATATACGCTCGCCTCCTTGGCCGCCGCCTCAAAGGCTTCACGGACCTCTTGGGGGGACACTCTGCCCTCGAACGCGTCAACGCATGATTAGACCGCCTTCGTCCATTTCGAGCCTTTGTGTCCCACGCCACGAGTTCCTGAGCGGCTCCCTCGACACGTTTCGCCTTCACGTAGACGGAGGGAGAGAACCTGAGGAGTCTCATGATGAATAATTAGGGGATGCTCACTTGTTTGGTAGAGGCGAGATCACAGCGGCGGCTCGATCGAGTTCTCTGACCGGCTCTCATTTCCGGGTCATGCCAGTCGCTTCGCGCCGCTCAGCGTTCGATCTGATGCCTGGGTCATTTGATGAACGTCACAGTGTTACAAAAGCTCGTAAACTGTTGCTTTTGATTCCATTACAGCGACTCAGAGTTCGATCCTCTCTCGCAGCACCAGTTTCAAGGCTTTCTGGAAGGGCTTCTATGCCGCCCTGGGCGCATCTGCGCGGGGCCAGCGCACGGGGATGCGCGAGTGCGCCGGATCGACCGCCGCCACCTTGTCTCAGTTTGGAGTTCGGCCGCGGGTGGCGAAGGTTTTGCCAATCGCGTGTTTGCAGCCTATGCTTCGATATCGGCCGCCAGTGCTGCGGATGCAGCCGACAGTAAGAGGGTACGTGCTCTTGCCCGTCCGGGAGAGAGCCGTGTCGCTTCCTCGCAATCATCTGCTGAAAGCCCTCTCCGCAGAGGATTTCGCGCTGCTGCTGCCGTCGATGCATCATGTCCAACTGGACCTCAAAGCCCAGCTGGAGGTTCCGTATCAGCCGATTGAGCATGTGTATTTTCCAGAAGCGGGTATCGCTTCGGTGGTCGCCACCATGACTGGAGGGCGGCAGAGTGAAGTCGGGATCATTGGCTATGATGGCATGACAGGCGTTGCCGTCATTCTCGGCCAGGACAGTTCTCCCAATGAGACCTACATCCAGGTCGCAGGCAATGGGTGGTGCCTGCCGGTTGAGAATCTTCGGTCTGAGGTGGCAAAGAGCCAGTCGCTTGGCGCGTCGCTGCTTGCCTATGCCCACGCCTTCCTTGTCCAGTCGTCGCGGACGGCACTGGTCAATGGCCATTCCAAGATCGAGGAACGGCTGGCCCGCTGGTTGCTGATGGTCCACGACCGGACCGAGGGAAACAAAATCCAGCTGACGCATGAATTTCTGGCGACCATGCTCGGCTCTCGGCGCCCCGGCGTTACCACCGCCCTGCAAATGCTGGAATATCGGGGGCTGGTTCACGCCAGGCGCGGCGAGATCACGATCGTCGACCGTGCCGGAATGATAAAGCTCACACACGGTGCCTATGGCGACGAGGAGCACCGTCACTTCGGCTAATGCATGTCGCGCAAAAGCATGCCCCTCCGGGACTGACCCAGGGCCTGACCCAAGGGCGTGCAGCGGTTTTCCGATTACCACATGCATGAAAACAACAACCTGACGCGCGTCGCATGGGGGCCGGTCAAACGCGACGCGCTCTGCCTGATTGTCCGAAATCAGACATAAGCTTGAAGGCCGCCGCATGTTAGACGAAAGTCGTAGTGTTGGCAGGGAGGAACTGTTGATGAGCCACACTTTTCACACAGTCACCGTTGAAGGCGCGGCGGAGGCCTATGTCCTTTCCAGAGGCAAGGCTCGGTATCTCTCGATCGCGCAGGCGATCCGCGCCATTCGAACACTCATGCCGGCTTGCAAGGCCACAAACCACGAGTTGGAGGAGATGCTGGCGGCAGCATGCGTGGTGCACGGTGTGCCCGTCGCTTTCGACGCCAAAACAGCTGATGGCCCAGAACCACGGCTCCATTCGTAGGCCGGAAATGTCCGCGCCGCTGCAGAAGCCAAATTCATTGGATGTTCGGCAGGCGATTGTCCGCTACCTGATCGATCATGTCGACAATCCGAGCGTCTCGATAGTCGAAGTGACCATCGTCGTAAAGAAGATGTTTCCACTTTGCGAACTCACGGATTGGCAAATTGGCGATCTCATTGCGCGAAGCGCCATCGACGCGGGATTTGCGATCGATTTCGATGCGGCCCCCTAGACGCCTCTGGGCAGCAGCATAGCGGCGCCTCGGTCTCACGGCGGAACCAGGCTGGTAGCGCACATCGTCCGCGACGATGGGGCCGCAGGTTCCCGAGCGGACTTGCGCGTCGCCGGCCTGCCGAGCGCAGCTTATGCTGGATCATCCTGAGCGGGAGCCTGCTATAATCCCGTATGGCCGCTCGCATAGTGGTTATCCTGGCGCTGCTTTCCGCCTTCGCCTACGGCTTCGCAAAACTCGTGGAACGTTATGGCGACGCCGGCGACAGGCCCTCTGCGTGTGAAGAATGGCCACAGTCTGATTGTCCAGTCCCAAACGCGCCGCCTCAAGAAGAAACCAGGCCTTGAGCGGGCGTTCCCGGGCGCTGCCAAACATCGGCGTCGATAGGCCGTGGCAGCCGGTTCGCGCACCGCCGGTGGAACAAGAATTGCTCCGCATCGTTGAGATGATTAGGCAACCCGCCGCGGCAGCAATTAAGCACCGCAGCTAAAGGTTGCTTGGAGGCTATTATGGGAAAGCAACTTACATTGGCTGCGGCAGGCATGCTTCTGCTCGTCGGTGTCAGCGCCGCTGCCGCTCAGGACGTCATTATTCAACCCGAGCATGACACCGTGATCCGCGAATACGTGAAAAAGAAACCGGTGGCATCACTCAGCCTTCCTGGCGTCGAACTCAACATCGGCACAGCTTTGCCCGAAACAGTCGAGCTTTACGAGGTGCCGGACGTTCAGTACCGCTACGTCGTCATCGAGGGCCGAACTGTCCTGGTCGATCCAGGTACCCGCAAGATTGTGAAGGTCTACGACTGACGTGACCCCTCGCGCTGAAGCCCGTCATGCCGAAAGGCGCGGCGGGCTGGCGCCTTCCCGATATCCCGATGGCAGAGATAGAAGGTGCAATATCGCGCTGGAACAGTCATGCAACGGCGTGGAATTGCGAAATGCGTAAAATCCCGACAGACACCGGCGAGCAAACTCCCGCGAACAGTTCCGAATATATTGGAAGATGCTGATTTTTATCGATGCTGGTGATTGCCGGCCCCCCTCACCACCTTGACCTCCACCGTCATGCCGAGAAAGCTCGACGCGCTGCCGCAGTAGCTTCCCGAAAGTGGGATGGCTTGCCCAGGATGCCTGGCCACAGCCACCCGGATCAGATCCCGGTTGCCGACAATGCCGTTGGTGGGATCGAACTCGACCCAACCCGCGCCAGGCAAATAGACCTGGCACCAGGCATGCGTCGACCCGCCGCCGACGACAGAACCGCTGTCGCGGTTCGGCACATAGACATATCCGGTCACAAAACGGGCGGCAAAACCGAGCGAACGAACCGCTTCCATCATGAACAGCGCAAAATCCCGGCATGTGCCTCGACGCAGGTGCAAGGTCATCAGAGGCGGTTGCGTCCCTGATTCAGTTCGACGCGAATAAACAAAGCTCTCGTGGATCGCGTAGCAAAGCGTCATCAGCAATTTGCCGGTCTCGGTGCGCCCTTTGGCGCTCACGAACTGTCGTGCCCATTTGCCGATCTCGTCGCCGTCATCGAGGTGATGGCGCTCGATGGTTTGGCTGAGGTCGGTTGCCTCGTCGGGATCATAGGAAAATGGATAGCTGAGTGCTGCGTCATCGATACGGAAATCAGGCGCATGCTGCGGCGTGTGATCGAGCCGGATGTCTGTCACGAAACGCAGTTCGTCGCCCGAGCCGTTGAAATCGATTACCGCAACGCAGTTTCCGAAAACGTCATGGATCCAGCCAATCTCTTTCGGCTCGGGGTCGACAAACAGGGCGTGATCCAGAAGTCGCTGATCGAAACTGTCGCGCGGCCTGAACATCAGCCGGTGCTCGCCGAACGTCACCGGCTGCGTATAGCGATAGACGGTCGTGTGCTTGACTGAAAAGATCGGCATTGGCTTGCGTCGACCACCTGCGATATCAGCGCCATCATATAATCTTTTTTGATGTGCAGCGGACAAAATGGGGCTGCCCCTCAAGACGGCCGTATCAGGCGGATTGATGAACAGATCGACACGGCTAGCGCCGAAGTGATCATCCATGCTGGCCCGCTGCTCTTGGTTCCGTTGGCAGAATGGCCGCGAAAAAAGCAGCGGACTTGCGCCGCAGGCCTTTTGCAATCTCTAATTGGTAGACTCTCTCAAGGCCGGGGAAGTTAATCCTTGCGCCGCGGAGGGGGCCAAGGCGAGGAACGTCGCAACGGGAGGAAGCAATGAATGAGGACTACGAACTGGCCATAGACCACGACAGGCCTTACGAAATAACTGCTTTCGCTAAAAAGCACGGCCTTACGACAAGGGCTGCCGAACTGATCCTTTTCGCCTATAGCCCGTCCCGAGCGGCGTGCGATACTGCCGCAACGGCTTTCCTTACCGCCGTCGCCGTGCAAGCCAAGAGACAAGCGGCGCGCTAGAGCGCGATGATTTTAGGTTGGGACATAGCCGGCCTCGGTGAAGTAGTTGGCGCATTCCTTTGATGTGACGGTGT
>NZ_JBVVQR010000026.1:0-89031 GCF_055811535.1 Mesorhizobium sp. WSM4816 | reverse complement strand
CCCCCCCCCCCCCCCCCCCCCCCCCCCCCCCCCCCCCCCCCCCCCCCCCCCCCCCCCCCCCCCCCCCCCCCACCCCCTCTGGCCTGCCGGCCATCTCCCCCTCAAGGGCCCTCAAGGGGGAGATTCGCAGCGTCAACCTACCCCACAAACCCCTCCCGCTTGTGGCTGCCGTCGCAAAACGGCTTGTTGGCCGAGTGGCCGCAGCGGCAGAGGAAGGTGCGTGTCGTGCGGCCGACCGTGTGGCCGGTGCCGGTGACGATCTCGACATTGCCTTCGAGCTTGAGCGGGCCGTTGGTGGTCGGCGTTACCGTGAGTGGGCCATTGCGCGCGTCCAGCGCCGGCGTGTCCTTCAGTGCCGGCTCGCCGGTGGCGGCGAAGCCTGACTTGCTGTGGCTGCCGTCGCAAAACGGCTTGTTCTCCGAGGCGCCGCAGCGGCAGAGCGTGGCGCGATAAAATGTTTCGCCATTCAGCACGATCTCGGCATGCACCGCCAGCGGGCCGTTTTCCCGGATGCGCACGGTGTTGACCACCGGTGGCTTTTCCTGCGGGCCGCCATCCTTCCTGACATAGGTGATGGCGCCCGATGGGCAGCTTTCGGCGATCGCCACGATCTTCTCGACGCTGGCCGCCTCGGGATGGATCCATTGGCCCTTCGCGTTGGGCACGAACACATGCGGGTCGCCAAGCACACAATTGCGCGAATGGATGCAGCGCCGGCCGGAAAAGCCGACATCGATTTTTTCGCCTTCGACCGTGCCTGCCATGGGTGGGATCTCCTGTGGATGCGGGCAGGCTAAGGCTGCTGCGCGAAGGGCGTCAAGTAGCGATCTCCCCCCTCGTGGGGGAGATGTCCGGCAGGACAGAGTGGGGCGTGAAGGCATCCATTCCGGAAGTTGGTCAAAGAGCTAAACCTGGCTGAAGAGCGTTGGGCGGAACACGCCAAGCTGGTCTTTCAGGATTTCACCGACAACGAACCAGACGAAGCCATTATCGCTCGGCTGATATCGCACTAGGTGCTACCCAGCCGGAGGGGAATGGCTCCAATCAGCTAGTGATTCGAATTTCAGGGCCGGTTTTGACCTGTTTTTGAGCCGATAAAGTATACAGCCGAAGCTATCCGAAAAAGGAAACCGCCGTAACGTCCTCTAAGCCTATGATTCACTGTGGCTTTTAACGTGCCAAGTAGAGGCCGGAATAAAGGCGGGGAAAACAACTTGACGGGGACCATGTCCCGGCGTCATGCAGGGTGTTGACGCCTGAAAAACGAAACCGTCGCAGGCTGGTACCCAGCGACGGTTTCTAAAGTTCAGGTTCCGCAGATGATGGTCGTCAGGCGCGGAAGCTGCACTCCCTTGCAAGAGTGTTCTGAGTCTTTTGGCTCGCAGTGTCAAGCCTGACGACGTGTACAACGTCAGAAGGTGACGACAATGATACCGACCCTTGAACATGCAATCCGAAACAGACTCCTTGTACATCTCGTGTACGATCCCGGCCTTCGAGTCATTGAACCGCACGCACTAGGCCACGGTAGGGACGGGCAGACTCTCTTACGCGCATATCAGGTGTCCGGCGCAAGTGCCTCGCATGAGCACACTGAATGGAAGCTGTTCAGAATAGATAGAGCAGTCAGCGCCGCACACAATGGCGTGTCGTTCAGCGGCCCGCGCGATGGTTACAAACGTGGCGACAAAGCAATGAAGCTCGGGATCATCGTCGAGCTTTGATTACGCCGCAGTCACAAGGCCCCGGTGGATACGCCGGGGCCGAGTTCACCGCACAGTCTGATGCGTGGCGGACTGCGGTCACCACCTTCTTCAACACGCGGTCAAAGTTTTCCTCGGACTCGTCGGTTTTCAGTTTGCGGGCGGCATGCTTGAAGTTCTGGTACTGTTTCTCCTTCGACTCAGTAGCCATCGTGGCCTCCTATGCAGTCTCCGGACAACGATCTTATCAGAAATATCTATCCACCGGATCGATGTCTCGGCGCCGCGCTTCGCACGGTCGCCGACCGGCTACCTCAATCGCCCATCTTCAGCGCTTGGATAAACGCCTCCTGCGGGATATCCACCTTGCCGAACTGGCGCATCCGCTTCTTGCCCTCTTTCTGCTTGTCGAGCAGCTTGCGCTTGCGCGAGACGTCGCCGCCGTAGCATTTGGCGGTGACGTCCTTGCGCAGCGCCGAGATCGTCTCGCGGGCGATGACCTTGCCGCCGATTGCCGCCTGGATCGGGATCTTGAACAGATGGTTCGGGATCAGTTCCTTCAGCTTCTCGCACATCAGCCGGCCGCGCTTTTCTGCCGCCGTGCGGTGGACCAGCATCGATAGCGCGTCGACCGGCTCCTCATTGACCAGGATCGACATCTTGACCAGGTCGCCTTCCTTGTAATCGGTAAGGTGATAGTCGAAGGAGGCGTAGCCCTTGGAGATCGACTTCAGCCGGTCGTAAAAGTCGAAGACGACCTCGTTGAGCGGCAGGTCATAGGTCAGCATGGCGCGCTTGCCGACATAGGACAGGTCAGCCTGGATGCCGCGCCGGTCCTGGCAGAGTTTTAGGATGCCGCCGAGATACTCGTCCGGGGTCAGGATGGTGGCGCGGATCCACGGCTCCTCGATGGCCGATATCTTGACCACGTCGGGCATGTCGGCGGGGTTGTGCAATTCCTTGGTCGTGCCGTCGTTCAACAGCAGCCGGTAGACGACCGACGGCGCCGTGGCGATGAGGTCGAGGTTGAACTCGCGCTCCAGCCGCTCCTGGATGATTTCCAAATGCAGCAGGCCAAGAAAGCCGCAGCGATAGCCGAAACCGAGCGCAGCGCTGGTTTCCATTTCAAAGGAGAAAGAAGCGTCGTTGAGGCGCAGCTTGCCGACTGCGGCGCGCAGATCCTCGAAATCGGCGGCATCGACCGGGAACAGGCCGCAGAACACCACCGGCTGCGCCGGCTTGAAGCCGGGCAGGGCCTGTGCTGTCTGGCGCTTGTCCTCGGTGATGGTGTCGCCGACGCGGGTGTCGGCGACTTCCTTGATCGAGCCGGTGAAGAAGCCGAACTCGCCGGGGCCGAGTTCGTCTACATTGATGCGGGCCGGCGTGAAGACGCCGGTGCGCTCGACCAGGTACTTGGCGCCGGTGCCCATCATGCGAATGGTCTGGCCCTTCTTCAGCACGCCGTCGATGATGCGGACCAGCACGATGACGCCGAGATAGGCGTCGTACCAGCTGTCGACCAGCATCGCCTTGAGCGGGGCAGCAATGTCGCCCTCGCGCGGCGGCGGCAAATCGTTGACGATCGCCTCCAGCACATCGGGAATCCCGAGGCCGGTCTTGGCCGAGATCAGCACGGCGTTGGAGGCATCGATGCCGATCACCTCCTCGACCTGCTCGCGGATGCGCTCGGGCTCGGCGGCCGGCAGGTCGACCTTGTTGAGCACCACGACGATCTCGTGGTTGTTGTCGATGGCCTGATAGACATTGGCCAATGTCTGCGCCTCGACGCCTTGCGAGGCATCGACGACCAGCAGCGAGCCCTCGCAGGCGGCCAGCGACCGCGACACTTCATAGGCGAAGTCGACATGGCCGGGCGTGTCGATCAGATTCAGGATATAATCCTCGCCATTGCTGGCGTGGTATTTCAGCCGCACCGTCTGCGCCTTGATGGTAATGCCGCGCTCGCGCTCGATATCCATCGAGTCCAGCACCTGCTCCTTCATGTCGCGCAGCTCCAGCCCGCCGGTCAGCTGGATCAGCCGGTCGGCAAGCGTGGATTTGCCATGGTCGATATGCGCGACGATGGAGAAATTGCGGATGTTCTTGATCGGCGTGGTCATGTCGGGCGCTTTAGCAGGGGCAGCTTGCCCGGGCAAGCGGCCGGCGCCGCATGAGCCGCCGGCGATCGCAGCGTCGTTAAACTTTGCTCCATCAGATTAAGGCATAATTCGCGGCCTGCGTGACAGGACACGACCTGTTACCGTTTTGGGGAACACGAAATGCCACTGTCCGGAAGCCATTTTCTCAGTTCCGAGAGCGGCTCCTTAGCGCCGATACTCGCCATCATGCTTATCCCGATGTGTGCCGCTCTGGGCCTCTCGGTCGACTATAACGCGGCCATTGCGACCAAGGGCTCGATGCAGAATGCGCTCGATGCCGCGACCCTGGCGATCACCACGCTGCCGACAAGCACGTCATTGGCGGACCGTCAGGTGAGACTGCAGGAGTCGTTTGCGGCCAATAGCGGGCAAGGCACCGCCAAGCTCGACGGCTTCGTCGTCGCCGCCGACGGCACCGCCAGCATCAATGCTTCGGCCAGCTTTGCCATGCCGACGAACTTCATGCAGATCGCCCGCGTCGACACCGTGCAGATCGGCGTCGCATCGGCAGTGCGCAAGAGGCCGGCGCTGGTGCAGACCACGTTCAAGGTCCAAAAGGTGTCGGGCCACTGGAACAAGACGGTGTCGCTCTACGGCACGAAATTTATCGAGACGGCGGTCAACCCGTTGATGAAGATCACCTATGTCTACAACAACTTTGGTGATCCGAAAGGCTACGGCACGTCGACGGTCTATACGGTCAATGGAGCGACGGAGACGAAGGTCCAGGAACAAAAATGCACGACCAAGACAGTGCAGAATTTCAACAACCTGCCAACCGGGGCGATCACACAGGTTAGCGGCAACAAGAAATACCTGACCACCTGCACCAACACCATGTACCCGGCGAACGGCGCCGGCGCGGTGATCGATGTCAGCCTTATGGACTCACTGTTTCTGCAGATGGATGTGCCGGATGCCGCAAGAGCAAACCCGCCCAAGCCACCCGTCCTCAAATCCAACGATTCGGCGACATCGAACCGGCTGTACATCGACGGCGTCGAGGTCGCGAACGGCGAGAAGGTGGACATCTTCACCGCGGTGCCGTGCGGCCAATCCAGCCAGCAGGCCTGGGAGGACGGCGGAAATCCCGTGCCGGCTCCAGTGTCCAATGCCGACTTCTTCTACACCGTGACCGGCAAGTGCGACTTCAATCAACGGCCTTCGCAAACAGTGCTTACCCAGTAGCTGGACGGGAAACGGCGCAACGCTCGACCTTATCGAAGCAATGCAAATCACAACGCCGCCAGCCACCGGGCGGCGTTTTTATTTGTGGGCCAATTCGAGGACGGGCGGAGATGGGCGATCACGAAGCGGTGATGGCTGTAACGAAGGCCCAGGCGGCGGCGAAGAGCTGATGTGATCGCCATTCCGGCGCGCCACCAACTCTGGGAGACATCATGACCGCCTTCACCCGCCTGACCTTGCCGGCACTTGCCTTCGCGCTTTGCTCGACCGCGCTTTTTGCCGGCGGCATTGCCCGCGCCGAAGATGCGATGAAGCCGGCCAATGCGATGGCGACCAATGCCATGAAGCCGGCGACCGACGCGATGAAGCCCGCGGATCCGATGGCGGTCGAAAAGCTGAAGGGCTGCATGGACAAGGCTGCCATGGAAACCGACGCGATGAAGAAGGACGAGGCGACCAAGACCTGCGACGCAATGGGCACGGCCAAGTAGGCCACGTCCGGAACGGGGTCGGGCCAGCCGACGCACACGCCCGCACGGCAATGTGAAACCGCGACGAACCTATCTGTCGTATAGTCGAAAACCTCATGCAGGAGAGATCAGAGATGGCCGGCATTGAAAGAACCGCCGCGAAACGATTGACCAACGTCGCCTGGGGCGCGCTTGCGGCGCTGATGCTCGCGGCGGCTGGCGCCGCCTTGTGGCAGACGCCGGCGATCTCGGCCGAGGCGGCGGTGGTGATCCCGCCACCGGCGATGGACGAAAAACCCGCCGCCGGCACCGCCAGGGCGATCTTCGCCGGCGGCTGCTTCTGGGGCGTGCAAGGCGTGTTCCAGCACGTCAAGGGCGTGACCAGTGCCGTCTCCGGCTATGCCGGCGGCGACAAGGACACCGCCGTCTACGAGACGGTCGGCACCGGCCGGACCGGGCATGCCGAGGCCGTCGAGATCATCTACGAGCCGTCCAAAGTCAGTTACGGCCAGCTGCTGCAGGTGTATTTCTCGGTCGCGCACAACCCGACGCAGCTGAACTACCAGGGTCCGGACCGCGGCCCGCAATACCGTTCGACGATCTTTGCCGAAAGCGACGCGCAGAAGAAGATCGCCGAGAGCTATATCGCCCAGCTCGACAAGGCCAACGTGTTTCCGGAGCCGATCGTGACCACGCTGGAGATGGGGAAAAAATTCTATCCGGCCGAGGACTATCACCAGGACTTTTTGACGCTGAACCCGACCTATCCCTACATCGTCTACAACGACCTGCCCAAGGTCGAGAATTTGAAGACGCTATTCCCAGACCTCTACAGCGACAAGCCGGTGCTGGTGCTGGCCGGCAACAAGAGCTGATCTTTCGCCAGTGTGTACCTGGTCGACGCATGTCGGCGTCAGGTGTGGTGAGGTACCAGGTCAGGCCGCGCCGAAAATGGTGGATTCCGAGGACCGGAACGGAGCGCACTTTCGGGTACGCGAGTACCGCCGGGTGCAGGCCGGCTGAATATCAACACAGCTTATTGCACGCCCAGAAACTGCCGGAGCTCCGGCGTCCTGGGATTGGAAAAAACGTCCTCGGGGGCGCCGATCTCGTGGACACGACCCTGATGCATGAAGACGACGCGCGAGCAGACGTCGCGGGCAAAGCGCATCTCGTGGGTGACCATCACCAGCGTCATGCCTTCCGCCGCCAATTCCTTGACAACGGCCAGCACTTCGGCGACGAGCTCGGGATCTAGCGCCGAGGTGATCTCGTCGCATAGCAGCGCGCTGGGCTGCATGGCGAGCGCCCGGGCGATCGCCACGCGCTGCTGCTGGCCGCCGGACAATTCGTCCGGCAACGCATCGAACTTGTGGGCGAGACCGACGCGGTCGAGCATTTTTCGCGCGACCGCCTCGGCGTCCTTCTTCGGCGTCTTCTTCACCACCATCTGCGACAGCATGACATTGCCGCCGGCGGTGAGATGCGGAAACAGGTTGAATTGCTGAAAAATCATGCCGACCTTCAGGCGCAGCGCCTTGAGATGCACCTCGTCGGGCAGGAACTGGGCGCCGGCGACGACGATCGAGCCTTCATCGATGGTCTCGAGCCCGTTGATGCAGCGCAGCAGCGTCGACTTGCCCGAACCGCTCTTGCCGATGATGGCGACTACCTCGCCCGGCGCGACGTCGATGGAAATCCCCTTCAGCACCTCGTTGTCGCCGAAGCGCTTCTTCACCTCAGTGATTGCGATGAGCGACATTGAGCTTCCTTTCCAGGAGCTGGCTGGATTTCGACAGCGGCCAGCACAAAGCAAAGTAGATGAGCGCGACCAGGCCATAGACGGTGAACGGCTGGAACGTCGCGTTGGTGACGATCGAACCGGCCTTCGACAGTTCGACGAAGCCGATGATCGAGGTGAGCGCGGTGCCCTTCACCACCTGCACCGAGAAGCCGACGGTCGGCGGCACCGCCACTATCAGTGCCTGCGGCAGGATGACGTAGCGCATCTGCTGGAGATAACCCATGCCGAGGCTGGCTGACGCCTCCCATTGGCCCTTGGCAATGCTCTCGACGCAGCCACGCCAGATTTCGGCGAGGAAGGCTGCGGTCCACAGGATGAGCGCGACACAGGCGGCAACCCAGGCGGGAACGTCGATGCCAAACAGGCCAAGCCCGAAGAAAGCCAGAAAGAGCTGCATCAGCAGCGGCGTGCCCTCAAACAGCTGGATATAGCCGCGTGACAGAAACTGCATCCCACGCCGGCCGCCGATGCGCAAGAAAAGCAGGGCCGCGCCGACGATGCCGCCACCGATGAAGGAGACCAGCGAGAGGACAACGGTCCAGCGGGCGGCCAGAAGCAGGTTGCGCAGGATGTCCCAGAAGCTGAACTCGGTCATGGCGCCTGTCTCATCGCGACGCCTTCCTCGGGAACAGCATCCCGCCCAGGCCGGCCAGCAGCTGGCGCAGCAGGATGGCGAGCGCCAGGTAGATCAAGGTGGAGACGATGTAGGTTTCGAAGGCCCTGAAATTGCGCGACTGGATAAAGTTGGCGGCGAAGGTCAGGTCCTCAGCGGCAATCTGCGAAACGACGGCCGAACCCAGCATGACGATGACGATCTGCGACGACAGCGCAGGCCAGATGCGCTGCAGCGCCGGGACCAGAACCACGTGCCAGAAGGTCTGGAACGGGGTCATGGCGAGGCTGGCGCCGGCCTCGAACTGGCCGCGCGGCGTGGCCTGGATGCCGGCGCGGATGATCTCGCAGCTGTAAGCGCCGAGATTGACGATCATGGCGAGGTTGGCGGCGGTCAGCTCCGACATCCTGATGCCAAGCGACGGCAGGCCGAAGAAAATGAAGAACAGCTGGATGAGGAAGGGCGTGTTGCGGATCAGCTCGACATAGGTCGCAACGACGGGTTTTAGCCATTTCGGCCCCAGCGCCCGGACCCAGGCGCAGGCAATGCCCAATGCCACGCCGAACACCGCGCCGATCAGGATAAGCTGCACGGTGATCCGGATGCCCTTGAGCAGCACCGGCAGAGATCCGATCAGCCAGCTGAAATCGAACTGATAGGTCATGACTTGCTATCCGACCTCAGCCACACGCGGCGGGCGGCGATCACAGCTCAGCCGGCAGGTCCACCTTCAGCCATTTTTGCGAAATGGCGTTGAGGGCGCCATCGGACCTGGCGGCGGCGATGATCCCGTTGATCTTGGCCATCAACGCCGGCTGCTCCTTGTTCATGCCGATGTAGCAAGGCGAGTTCTTGATCAGGAACTTGAGCTCCGGCCGCTTGGGCGGGTTCTTTTCGAGGATGGCGGCGGCGACGACATTCCCGGTCGCGATCACCTCGACCTGGCCCGAAAGGAAAGCCGAAATAGTGCCGTTATTGTCCTCGTAGCGCTTGATCTCGACGCTCGCGGGCACAACCTTGGTCAGTTCGAGATCTTCGATCGCGCCGCCGGTGACGCCAACGGTCTTGCCGGCGAGGTCTTCCGCTTTTGCGACGGCGACGTCTGCCGGAGCGAACACGCCGTTGTAGAACGGAGCATAGGCTTCGGAAAAGTCGATGACCTTCTCGCGATCGGGATTCTTGCCGAGGCTGGAAATGACCAGGTCGACTTTGTTGGTCTGGAGATAGGGAATGCGGTTGGCGCTGGTGACCGGGACGATCTCGACCTTGGCGCCGAGCTTTTCGCCAATCAGATTGGCGATGTCGACGTCGTAGCCTTGCGGCGTCATGTCGGCGCCGACACTGCCGAAGGGCGGGAAATCCTGTGGAACGGCGATGCGGACGGTGCCGCGCGCCGCGATGTCGCTCAAGGCGTCGGCCCGCGCCCGCGGAGACGAAGCCATGGCCATTCCAACGGCGGCGGCGAAGGCCAGCATGCAGACATTGCGACGGTTCATTATCTTTCCCTTTGACTGGACAAAACCAATTGGTCGCCAGGGCAAAGCAACAGACATGCCAAACCATCGAAATCGCTGCGAATCGGACTTTCCCGGCGGGATTGGCAAGGTGGGATTGGCAAGGCAGTCTTCACGAGCCGCTGCCGCCTGAGCAACTGCCTAAATATTGTGCAGTTCGGCGGTTTGCCAGTCAGTCGTAGGTCAGATCCGTCGCCTTGCCGCCGAAGACGCGGTAGGCATAGAACGAATAGAAAATGATGATCGGCAGCACCACCACCGTGCCGGCCAGGATGATGGCGAGGCTTTCCGGCGCGGACGCCGCCTGCCAGATGGTCAGCCTGTCGGGCACGACGAAGGGATAGAACGACCAGGCGAGGCCGGCAAAGCCCAGCGTGAAGATGGCGGCCAGCGTCAGGAACGGCGTCAGCGCATGGCGGTCGCCGGCCTTGGGCAGATGGAAGGTCTGCCGCCACAGCCATGCGAACAGCACCGCCGACAGGACCGGCAGCGGCGACAAATAGAGCATGGCCGGCCAGACGAACCATTTGTCGAAGATGCGCGGACTGGCGAGCGGCGTGGCCAGCGAGACGGCGACCATGCCGAGCGCGGTCAGCACCAGCGCCCGGCGCAGCCATAGCACCGCCTTCTTCTGCAATTCGCCTTCCGTCTTGTAGATGACCCAGGCCGCGCCCATCGCCGCGTAGGCGGCGGCAAGGCAGAGCGCCACCAGCGCGCCGAAGGCCATGCCGCCGAGGCCGACATCAAGGCCCAGCACATAGATTCCCAGCATGTAGCCCTGCGCCAGCGAAGCGATGACCGAGCCCAGGAAGAAGATGCGGTTCCAGCGATGCTTGTGACCGGCCGGCACCTTGGCCCGGAAATCGAAGGCAACGCCGCGCAGGATCAGGCCGACAAGGAGCAGGAAGACCGGAATGTAGAGCGCGGTGAGGATGGTGCCGTGCGCCAGCGGGAAGGCGACCAGCAGCAGGCCGACGGCCAGCACCAGCCAGGTCTCGTTGGCGTCCCAGAACGGGCCTATTGCGGCGATCATCGTGTCCTGCTCGGCGTCTCCGGCGGCTGCGAACAGGATGCCGATACCGAGATCAAAGCCGTCGAGGATGACGTAGATCAGGATGGCAAGGCCCATCAGGCCGGCGAAGATGAGGGGGAGCAATGTCGGCCAGTCGAGGGTCATCGCCGTTCTCCTATTTCGCCGCCGGCTGCGACAGCGGCGCGTCGAGAACGCCCGGCAGCGGCGAGGCATCGCCGTCCTTCGCCGCCTTCAGCGCCAGATAGACCAGCACGCCGAGATAGGCGATCAGAAGCAGCGCATAGAGGATGAGATAGACGACGAGCGACAGCGCGACCTGGCTGCCGGCGACCGGGCCGACGGCATCGACAGTTTTCAGCACGCCGGTGACCAGCCACGGTTGGCGACCGATCTCGGTGGTGTACCAGCCAGCCAGCGTCGCCAGCCAGCCGGACAGCGCCATCGGCACCATCACCAGCGCCAGCGGTCTCGGCAGGCTGTGCCGGCGCTTGAGGAAAAAGGCGGCCGACCAGGAGACGACGAGCATCAGGACGCCGGTACCGACCATGATGCGAAAAGCCCAGAACACCGGGAACACCGGCGGGTGGTTGCCGGCATAGTCGTTCAGCCCCGGCACGACGCCGCTGGCGCTGTGCCTGAGGATGAGGCTGGCGCCATCGGGGATGGTGATCTCGTATTTGTTCTCCCTTGCCGCCTCGTCGGGAAGCGCGAAAAGGACAAGCGGCACGTTGGGGCCGGTGTTCCAGTTGGCCTCCATGGCGGCGATCTTCTGCGGCTGATGCTCGAGCGTGTTGAGGCCATGCTGGTCGCCGGCGAAGATCTGGATGGGGATCAGGATCGCCGCGGTGAAAACACCGGTGCGCAAGGCCTTCCACATCGATTCCGAACGGTCGCCATAGAGATAGCGCAGCGCCGACAGGCCGGCGATCAGGAACGAAACCGTCAGGCCGGAGGCAAGCAGCATGTGGACAAGCCGGTAGGGCATGGACGGGTTGAAGACGATCGCCCACCAGTCGGTAGCGTGGGCTACGCCGTCGCGCATCTCGAAGCCGACCGGCGTCTGCATCCATGAATTGAGCGCGATGATCCAGAAGGCGGACAGGGTGGTGCCGCCGGCCACCAGCACGGTTGCCAGCGTGTGGATGCGGTTGGAGACGCGGCGGAAGCCGAACAGCATGATGCCGAGGAACGCCGCCTCGAGGAAGAAGGCGGTGAGTATCTCATAGGCGAGCAGCGGGCCGGCGATGTTGCCGACGGTCTCCATGTAACCCGGCCAGTTGGTGCCGAACTGGAAGCTCATGGTGACGCCTGAAACCACGCCCATGGCGAAGGACAGCGCGAACACCTTCACCCAGGTGAAATAGGCGCGCATCCAGGCGGTATCGCCGGTGGCGTTGTAGCGAAGCTTGAAGAACAGCAGCATCCAGCCAAGCGCGATGGTGATAGCCGGAAACAGGATGTGGAACGAGATGTTGGCGCCGAACTGGATGCGCGAAAGGATGAGCGGGTCCATGGCGGGCTCCGGCTGCTGCTATGTAGGGAAGATAGGCCGGATGCGCCAGGCGGTCAAAGCGGCGTGGCGTCACGCGAGGCGGAACGCCGCAGGACTGCGGCAGCGGTGGATGCGCCGATGTCCAGAATGTCAGGAGTGCCATTGACTTCCGGCCGCGCGCACCGACATTCAGCGGACTAAAATCAACAGACCTCCTTTCAAGCAGCCGTTTTTCAGCCATGCCATCGATCATTGCCATTTCCGGGGTCACCAAGACCTACGCCACCGGTTTCAAAGCGCTGAAGGAGATCAACCTCGATATAGAGCGCGGCGAGATTTTTGCGCTGCTCGGGCCGAACGGCGCCGGCAAGACGACGCTGATCTCGATCGTCTGCGGTATCGTCAACCGCTCGTCGGGCACAGTCAGCGTGGACGGCCACGACATCAGCCGGGATTATCGCGCCGCACGCAGCCTCATCGGGCTGGTGCCGCAGGAACTGACCATCGACGCGTTCGAGAGCGTGTGGGCGACGGTCAACTACAGCCGGGGCCTGTTCGGCAAGCCGGCCAACCACGCCTTCGTCGAGAAAGTGCTGCGCGACCTGTCGTTGTGGGACAAGAAGGACGCCAAGGCGATCACCCTGTCCGGCGGCATGAAGCGGCGGCTGATGATCGCCAAGGCGCTGTCGCACGAACCGAGGGTGCTGTTCCTCGACGAGCCGACAGCCGGCGTCGACGTCGAGCTGCGTCAGGACATGTGGGCGATGGTGCGCCGGTTGCGCGAGGATGGCGTCACCATCATCCTGACCACCCACTACATCGAGGAGGCCGAGGCGATGGCCGACCGCGTCGGCGTCATCAATCGCGGTGAGATCGTGCTGGTTGAGGACAAGGTGCAACTGATGCGCACGCTCGGCCGCAAACGGCTGTTGCTGGAATTGCGCTGTCCGCTCGCCACCATACCCGAGAAGTTGTCGCGCTACGCGCTGGAGCTTTCGCCGGACGGTGATCGACTGACTTACACTTATGACAACCAGAGCGAGCGGCCGGGCGTCGCCTCGCTGCTGCGCGACCTTGAGACGGCCGGCGTCCAGTTCCGCGATATCGACACGCAAAACAGCTCGCTCGAGGAGATCTTCGTCAACCTGGTGAGGAAGCGCGCATGAACCTGCGAGCCGTCTGGGCGATCTACAAGATGGAAATGGCGCGCGCCTTTCGGACCGTGCTGCAGAGCATTGTCTCGCCGGTCATCTCGACATCGCTCTATTTCGTCGTATTCGGCTCGGCCATCGGCTCGCGCATCACCGAGATCGACGGCATCAGCTACGGCGCCTTTATCGTGCCGGGGCTGATCATGCTGTCGCTGCTGACGCAGTCGATCTCCAACGCCTCCTTCGCCATCTATTTCCCGAAATTCGTCGGCTCGATCTACGAACTGCTGTCGGCGCCGGTGTCCTATCTGGAGATCATCATCGCTTATGTCGGGGGTGCGGCGACCAAGTCGATCATACTCGGCCTGATCATCCTGGGGACCGCGTCGCTGTTCGTGCCGCTGACCATCGAGCATCCGTTCTGGATGCTCTCCTTCCTGGTGCTGACGGCGGTGACCTTCAGCCTGTTCGGGTTCATCATCGGCATCTGGGCGAAGAGCTTCGAGCAGCTGCAGCTGGTGCCGCTGCTGATCATCACGCCGCTTACCTTCCTTGGCGGCAGCTTCTATTCGATCGACATGCTGCCCGGCACCTGGCGCACGGTGACGCTGTTCAACCCTGTCCTTTATCTGGTCAGCGGCTTTCGCTGGAGCTTCTACGGCAAGTCCGACGTCTCGATCGGCATCAGCCTCGGCATGACCGTGGTTTTCCTGCTTATCTGCATAGCGATCGTCGCGTGGATTTTCAGGACCGGCTACCGGCTGCGGAACTGATCGAACGGCCTGCCCAGGCGACGCAGCGCCAGCATCCGAGCGATGTTCCCGACCCAAGACCACCAAATCTGGTGACGACGCTTGAAAGCGGCCGTGCGATGGCGGCGCTTGATTTCCATATAATGTTATATATCGTGTTATCAATTGGCTGGCAGGTTGATTATGGAAGACGTCGTAAGGTCCCTTGGCTTCCTGTGCCTGGGCAGCAGGCTGAAGCGTATTGGCGAGCAATTGCAGGCGGATACGCAGCGCCTGCTCGACTGCCTCGATGTGCCGGTTCAGTCGAGCCAGTACCCGCTGCTGGCTGCGCTCGACAGGCTGGGCCCGCTGCCAGTCGGGGAGCTGGCGCAATCCCTCGGGGTGGCACAGCCAGGTGTAACGCGGAGCGTGTCGCTTCTGGCCGAATTGGGACTGGTCGAGGTCAGTCCATCGGATGATGACCAGCGGCGCAGGATTGTCTGCCTCACCCTGCACGGCCAGCGGCTGGTCGATGTTGCAAAGCACGACGTCTGGCCGCGCATCGAGAATGCCGTCGCGGATCTGTGCGCGGATCTTTCTGGGCCGCTTCTTGATCATCTGGCCGCCATCGAGGACGGCCTCGCCGCGGCGCCTCTCGACCGTCGTGTAAAGAAGCCGGAAGTGCCACGCGATGAAATACCTGCTTGACCGTCCCGTGTGGAGCGCGCTTCGGACGCGACACCAAGCCTTCGCGCAAGGTGACGACCTCGCCATGCGGTATCGGCCCTCGATAGCTCCCTTCGCCGCCAGTGCCGCGGACGATGCGGAAAGCCTGCAGGCGCTCGGAAAACTTGTCTCCCCAGGCGAGAGTGCGATCCTGCTTCAGGCGGACGCCATTGCTCTGCCCGCGGAACTCTCGGCGACTTCGACCGCGCCCGGGGTTCAGATGATTGCCGAGCGGCCATTGCAGATGGTCTCCGACAACCGCGTGCAACGTCTGACGCGAGACGATGCAGCTGAGATGCTCGCCTTGGCATTGGTCACCAAGCCTGGCCCATTCACGCTCGAAGCCTTGAGCCTAGGCGATTTTTGGGGTGTGAAGATCGAGGGCCGACTTGCGGCGATGGCCGGCGAACGCATGAAGCAACCCGGCTATACCGAACTTAGCGGCGTGTGCTCACATCCGGAATTTCGGGGCGGTGGTCTGGGCAGGCTGCTGTCGCTGTTCGTGGCAAACCAGATAGCGGCGCGCGGCGAAGTTCCCTATCTCCACGCCTTTGCCAGCAACACCACGGCCATCGGATTATACGAGTCCATTGGCTTCAGGTTGAGAACCATGATGAACGTGGCCGTGGTTCAGCGCACCGAATGAGCCCATCAGGCGCATTCCCGCGCATCAGGAAAAGGAAGGATTTCGTACCGACGAAATCCTTCGTTGGCGCTGCTAGCGCCTTGCAGTGATTCAGACCGCGATTTTGCCGCCGCCCTGTTTGGTGATGGCGACGACCGACGGCCGCACCGGCATATCGGGCTTGAAGTCAGGCCAGCGGGTCGATAGGTCCTCATAGTAGGAGGGACGGCCAAAAGCCTCCCAGTCCTCGCCGCCATCGGCCGGATGCTGGACCGCGACGAAGGCAGTCTGGTCGTCGGGCGTGAACAGCGGGCCGCAGAGTTCGGCGCCGATCGGCACGCGGAAGAATAGCTTCGAGGTCGCCCGCGCCTCGCCTTCGGTGTCGACCGCCCACAGGCCATCGGTGCGGCCGGTCGCCTTCGGGCCCTGGCCATCGGTCGAGACCCAGAGCCGGCCGGCCGCATCGATGGCGCAATTATCTGGCATGCCGAACCAGCCATTGGCGGTCGTTGCAGTCGAGAAAGTAGCGCCGACTTCGGCCACCGAGGGATCGCCGCATTTCAACATGATTTCCCACTTGCCCTTGGTGGCAGTGAAATCGCCACCGTCCTCAACAATCTCGACGATGTGGCCGAAGGCGTTTTCGGCGCGAGGGTTGGCGGCGTCGACCTGTTCCGTCTTGCGCTTCGAATTGTTGGTCAGCATGACGTAGACCTTGCCGGTCGTCGGGTGGGGCTGAATATCCTCGGGGCGGTCCATCTTGGTGGCGCCGAGAAGATCGGCGGCAAGCCTTGTCCCGATCAGCACGTCGGCCTGGCCGGCAAAGCCGTTCTCGGCGGTCAACGGACCCTGGCCGTGAACCAGCGGCAGCCATTCCAGGGTACCGTCCTCGGCGAATTTGGCGACGTAGAGCGTGCCATCGTCGAGAAGATCCATGTTGGCGGCGCGGTCCTCGGCGTTGAACTTGCCGGCCGTGACGAATTTGTAGACATAGTCGAAACGCTCGTCGTCGCCTTGGTAGAACACCACACGGCCATCCTTGGCGACGATCGATTCAGCGCCCTCATGCTTGAAACGGCCCATGGCAGTGCGCTTCCGCGGCACCGAGGTCGGATAGTTGACGTCGACCTCAACGACCCAGCCGAAGCGATTCGGCTCGTTCGGCTCCTTGCCGATGTCGAAGCGGTCGTAATGCGCAGCCCATTCATAGGAGCCTTCGGGAATCCCCAGGCGCTTGTAGTTGGCGGCTTCCTTGTGGCCTTCCTGCAGCTCGCCCGAGAAATAGCCGTGTATGTTTTCCTCGGCCATGATGTAGGTGCCCCAGGGGGTGACGCCGCCGGCACAATTGTTGACGCTGCCGAAGACCTTCGTGCCGGTCGGATCGGCACTGGTCTTGACCCGGTCGTGGCCGGCGACGGGGCCGGACAGCGCCATCTCGGTGTTGGCGGTGATGCGGCGATTGAGCTTGCCGTCGCGCACCACCTGCCATTTGCCTGATACCTTGCGAACTTCGACGATGGTGCCGCCATGCGCGGCTATCTCGATATCGACCTGTTCCTTGCTCAGGGGGGCCTGCTTGGCCTCGCCATCGACGATGCTGACAAGGCCCGGGAACATCAGATGCGGATTGGTGTACTCGTGGTTGACCACCAGCAGGCCGTGCTCGGCCGAGCCGTCTATCGGGAGATAGCCGACATAGTCGTTGTTGTAGCCAAACTGTCTTTCCTGGGCCTGCGCCGACTGTTTTGTCGGATCAAATTCCGGCGAATCGGCAAACAGCGGATCGCCCCAGCGCAACAGCACGTCGGCGTCGTAACCGGCAGCGACATGGTGCTTGTCGTCGACGCCTGCCTCGACCTCGTCGAAACTGAAGACCGAGCCGCCGCCGGCGCGGGCATCGTCGGCGAGGATCAGCGCGAGCGGGCTGACGGTGGCGGCGATGGCGGTTGCCGCGAGCGATCCCTGCAGAAAACCACGGCGCGAGAATCGCGCGGCGATGATTTCGCCCATCGTCTGGTTGTCAGTGGGATTGGTTCCTGGCCCATCGTTTTCCTCGAGCAGGCTGGTGCGGAAATGGGCGTCGGGGCGATGTTCAGTCATGGGGGCGTGCCTCTGGCTCTTTGGGATGGCTGGAGCGTGTTGCTTGACTGACCGCGTATCGCCAGCAGATCACAGTTTGATGACGTTGCCGACCAATTTCCAGCCCGATTTCATGTCTTTGATCAGGCCGCTTGACCGCGACCGACACTTCCGAAACAAGATCTGCGGCAGGCGCGCAAGCACTGCGTCGGGAGGAACAAAAAAGTGAGTTTCTGGGGACTGGGGCAGCTCGGCATTTCGACAGTGATCTTCCTGCTGGCGGCGACGGCGGCCAAGCAATGGGGGCTGGCGCCGAGCCTCGGCAAGATCGTTCTGACTCTGGCGCTCTATTCAGCGGGCAATCTGATCATGCTGAGGCTGATCCGTGAATTCGGCATGTCGGTGTCGTTCAGCCTGTCGGCGGTGATCCAACTGGTGTCGGTGAACGTGGTGGCACTGGTGTTCTTCGGCGAGCGCGTCAATTCGTTGCAGGCGACCGGCATCGTGCTCGCCGTCGCAGCGGTGGCGCTGATCACGCTCGGACCCTATCTGCAAAAACTGTAGTTGCGCATGATCCCGAAAATCGGAAACGATTTCGGAAAGGATCATGCGCCAAATCAAGTGCTACAGCGTCCTTTGCGCGTCCAAGAGGACGCGCGGCGCTGTAAGACGATTGGCCCGATGAAGAATACCGCAAACAAGCTGCTCAACTGGATCGAATTCCCGGTGCTTTTGGCCGGACTGGTCATCGCCGGCGGGCTGTGGGGGTTCGAGGAACTGATGGAGGTGGCGCGGGACACCACGCCGCACGCCTTCGACACGGAAATCATGCTCGCCTTCCGTGAAGCGGGCCAGCCAGACAATCCGATCGGACCGCCATGGCTGGAAGGGGCGATGCGCGACATTACCAGCCTCGGCAGCGCCATCGTGCTCGGGCTGATCACAGTGGCGGTGATCGTCTATCTGCTGCTGATCCACAAGCCGGGAGCAGCGTTTCTGGTCTTCGTCGCGGTGGCGGGCGGGCAGGCCCTGTCGAGCACGCTGAAGCTCGGAATCGATCGGCCGCGCCCCGACCTGGTCTCGCATCTCGCCGACGTGGCGACGCTTTCGTTTCCAAGCGGCCATGCGATGCTGTCGGCGGTGACATATTTGACGCTGGGCAGCATGGCGTCGCGTTTCCTGCCTGGGCGAACGACCAAGATCTATGTGCTGGCACTTGCCGTGCTGACAGCACTGCTCGTCGGCATCAGCCGCGTCTATCTCGGCGTTCATTGGCCATCGGACGTGCTGGCCGGCTGGTGCGCCGGCTTCGCCTGGGCGATGCTGTGCTGGCTGGTCGCATGGGCGTTCCAGCGATGGCGCGGGCAGACCGCCGGAGCCTGAACCGCCCGTTCCGAACGACGCTGCGCCAATTCTCCTCTAAGTTGCGGCGGCTGGGGCGTGCTGGCCCAGCGGGCGCGCAGGCTCGCCAAGATGCAAACGGCCTGGTGTGCACATGTCTGACATGTGCATGATGATGCTTGAACCATCACAATGATGGTATTATACATGGAATGCAGACTCAGACGGGGGTTTTTAGCCGATGATCACTGCCGCGCAGATGCGCGCCGCAAGGGCTCTGGCCGGCATCGATCAGAAGACGCTCGCCGAGCGCGCCGGGGTTTCGCTTCCAACCATTCAGCGCATGGAAGCGAGCGACGGCGTGGTCAGGGGCGTGGTCGATACGCTGATGAAGGTCATCCAGGCCCTCGACCGGGCCGGCGTGGAGCTGATCGGCGAGAACCAGGCCAGCGAGCGCGGCGGCAGGGGGGTGCGCCTCAAGCCGGTCGTGCCGCAGAACCCGCCAGGCTGAGCCGAAATAGAGTCGCGACGGCGACCGCCGACAGTCCTGCCGACGATCCCGCCGCCTGCTTGGTTTTATGCGTGGCCGCTGTGCACTTTTTGGCGGCATGCATCAGGAGCGGAAGGCAGTCCATGCATCGAACCCAGCGGGCAATTCATCAACCGGCGCAGCCGACATTTTCCGAACTGTTCACGCCGAAGCTGGCGACGGTGCTGCGCGAAGGCTACACATCAGAGCACTTCAAGGCCGATGCCATCGCCGGACTGACCGTGGCCATCGTGGCGCTGCCGCTGTCGATGGCGATCGCGATCGCATCGGGCGTGTCTCCGGAGCGCGGGCTCTACACTTCCATCATTGGCGGTTTCCTCGTCTCGGCTCTGGGCGGCAGCCGTTTTCAGATCGGCGGGCCGGCGGGCGCCTTTATCGTGCTGATGGCGGCAACCGTGGCACGGGTCGGCGTCGACGGGTTGCTGCTGGCGACGATGGTGGCCGGCGTTTTGCTGCTCGTCATCGGCTACCTCAGGCTTGGCACCTACATCAAATTCATTCCTTATCCGGTGACCGTCGGCTTCACCGCCGGCATCGCCATCATCATCTTCTCCGGCCAGATCGTCGAGCTGTTCGGGCTGAAACTCACCGGCAAGGAACCTGGACCGCTGGTGCCGAAGCTGATGGCGATCGGCGAGGCGGCCGGCACGATCAATCTCGCCGCCACCTTCGTCGCTCTGCTGACCATCGTCGCCATTGCCCTGATGAAACGGTGGCGGCCGAAATGGCCCGCCATGCTGATCGCCATCGGTCTGGCGTCGCTTGTCGTGGCGCTGTTTTCTCTGCCTGCCGAAACGATCGGCACGCGCTTCGGCGGTATCCCGCGCAGCCTGCAAATGCCGACCTTTCCGCGGATCAGCTTCGACAGGATGATCGACGTCCTGCCGGACGCCCTAGCCTTTGCGCTGCTCGGCGCGATCGAATCGCTGCTGTCGGCGGTGGTCGCCGACGGCATGACAGGAAGGCGGCACCGCTCCAACTGCGAACTCGTGGCGCAAGGCTTCGCCAACATCGCGTCCGCCCTGTTCGGCGGCATCTGCACCACCGGCACCATAGCCCGCACCGCGACCAATGTGCGGGCCGGCGCGCATGGACCGGTCTCGGGCATGATCCACTCGGCCCTGCTGCTTGCCCTGATGCTGGTGGCGGCGCCGCTGGCCAGCTACATCCCGCTTGCAGCCCTTGCCGGCGTGCTGGCGGTGGTGTGCTGGAACATGTTCGAGAAGCAGGCCTTTGCCACGCTGCTGCGTGCCTCGCGCGGCGACGCGCTGGTACTGATGGCGACTTTCCTGATCGTCATCTTCCGTGATCTCACCGAAGGCATCGTCGTCGGCTTCGCGCTGGGCTCGATCCTGTTCATCGACCGCATGGCCAAGAGCATTGCGGTTGAGCCGGATCAGGGACTGGTGCAGGACGATGTCGCCGACAGAACCGGCGCCGCCAGCGCATACGATTCCAGCGAAGCCAGCGATGCCGACACCGTCGTCTACCGGATTTCCGGCGCCTTCTTCTTCGGCGCCGCCTCGACCGTCGCCACGGTGCTGGACCGCATCGCCGACCAGCGCAAGAACTTCATCCTCGACTGCTCGGCCGTGCCATTCTTCGATTCAACGGCGGCCAACGTCATCGAGAGCGCTGCCCACAAGGCGAGGCGCGCCGGCGTGCGCTTCATCATATCAGGCGCTTCGCCGCAGACACGCCGCATGCTGATCAACCACGGCGTCAAACGGCCGCTGGTGACATACGCCGCCTCGATCAGGGACGCGCGAGCGCAGTTGAAGAATGCCGCGCCGGGAGAGGTCTAACCCTCTCCTCATCGTCAGCGATGTCGGACGGACGCAAGCACCGCGTCAGGCAGCGGCGCCGGGCGCGCTGGCGTCTTCGTGCGGCGCGGCGGCCAGATCGGTGCGCGCCTTGCGCGCGAATTTTTTTGTCGAGCGCCTGGGCCTGTCGCCGAACAGATCGGCTGCCGCCGCAAGACAGGTCTTTTTCAAGCTTTTCTCCGAGCGCTTCAACAGCTTGCTCGGCAGTCGCGTTTCCTGAGGAGAGCCGAGCGGCCGGTCGTGGGCCTCGAGAAGCGTGCGCAAGACGAATACATCATGCAGTTCGCCCAGCTTTTCGCCGAGTTCGTCGACCGCCTTGCGCCGGGCCTTGATCGGCGTCGGCCACAGCCGTCCAAGCAGCGACAGATGCATGCCGTGAGTCTTTGCCGCCTTGCGCAGATCGTGGAAATCGTCCGCATCACCGCGGGAGCCCGCTTTGTCCAGCGCCTTTCTGGCGCGACGCAGAGTGATGCGGGCGCCTTCGGCAAGCACATCGGCGGCCTGTTCGGGCTGGTCGGGCAAGGCTAACGTATCGATGCGGCTGATGCCATCCTCGCAAGCGGCAGTCGCGGCAGCTATCGCGGCGCCGAGGCCAACTCCACCATGCAATTCGTGCTGGCGCGCCACCAGCGTGTCGCGAACGGCATCGAGACCGCCACCAGCGCTTTGCTCGGGAAAGTCTTTTGCCAGCCGGTCGATGGTTTCAACAAGCGCGGTCGCCTCGCGCGGGCCGGCAAGCAGGGCAGCCACCTCTCGGTAGCATTGGTTCTCGGTACTGCAAAATGTTTCGTCTCCGGGACGGACCAGGCGCAGCAAGGCACGTATCTTCTTCAGCCGCCTGCGGCATTTGTGCAGCGCCTGCTCCGGCCTGTCATGCGCCGCGTCCAGATGGACGAGCGCCTTGCCGATCTCCTCAGCGAGGATGCGCCTGACCTCGCCAGTCATCGGCAGGCGCGGATCGATGCGATAGCTCATGCGGCGATCTCCGGAATTCCCTCCAGGGCGAGCGACGCGTTGTAGAACCTGTGCTCGCCGGTGACTTCGCGGCCGAGCCAATCTGGCAGCATTTCGCCCTGCACGTCCTGCGGCGTCTCAAGCTCGGCGACCACCAGACCGCTGAGCATCCCGCCGAAGACATCGACTTCATAGAGATGGCCGCGATGCCTAACATGATGGCGTGTCTTCTCGATGACACGACCGATGGCGAAGGCCAGCATCTCTTCCGCATCCGCCAGAGGGATCGGATATTCGAATTCGTCGCGTTCGCGGGCCTTGCTGCCGAATTTGAGCGTCAGCTTTGCCGAGGCGCCGTCGCTGATACGCACGCGGACCGAGCGGTCGGGCGCGGCAACGAGATAGAACTGGCGAATGCGGATGTCCGCTTCGACCAGATCCCGCCAGCCATCGCCGGAGACCAGGAACTTGCGCTCGATTTCCTTGACCATGGCTCCACACTAAAGCGCGTGCGGATGGAGATGGCAAGGTGGAGATCGACAGGTGGAGATCGGCAAGGCTTGACTTTAATCATTCGATTGATTAAACTGCGGATCATGAGCAAACCGACAAACGCCAAAATTTCGCGCCGTGAGGCATCCCCCGCCGAGATGACGCGCGCAGCACTTGTTCGCGCAGCGCTGAAGCTGTTCGGACGCCAGGGTTTTGACGGCACCTCGACGCGCGAGATCGCGGCTGAGGCCAGGGCCAATATCGGCTCGATCGCCTATCATTTCGGCGGCAAGGAAGGGCTTCGCACCGCTGCGGCCGACTATATCGTCGACACCATCCAGACCATTGCCGGCCAGGCGATCGGCAATCTGCAGGGCTCAAGCGAATCAGAAACGGGCGAACCAGAAACGGGCGACCCCGAAGCGGCGCGGGCACAACTGTTCACCGCGCTGGAGCGGATGGTGGCTTTCATCGTGGCAAGGCCGGAGGCCGGCGAGATCGTGCAGTTTGTCCTGCGTGAGCTGTCGCATCCGACGGCGGCACTCGACCGCATCTATGACGGCGTGTTCGAGCCGACGCATCGCCGGCTCTGCCTGATCTGGGAGCAGGCGACGGGCGAGGCGGCCGAAAGCGAGGCTACCCGACTCACCGTGTTCACGCTGATCGGCCAGGTCGTCTATTTCCGCATCGGCCGCGAGGCGGTGATGCGCCGCATGGGCTGGCGCGCGATCGGCGACGCCGAGGCCACCAAGATCGCGGCGGCAGTGACGGATAATCTCGGCGCGATTTTGGCTCGGCGTCACTTAACCGACCGGAAGGATCGTAGATCATGAGTTTCCTCTGCTCTGTGCCGCTCGCCGCCCTGCTTTTCAGCACCTGCACACCGGCGGCGCCGCTCGCCGTCGGCTATGTCGAGGGCGACTATGTGCTGCTCGCGCCGATCGAGGTGGCGCAGGTCGAGACGATTTCGGTCAAGCGCGGCGATCGCGTCGCGCCGGGCACGCCAGTGGTGACGCTGGAAAGCGCCGACGCAAAAATAGCCGTCGCGCAAGCCGAGGCGGCCCTTGCCCAGGCCCAGGCGCAACTTGCCGACCTGCAGGTCGGCAAGCGGCCGGAAGAGATTGAGGTGCTCAAGGCGCAGGTCGACATGGCCAAGGCGCAAGCCGCCGACGCCAAACGCAGATACACCCGCGCCAGCGATTTGTTCAAACGCGGCACCGGCACCCAGGCCGATTATGATACGGCTTCGGCGTCGCTGGAAACTGCCAACGCGCAGCTCGGCCAGGCGGAAGCCAATCTCGCTGTCGGAGGCCTGCCGGCGCGGCCCGAGACGATCAAGGCCGCCGACAATCAGGTCAGGCAGGCGCAATCGGCGCTGGAGCAGGCGCGCTGGCGGCTGTCGAAGCGTGTGCTGGCGGCGCCTTCGCCCGGCCGCATCAACGATGTGATCCGCTATCCCGGCGACACCGCCGGGCCGACCGCGCCGGTCATTTCGATTCTGCCGGACGGCGCGGTGAAGCTCAGCGTCTATGTGCCGGAAAGCGCGTTCTCGTCGGTGGAAGTCGGCACGCTGCTCAACGTCCATTGCGACGGCTGCGGGCCGGACGTGAAGGCTCGCGTCAGCTACGTGTCACCGGACCCGGAATTCACGCCGCCGGTGATCTACTCGCTCGAGACCCGGCAGAAGCTGGTCTATCTGGTCGAGGCGCGGCCGGAGGGCGCTGCCGGCGCGCTGCAACCGGGGCAGATCGTTGATGTCGAACTGGCGGATATCGGCAAATGAACGTCATCGACGTCCACGGCCTGGTCAAGCGTTTTGGTGACAAGACCGTCGTCGACCATGTGACGATGACGGTGGCCGAGGGCGAGATCGTCGGCTTCCTCGGCCCCAACGGCTCTGGCAAGACGACGACCATCCGCATCATGTGCGGCCTGCTGACGCCGGATGAGGGCGAAGGCACGGTGCTCGGCTTCGACATCCGCACCGACAGTCTGAGGATCAAGCGCGAAGTCGGCTATATGACCCAGAAATTCTCGTTCTACGAGGATTTGACCATCGCCGAAAACCTGGAATTCGTAGCGCGGCTCTATGGGTTGAAGCCGCTCAACGAGCATGTCGCCAGGACGCTGGAGGATCTTGGCCTCACCTCGCGCAAGGACCAGTTGGCCGGCACGCTGTCCGGTGGCTGGAAGCAGCGGCTGGCGCTGGCCGCCTGCATCATGCACAAGCCCAGATTGCTGCTGCTCGACGAGCCGACGGCGGGCGTCGATCCGAAGGCGCGGCGTGAATTCTGGTACGAGATCCATCGGCTGGCCAGCGGCGGGCTGACCGTGCTGGTCTCCACCCACTATATGGACGAGGCCGAGCGCTGCCATCGCATCGGCTACATCTCCTACGGCAGGATGCTGGCCACCGGCACGGTCGACGAGGTGGTCAGGAATGCCGGGCTGACGACCTTCGTTGTGCAGGGTCCGCGGCTCGACCAGGTCGCTGCCGCACTCAGCGGCCGGTCCGGTGTCGACCAGGTGGCGCCGTTTGGTGCGACGCTGCATGTCGTCGGTTCCGACAAGACGGCGCTTCAGGCAGCCCTCGCCGATGTCGAGAAAGACCACAAGGGCGTCACGGTGACGCCGGGCGAGACCAGCCTGGAGGATGTGTTCATCCAGTTCATGTCCGGCTCGAAGGACAATATGGGATGAAAAACGGGATAAACAGCGTCTTTTCCTTCGCCAGGCTCGGCGCGCTGCTGATCAAGGAGTTCATCCAGATGCGGCGCGACCGCATCACCTTCGCCATGATGCTGGGCGTGCCGCTGATGCAGCTGGTGCTGTTTGGCTATGCCATCAACAACGATCCAAAGAGCCTGCCGGCAGCCCTGGTGGCGATGAGCAGCGATCCCTATACGCGAGCCATGGTTTCGGCGCTGCAGACCACCGGCTACTACCGCTTCGACCATGTCGCGCAAAATGCCGCCGAGGCCGAATTCCTGATGGCGCGTGGCGACGTCGCTTTCGTCGTCACCATTCCCGCCGACTTTGCCCGGCGAGTCGAGCGCGGCGACCAGCCGCAAATCCTGATCGAAGCTGATGCGACCGACCCGGCAGTCGCCAGCGGGGCCATTTCGACGCTCGGCACCGTTGCCAACCAGGCGCTGCTCAGGGCGCGCGGCATGCAGGAGACGGCCACCGAAGCTGCCCGAGGCCAGCTCGAAGTCGTTGTGCACCGACGCTACAATCCGGAAGGCATCTCGCAATACAACATCGTGCCCGGCCTGCTCGGCGTCATCCTGCAGATGACGATGGTGATGATGACCTCGATCGCGCTGACGCGCGAGACCGAGCGCGGCACGATGGAAAACCTTCTGGCGATGCCGTCCAGCCCACTCGAAATCATGCTGGGCAAGGTGCTGCCCTATCTGGTGGTCGGCGCCGTGCAAGTGGTGGTGGTGCTGGCGGCGGCCAAGCTGCTGTTTGGGGTTCCCTTCACCGGGTCGTTGTCGCTGCTGCTCGCTGCGGTTCTGGTCTTCGTGCTGGCGCTGGTGCTGCTCGGCTACACCATCTCGACGATGGCGCGCACGCAGATGCAGGCACTCCAGCTCACCTTCTTCTTCTTCCTGCCGTCGATCCTGTTGTCGGGCTTCATGTTCCCCTATCGCGGCATGCCTGGCTGGGCGCAGATCTTCGGCGAGATCCTGCCGCTGACGCATTTCCTGCGCATCATCCGCGCGGTGATGCTGAAGGGCGCCGACCTGCCGGCGGTCGCAACCGAAATCGGCTGGCTGGTTGTGTTCGTGGCGCTGTTTGCCGGCGTGGCGCTGGTGCGGTTCCGTCGGACGCTGGATTAGGAATTAGGATCCAACTCAAGCAGCTTACGCAAATGGCCGAGGTGTCACCTTGGATGCATGATCATTCGGGTCGAGATTCTATGCCGGTCTGGCCTGATCCGGGACCGGCGGCAACTCAGGCGCATCCAGCCCTTGGAAAGGATCGCGCCAGGCGTCGATCTCTTCAAGCTGGCGATACCAGCGACTGACCGAAGGATAATCGTCGAGCGGCAATCTGGCGACATCGTTGAAAGGCAGAAACGTCGCCATTCGAAAGTCGGCATAGGAGACCGAGTTTTCGACCAGCCAGTCTCGCTCGGAAAGCGCGGCCTCAAGTGTTGCAGCGGCCGTGCGAAAGTCTCTCAGCCCCTCCTCAACCCGGTGCTGATCGATCGGGCCAATCCCATAGCGCTGCTTGGTGCCGCGTTCGAAATGCACGACGTCGCAAGCTCTTGCGAAGTTCTCTTTACCCCAACTGAGCCATCGGATCATCTCGGGTTCGTCGTCGCCGGTGCGCCAGAGATCCGAATGCGCGTCGCGTGAAAGCCGGCAGGCTATGGCGTCAGCCTCCCAGAGGCTGTTTCCCGAGCCTACGAGTATCGGCAATGAAAGATTGGGATTGAGCTGGCGATATCGCTCAGCCTGCCCGGGAGCGAAGGGCGATGCGAACTCAAAGTCGAGCTTTGCGTCGAGATAACGTGCCACGGCGACCGCGAGGCGAGGATTGGGATTGCGGCTGAAGAGCAGTTTCATTTCGTGTCAGCCTTTTTTGAATGGTGCCGGTTCGGTCGCCACCTAAGCCGCGGCCATGATCTCCGCATAGGTGCCGAAATCGACATTGCCGCCGGACAGCACCACGGCGACGCATTTGCCTGAGAGCTCGATCTCGCCCGATGACAGCGCGGCCAGCCCGACGCAGCCGCCGGGCTCGACCACCAGCTTGAGATGGGCCATGGCGTCGCGCATCGCCTGTGCCGCCGCTCTGTCGGACACGGCAATGCCGCCGGCGAGATTCCTGCGGTTGATCTCGAAGGTGATCGCGCCCGGCTCGGCGGTGAGGAGCGCGTCGCAGATCGAAGTGTGACCGGGTTCGATCGAAACCCGAGCACCTCTGGCCAATGAACGACAGGTGTCGTCGAAATGCTCGGGTTCCACCGCCCAGACGGCGGTGCCCGGCGAGGCGTCCTTGACCGCGATGGAGATGCCGCTGCTCAAGCCGCCGCCGCCGCAAGGGATGACGACCGCGTCGAGGCTCACCCCGAGCGCGTTCGCCTGCGCCATCAGTTCGAGACCGATCGTTCCCTGGCCGGCGATGATGGCCGGGTCGTCGAATGGCGGCACCAGGACCATGCCCCGTTCCATGTAGGGGCGAACCACCGCCAAGCGATCGTCGCGAAACCGGTCGAACGGAACCACTTCGGCGCCCATTTTCCTGACATTGCCGACCTTCATTGCCGGCGCATCGATGGGCATGGCGATAACCGCCTTGACGCCGAACATCGCCGCCGACGCGGCGACGCCTTGCGCGTGGTTGCCCGACGAGAAGGCGACGACGCCGCGGCTGCGCTGCTCATCGCTGAGCGACGACAGTTTATGGTAGGCGCCGCGGAACTTGAACGAGCCGGTACGCTGCAGCGTCTCCGGCTTGAACAGGATCCTGGCGCCGAAACGTTTGTTCAGCTCCGGCGATTCGATCAGCGGCGTTTCGACGATCAGGCCGGACAATCGCGTTGCTGCGTGGTGGATATCGGCGATGCCGGGAGGGGTGGTCATGGTGAGGTCCTGCGGGAGTAAGATCGCCCATGGTGCACGGAAAACCAGGCCGCGCACCACTGGAAAAATGTGACCGAGACAATTCGTGGATTGCGAGCAGAGAGTGGCACTCCTCGCCGACCGCTCCTCACCCCAAAAGCGTCCGTTGCCGTTTGGCGCCGCCCATCTTGCGCCAGGTGTTGAAGCGATGGGTGGCGGCGGCGAAGGATATCTTCATCTGCTGGGCAACCGAATAGCGCGACTTGCCCTCGTCGAACAGGCGGTAGCAGCATTCGACGCCCTCCTCGGTCAGCTTGCCGTCCGGGGCCTTGTTGTGCGGATTGGCCGGGTCGAATTTCTCGACCTGCTGCTCGACCAGGCCCTTCAGGCGCTGCAGATCGGCCTCGATGCTGGCGATCAGGTCGAGAACGGGTTTCGGGTCAAATGCATGGGTGGGCTGTTTTGCCGGCATCCGGATTCCTTTCGCTTGGTTTAAGCCCACTATATAGGTGAACATTCGCCAATAATGAAGAGCGCTGGCGGAGGATTCCCGCAACCATAAATTTGAACCTCCGGCTACAAGCGATTGACCAACGGTGCACTAAACTCTAGTTTAGAATAATTCTAAACTAGGGCGGATTTCTCATGCTTTCCCGTGTTTTCGGTTTTGGTCGCCGTCCCTTCGAGTCGCTCTCGGAGCAAGAGATCCTCGCGCTCGCCATCTCTTCCGAAGAGGATGACGGGCGTATCTACCGCGCCTATGCCGACGGGCTGGCGGATAGGTTTCCGCATTCGGCCAAAGTGTTCGAGGAAATGGCGGAGGAGGAGGACGGCCATCGCGACTCGCTGATCGAGCTTCACCGCGAGCGTTTTGGCGAGCGCATTCCGCTGATCCGTCGAGAGCATGTAAAGGGCTATTACGAGCGCAAGCCCGACTGGCTGGTCCGGCCGCTCGGCATCGAACATGTGCGCCAACAGGCCGAGTCGATGGAGCGTCAGGCCTACCTGTTCTATGTCGAAGCGGCGAAACGCACCAGCGACGCCTCGACGCGAAAGCTGCTCGACAATCTGGCGGTGGCCGAACAGGGCCACGAGACGCTGGCGCAGCGGCTGGAGCAAAAGCATGTGCCGGGCGCGGTGAAGGCCGAGGAAGCAGCAACCGAGCAGCGCCAGTTCATCCTGACCTATGTGCAGCCGGGACTGGCCGGGCTGATGGACGGATCGGTGTCGACGCTGGCGCCGATCTTCGCCGCCGCGTTCGCCACGCACGACACGTTCCAGACCTTCCTGGTCGGGCTTGCCGCCTCGATCGGCGCCGGCATCTCGATGGGCTTCACCGAGGTCGCCTCCGACGACGGCAAGCTGTCGGGCCGCGGCTCGCCGGTGAAACGCGGCATCACCACAGGCGTGATGACGGCGCTGGGTGGCCTCGGTCACGCCTTGCCCTACCTCATTCCGTATTTCTGGACCGCGACAATTCTCGCGGTCGTGGTGGTGTTCTTCGAACTGTGGGCGATCGCCTTTGTGCAGAACCGTTATATGCAGACGCCGTTCTGGCGCGCCACCTTCCAGGTGGTGCTGGGCGGCGCGCTGGTGTTTGCGGCTGGAGTGCTGATCGGGAATGCCTAGCAGCCCTCTTGCCTTCTCCCCTTGTGGGGGCCGAAGGGCGGGCGAGGCCCGTGACTCGCCCCGGGCGGTGGATCGGCGCGCAGCGCCGAGACGGAAGAGGGGTGTTGGACGGAGTGCTGTCGGTGCCAAGCTGGAACACCCCTCATCCGTCGCCTTCGGCGACACCTTCTCCCACAACAAGGGGAGAAGGAAGAGCCGCCCCACTCACCCGTTCGCCGCCCGGCTGTCCTCAGGCGCCTCGGCCCGTTCGGTCAGGCCATAGTCGCGCACGACGTGGGCGATGCGCAGACGGTAGTCGGCAAAGATGCCGCCGCGGCCGGCCTTCTGTGCCTGCCTATGTTCCTCCGTGTTGCGCCAGGCCTGCACCGCTTCCTCGTCACGCCAGAACGACAGCGACAGGATGCGGCTCGGGTCGACAAGGCTCTGGAAACGCTCGATCGACAGGAAGCCGTCGATGCCTTCGAGCAGCGGACGCAGGTCGGCGGCGAGGCCGAGATAGGCGTCGCGCTTGCCCGCTGCCGGCTCGACCTCGAAGATGACGGCGATCACAGTTTCACCAGAGAGGCGTGCGGCCCGGATGCGAGTTTCAAAAAAGTCCGATGCTCTTTCAGGATGAATTTTTCACGCCGGGCGAACTCGTAATTGGCCTTGCCGGCCGGGTCGGCGGCGAGCCTGATGCGGTAGGCCTCGTAAGCCGCCAGGCTGTCGATGTTGTAGGCGGCATAGGCTGTCGTGGCCGAGCCCTCATGAGGCGCGAAATAGCCGATCAGATCGGCGCCACAGCGCGGGATCGCCTGGCCCCAGTTGCGGGCATACTCCTCGAACGCCGCCATGCCGAACGGATCGATCTCGTAGCGGATGAAGCAGGTGATGGTCATCTTTTGTCTCCTTGCTGAATCTGGTTTGTTGCGGCGACAGTTCGAGCGGGGTCGAAGTATTCCGTGGATCGATGTGCTAGGCAATTTCTCCGGTGGTAATGCTTGCCAGAAGGATTTCGCGCATTCGCGGCGAACGTCTTGTGGCGTCAGGTCGAGGTCGCGCAAAAGGTGCTCGTCAATCTCGGCGAGGTCGAGGCGTTGCAGATGGCGGTCGTACCACCGCGCCAGCAGCCGCAGATGCACCCGGCGCAAGATCATGAACGGAGACGGCCGCCAGCCGAGGCGGCTGACAAGCACGGTGTGGGGAACGGTTCTTGCGGTCATCGTCGTCTCCTTGATCTCAGCGGAGGATAGTGGTTATCTGACGTCAATGCTTCGATGAAGGACGAACTATGCGTGAAGGACCAGATATAGCCCGCATCGCCAGCCTGGTCGGCGATCCGGCGCGGGCAAACATGCTGACCGCACTGATGGGTGGCACGGCGCTGACAGCGAGCGAACTGGCGCTCGAGGCCGGCGTGTCGCTGCCGACCGCCAGTTCACATCTGTCGAAACTGATGGAGGGCGGGCTACTGACGCTGGCAAGCCAGGGGCGGCACCGCTACTACGGGCTCGCCGGGCCGCAGGTGGCTGGCATGATCGAGGCGATCACCGGCGTGGCCGCTGCGGTCGGACCGCAGCGGGTGCGGCCGGGTCCGCGTGATGCGGCGATGCGCGTGGCGCGGGTCTGCTACGACCATCTCGCCGGCGAGCAGGCCGTGGCGATGCTCGACCGTCTAGTCGCGCGACAAGTGCTGCTGCGCGACGACAAGGAAATCCGGCTTGGGCCGTCGGCCGCCTCGCATTTTGCCGCGATCGGCATCGATATCGAGAGCAAGGCGCGACGACCGATGTGCCGGGCTTGCCTCGACTGGAGCGAGCGGCGCTCGCATCTGGCTGGCATGTTGGGCGCTGCCATCCTCGACAAGATCCTTTTGGAAAAATGGGCGCGGCGCGAGAAAGACAGCCGCGCGGTGATCTTCTCGCCGACGGGCAAGCAGGCGTTCGAGAGGGTGTTTCTCGACTGAGAAACTGATCAGCCTCGCTTGAGCGGCTTGCCCTGCTTGAAAAAATCCACCCAGGGATCGGCTTTCGCCAACTGTTTTAGCGTCGTCTTGTCGCCGATCGGAAATGTGTTCGGCGCCAACCCGGCTTCAATTTCCGCCCAGGTCGCCGGCATTGATACCGTAGCGCCTTTCTTGGCGCGCGACGAATAGGGCGCCACCGTGGTCGAGCCGCGGCTATTGCGCAGATAGTCGACGAAGATCTTGCCGGTACGCGCCTTCTTCGAGAGCGTCGCTGTATACCGATCAGGGGCGGCCTGCTCGAGGGCACGGGCGAAATCATGGGCGAAGTCCTTCACCTCATCCCAATCCGCCGACGGTTTCAGTGGCACGACGACATGGTAGCCCTTGCCGCCCGACGTCTTGACGAAATTCGGCAATGACAGCGCATCGAGCCGGTCGTGAATCTCAAGCGCCGCCGCGCGCACCGCTTTCACGTCGACGCCTTCGTCGGGATCGAGATCGAAAATGATCTGGTCCGGCTTGTCCAGTTCGTCGATGGTGCAGCCCCAGATATGGACCTCGACCACGCCGAGCTGGACCAAGGCAGCGACACCGTCGAAATCGCGGATGAACAGGATCTCCTCGCCGTCGGTCGGATCCTTCAATCTGGCGATTTTTTCGTGCATGCCTGCGGAGGCATGCTTCTGAAAAAAGCGTTGGCCGTCGACGCCGTCCGGCGCGCGCACCAGGCTGAGCGGCCGATTGACGACGAATTGGTGCATGCGCGGCCAGACCAAAGCGTAATGATCGAGCAGGCCCTGCTTCGATATCTTCTCCTGCGGCCACAGAAGCTTGTCCGGGTGAGAAAGTTTTATGACGGTGTCTGCCGCCCCCGTGGATTTGACAGCGGCGGATATCTCGCCTTTGCCCCCAGCAGGCTTTGCCTTGCTGTCGGCCCTGCTAGCGGGTGCTTTCGGCTTTTCCTGCACGACTTCCTCCGCCGGTTTGTCCTCGCGCAATCCCTGGAACGAGCGTGGCCCATTGTACGGTCAACGTCCAGCCACGGAAAGTGAGGCAAGGCCGGTTGTCCGGCGTTGCCTCGATCGACAGTCTACTCGGCGGCCTGAAGGTTGACCTTGGCTTCCGCAATCTCGGTGAGCTTGCGGTCGGTCGCCTGCTCTTCCTTGATGTTGTTGGCCAGGACATTGGCGCAGTCGGTGCGGCCAAGCTGCTTGGCCCAGGCGATCAACGTGCCGTAACGGGTTATCTCGTAGTGCTCGACCGCCTGCGCGGATGCGATCAGCGCGGCGTCGAGAACGTCCTTGTCGTCGATGTCGCCGCTGACTTCATCGGCTTCCTCGAGAATGCCGTCGATGGCCGGACAGTTGACCGTCTTGGCCTTCACGCCATGCAGTTCGAACACCTTCTCGACCCGCTCGATATGACCTTTGGTCTGGCCGAGATGCTTCTCCAGGCCGGCTTTCAGCTGCGGATCGGTCGCCTTGTCGATCATCTTCGGCAGCGACTTCTCGATCTGTTTCTCGGCGTAATAGATGTCGCGCAGCGTGTGGACGAAGAGGTCGTCCAGCGTCTTGATGTCTTTCGAAAAGAAACCCATGGCTTTGCCTTTCCATTGTTCTTGCTGTGTTGGGGGTTCCGGCGGCGGTTCCGCTCGGAAGCCGCTGGGCCGGGGTTGGTCCCGGCTCTCAGCGTCAACGTGCTTCTATCGGACGGGTTCCTGGCTTTCCCGAGTAATCAGGGAAATTTGCGCAAGCACGGAAATTTCGCGGCACCGGCCAAAGTTGAAACACAAGCGCGTCGGAGCGACATCCAAACGAAACATATGTGATGCAAAAGTCACACTAGCTGGAATGCCGACGAACTGCATGGAAAGACCCCGAATCAGCCGCATTCCAGCCACGAACCAAGGCCTTTTTGACCAAAGATTAACATCGTGTTCACCGAGTATTCACGCCTCGACGCTATGATCCCACGCAATTCGGAAGGGACATCCGAAATCGGGACAGGGACAGGGAAAATGAACTTCTTGACGCACCTCATCGGCTACGCTGCTGCCATCCGCGAATTCGTCGCGCCGACCTACCGGCCGGAGCGCTATTACATGCGCGGCCCAGGCCCCGCTTGCGCACGCCGCGGCCACACGCTCGGCATCAGCGCGCACTGATGACGACCATGGAAAGCCGTCACGACAGCCGGATATGCAGGCCGGCCGCCGATCATCGTGCGACCACCTATCGCACGGAACGTCCCGGGCTCGGCGACAGGCGGTGTGCGACAACGCCAAGGGTCTGAGTTTCCAGAATTTTGAGATTCTGGGGCTTCGAAATTCTGGGGCTTGTATCTCGCCGCCGGCAAGCTAAGTGCCGTTTGACACCAGGCCGCCGGGACTCGCGTGACCGCCCAGTAGCTGCAAGATCCCTTCCGCCAAGTTGCCTCCGAAAAGCTAGAGCGGGATTGCGGTCGTCTCCTTGGCGGTTCGAATCACAAACATGGTGTAATACCGCGCCACATTCGTCCGATCTCGGAACAGCCGCTCGCACAAAGTGTCAAACTCGTCCATATCCATCAGCCGCAGCATAAGGACAGCGTCGGTCGAGCCGCTCACGCTGTAGGCCTGGATCACCGCTGGTTCCATGGCGGCAAGCTCGAGGAAGCGGCGCATGTGCTGCTCGCCGTGGCGCTCCAGTTCGACCGTGACGATAGCCTTCATCCCTCTGCCGGCCTTGGCCGAATCAAGAAGCGCGACAACGCGGTCGATGACACCGACTGACTTGAGCCGCCGTATGCGGCGCAAGCAGCTGGAGGGTGAAAGCCCGACCTCCGCCGCCAGGTCGGCATTGGTTCGCGAAGCGTCTTCTTGCAAAAGCTTGAGAAGCTTCCTGTCGATCCGGTCCATTGCGGTCCTCCGTCGCCGTCTACCGGTCTGCAATTTTATTGCACAAGTCCGCAAATTTTGACCACAAATGCGAACCGTCTCACGGTAGTCATTTGGCGTCAATCACGGAGACAATCGCCATGGCAGTGCAGACCGCCCTCTATCGAAAGACACTGGAAACGCTTGAAATCTATTGGGAATTGGTTCGCATTATCGTTCCGGTCACGATAGCCACACAGATCCTGCAGGATCTTGGTGTCATCCGGGCGATCTCTCCGTTCTTCGCGCCTCTCATGACGCTGGTTGGACTGCCGCCCGAGCTCGCTCTTGCCTGGCTAACGGGATTGCTGGTGGGAATTTGGGGCGCGGTGGTGACCGTGTTCACTCTGGCCCCGGTTTCGTCGTTGAGCACTGCCGACATGACCGTTCTTTCAACCCTTTTGCTATTTGCGCATGCCATTCCGATTGAGCAACGCATCATTCAGAAGGTTGGGCCAAGCTTCATGGTCACTGCGGCGCTTCGCATTGGCGGCGGACTGATCCTTGCCATGCTCCTGCACCAGATATTCGCAGCAACCGGATGGCTATCCGAGCCGCTGAAGCCGGCGTGGATACCAATGGTCGAAGGCACTGATTGGAGCAGTTTTTTTCCAGGCATGCTCAAAACCCTGGCAACCATGCTCGTCATCCTCCTCGCACTAAGCTGGCTGATCGAGCTCCTCAAGGTGTCGGGCATCCTGGGTTGGCTGAACAACGGGCTTTCACCGCTGTTTCGCCTTGCCGGCATCCAGTCACAAGCGGTGCCGTTCACTGCGGTCGGTCTGTTTCTTGGAATTTCCTATGGCGCGGGACTGCTGATCCGCGAGGCGCGCACGACCAGCGTAGAGCCGCGCCAGATCTTCCTCGCTTGCGTGTTCATGGGCTTTGCCCACAGTCTCATAGAGGACACGCTGGTTGTCATCGCTCTGGGTGCAGACTTCACCAGTGTGTTTTTCGTTCGCCTGATCTTTGCCGTGCTCGCAACCGCGTTGATCGCCCGGGCTATCAGTTCGGCTTCCGACATTCTGTTTTTCAAAGCATTGTTCCGCAAGGAAGAAAGTCGGCTCGCTCAGTCGGAATCCGGTTTTGGCGGCTAACGATGGAGCGTCTTTGGTCCGCTTATGTGGCTGTGCCCGGAACTCGACATCCGACAACGCCCTGGAGGACGAGGTCCCGCACCCGCTTGCCGACCGTCCGCTACCGCGGCTGGTACTAACCTTCGCACAGCTCCAGCACCGTCGTGTCGCCTGCCGCCTTGCCCAGTTCGCGGCAGCCCTGAACCGTGCACAGCGTCCAGCCTTCACCGGTCGCGCCGGAAGCCGCGAGCACAAGGCGCCGCTGCGGCGCCATCTTGGGTTTATAGACCCACCAACCGTCCCGCAGCACCGAGCCTTCCGGCGGTTCCATGCCGGCGCCCGAGCCCTTGATCCGTGCCTCGGCGATCTCCAAGCCGGAAGGCGTCACCTTCCAGTCCTCCTGCCAATGCGTCTTTTCCACCGAATGCGTCCAGGCGAGCGTGAAGGCGGCGACAGTGAGCGTCACCGTCTTGCCGGCTGCGAGGATACAGAGGCTCATGCGGTGCCGGTGGCCTGCCGCGCCCGCCAGCAGTGCCAGCCGATCCAGGCGACAGAGAGTGCCCACCCGGCTTCGTCGGTGACAGGCAGTGCGGCAACCAGCAGCACGCCGGCGGCGAAGGCGACGAGACGTTCCCACCAGGCCATGCGCCGGGCCAGGAACCCGACGGCGGCTGCGCCCCACAGGGCAATGCCCATGCAGGCCTTGGCGACGATATAGGCGACCTCGACGGGATAACCGAACTGGGCGGCGATCGGACCGGGGTCCTGCAGCATCAGCGCCGGGGTGTAGACCGCCATGAACGGCACGACGAAGCCGGCGACGGCAAGCTTGGTGGCCTGGATGCCGATCTTGAGGCCGCTCTCCTTGGCCATCGGCGCGGCGGCGAAGGCGGCCAGCGCCACCGGCGGAGTGAGGTCGGCCATGATGCCGAAATAGAAGACGAACATATGGCTGACCACCAGCGGCACGCCGAGTGACAGCAGTGCCGGCCCGGCCAGCGACGAGGTGATGATGTAGTTGGGGATCGTCGGTATGCCCATTCCGAGCACCAGGCAGGTGAGCATGGTCAGCACCAGAGACAGGAACAGATTGTTCTCGCCGATGGAGATGATCCAGCCGATGAAGGTGGAGGCGATGCCGGTGAGCGTCAAGGTGCCGATGACGACGCCGACGATGGCGCAGGCAATGCCGACCGGCAGCGCGTTCTTTGCGCCCTCGGCCAGCGAATCTATGCATATCTGCAGCGTCTCGCGTCCGCCCCTGAAGGTGACGCAGGCGATGACGAGCCCGGCGATGACAAAACTGAGGATGTTGACGCCGAACCTCATGAAGGAGGCGGCGGCAAGCCCCAGCGCCAGCCAAAAGACGATGCGGAAGGCAAGCGGCCCGATCAAAGCCGCCAGCGGCGTGCCGAGGATGAGCACGATGGTCAGCGCCAGCCCCATGGTGCCGGCGAAGATCGGCGTATAGCCGGCAAACAGCAGATAAATGAGCGCGGCCAGCGGCAGCACCAGCGGCCAATGTCTTCTCACCGCGTGCCACGGATTGGGCAGGTCCGCCTTGGCCATGCCCTGCAGGCCGGCCTTGCCGGCTTCCAGGTAGACCTGCCAGAAGCAGGCACCGAAATAGAGCAGCGCCGGGATGATCGCTGCCTTGACCACCTCGGCATAGGGGATGTTCAGCGTCTCGGCCATGATGAAGGCGACCGCGCCCATCACCGGCGGCATGATCTGGCCGCCCATCGACGAGGTCGCCTCGACCGCGCCGGCGAAAGCCGAACGGAAGCCGAAGCGCTTCATCAGCGGAATGGTGAACTGGCCACTGGCCACCACATTGGCGACGCCGGAGCCGGAAATGGTGCCCATCAGCGCCGACGACAGAACGCAGACCTGGGCCGGGCCGCCGCGCCACGTGCCGACCAGGCCAAGCGCGAAATCGTTGAACAGTGCGATCATGCCGGCGCGTTCGAGAAAGGCGGCGAAGACGACAAAGATGAAGATATAGGCGGCCGAGACGTAGACCGGCGTGCCATAGATGCCTTCGGTGCCAAAGGCGAAGGTGTCGATAAGCTGGGCGAAATCATAGCCGCGATGGATGAAGGGCGGCGGCAGATGATTGCCGAAGAAAGCGTAGGCGAGAAAGATCAAGGCGATCAGGGCAAGCGGCAGCCCCATCAACCGCCGCGCAGCCTCGAAAACCAGCACGACCAGCACCGTGCCGACGATCAGGTCCGGCGTGGTGAGGAAGCCGGAGCGCCGGATGAGATCGGCATAGAACACCCAATTGTAGAGGCCGGTGGCGAAGCCGAGCACGCCGAGCGTCCAGAACGCTGCTTTCGCCGGTGTGCTTGTGGCGCGCAGATTGGCGATCAGGCCAAAGCCGAGTAGCAGCAAGAAGCCGACATGCATGGCGCGCACCACCTGGCTCGGCAGGCTGCCATAGGCGGCGATGTAGATCTGGAAGACGGAGAAGGCGATGGCGATGAGAAAGGCGGCCTTGCCGGCGATGCCTTCGCCGAAACCCGGCGGCAGGCCTTCGAGCGGGGCCTCGGCGGTGGGGGAGAGAATGGTCGGCGTTTCGGGATGGGCGTCGGTCATTGGCGGGTTCCTGGCGGGGCGCAATCCCTCCCCCCTTGAGGGGAGGGTGGACAGCCGCCGAAGGCGGATGGACGGGTGGGGTCGTTGCGGCAGTGCGCGGCCTGAACCGACCCCACCCGCCTCGCTTCGCTCGGCACCCTCCCCTCAAGGGGGAGGGAGCGGCCTTATTTCACCAATCCCTTTTCCTTGTAATACCGCTCGGCGCCCGGATGCAGCGGCACCGGCATGCCGTCGAGCGCCTTGGCCATGTCGATCGCCTTGGCGGCCGCGTGGGCAGCAGTGAGCTGGTCGAGATTTTCGAACAGCAGCTTGGTCATCTGATAGCCGGTCTCGTCGGAGACGTCGGCGTGGGTGATGAGGAAATTGCCGACGGCGGCTGTCGCGACGTCCTCGGTCTGGCCTTCATAGGTGCCCTTGGGAATGGTCACCGAAAGGTAGGGCGAGCCGATCTTGGCGACGTCCTGCGCCGGTACGGCGACGACGTTGATCGGCACCGACGTGGCGAGATCGCGGATCGAGGCGACGCCGAGGCCGGCCGATTGCAGCGTGGCGTCGAGTTGGCGGTTCTTGATCAGCTCGACCGATTCGGCGAAGGGCAGATACTCGACCCGTCCGAGATCCTCGTATTTCAGCCCGGCGGCGGCGAAGATGGCGCGGGCGTTGAGCTCGGTGCCGGAGGCCGGCGCGCCGACCGACAGGCTCTTGCCCTTGAGGTCGGCAAGCGTCTTGATGCCGGACTCCTTGCTGGCAACGATCTGGATGTAGTTGGGATAGATGGCGGCGATGCCGCGCAGTTTGTCGAGCTTGCCCGGGAAGCCGGCTTCGGTGTTGCCCTCGGCGGCCAGTTTGACGGCATCGCCGAGCGCGAAGGCGATCTCGCCCTTGCCCTGCTGCAACAGGTTGAGGTTCTCGACCGAGGCCTTCGTCGCCTGCACCTGGGTGCGGGCGCCCTCAATGCCCTTGCCGTAGATTTCCGACAGTGCGACGCCGAGCGGATAATAGACGCCCGAGGTGCCGCCGGTCAGCACGTTGATGAATTCCTGCGCCTTGGCCGGCACCGCGCCAAGGCCCAGCGACAGCGCCAGCGCGCCGGCAGCAATAAATTTCGTCCTGAAATTGTGCATGTGATCTCCTCCCTGAAATATCTGCCACCGCGCGACCCGAGGCGAGTTTAGACAGCGGGCGGGAAATGCCAACCCGCAATAATATCCATTAGACGAACGGCTGAGTGATGCCGCAACGCATGGCCGCTTGCGCGATGTGCGATCGGAGCCGAAAGATTTTCGCAGAGCCTGTCGAAATCGCGCGAGGCCGCGCGACATACGTTCGGCTCGCAACGATGCGGCCTTCGAAAATGGAGAAGACCATGCGATACATGCTGTTGATCTACGTGAACGAAGCCGCGATGGCGGCCGCGCCGACGGAGAAGACCTACGAGATCAGCGCAGCCTATGGCGCCTATACCGAGGCGTTGAAGAAGTCCGGCTCCTGGTTGGCCGGTGACCGGCTGAAGCCGACCCAAGCCGCGACCTCGGTGCGGATGGCCAACGGCAAGACCAATGTGCTCGACGGTCCCTATGCCGATACCAAGGAGCAGCTCGCCGGTTTCTACATGATCGAGGCGGAGGACGCCGACGCGGCTATTGCCTGGGCGGCGCGATGCCCAGCTGCCAGCACCGGCACAGTCGAGGTGCGGCCGATCTGGGAACAAACCATGTGATGACGAATAACCTTGAGGTCGCCCGGGCGGCGGCGGAAGCGGCCGCCCGGCAAAGCTACGGCAAGCTCATCGCCTTCCTCGCCGCCCGCACGCGCGACGTGGCCAGCGCCGAGGACGCGCTGGCCGACGCCTTTGCGGCGGCGCTGGAGCGCTGGCCGCAAACCGGCGTGCCGCAGAAGCCGGAAGCCTGGCTGCTGGCGGTGGCGTGCAGACGCCGCGTCGACGCGATCCGGCGGCGGCTGACCGGCGAGGCGAGCCGCGACCATCTCAGGCTGATCGCCGAGGAGATGGAGGCCCGCATGATCGACGAAGACCTGCCCGATGAGCGGCTGCGGCTGATGTTTGCCTGTGCCCATCCGGCGATCGAGGCTGGCGTGCGCGCGCCGCTGATCCTGCAGGCCATTCTGGGCTTCGACGCAGCGACGATCGCCTCGGCCTTCCTGGTGTCGCCGGCAACGATGGGCCAGCGCCTGGTGCGCGCCAAAAGCCGCATCCGCGAGACCGGCATTCCGTTCCGCGTGCCGGAGCGGGCAGAGCTTGGCGAGCGCCTGGATGCGGTGCTGGAAGCGATCTACGCCGCGTTCGCCGAAGGCTGGGCCGACCCGGACGGCACCGAAACCCGGCGCCGCAATCTCGCGACCGAAGGCATCTGGCTCGGCCGGCTGGTGGCGTCGCTGATGCCGGATGAGCCGGAAGCGCTCGGCCTGCTGGCGCTGATGCTGTTTGCCGAGGCGCGGCGTGCGGCGCGCCGCAACGCCGCCGGAGACTATGTGCCATTGGCCGAGCAGGAGCTTGGGCTGTGGGACGGCGCGTTGATTGACGAAGCGGAGACATTGCTGAAGCACGCCGCGGCCAAGCGCGTCGTCGGCCGCTACCAGCTCGAGGCAGCCGTGCAATCCGCCCATACGACAAGGCGGCTGACCGGCCGGACCGACTGGGCCGCGATCAAACAGCTCTATGATGCGCTGTCGGTGATTGCCGGCTCGCCGGTGGTCTCGATCAACCGCGCGGTGACCCTTGCCGAGGCCGACGGCGCCGCGGCGGGATTGAGTGCACTTGATGAGCTTGGCGACGACAAACGGCTGCATGATTATCAGCCTTATTGGGCCGCCCGCGCGGGCCTTCTGGCCAGGCTCGGCAAAACTCGGGAGGCTACTGAGGCCTATGACCGGGCGATCGGCCTCGAACGCGACCCGGCCGTGCGCCGGTTCCTGCAGGCACGACGGGCTGGGCTCGCAGCCGAAGAATGAGGTCCGGGAAAGGCCGGGGTCAGACATGATCCGATGTTTGGGATCTAAGGCCGAGCGCTGGCGCCGCCCCTCATTGCCCTGCCGGGCATTTTTCCCAGTAAACGGGGAGAAAGAGGCTGGTCGCGGTGTCGGCACTTTTTTCTGCAACGCTGGCGATTGGCGAACCCGTCAATGAGAGCGCCCCTCGCCCCGTTTACGGGGAGAGGATGCCGGCAGGCAGGTGAGGGGCGGCGCCGGCTTCGACAAATAGCGGGCGCTACGGAAGCGCAGGAAACCGCAACCGCAGGCCGGCACAAATATGCCCTAAGCCCCCAGCCCTTCGAACAGGATCGTCGACAGATAGCGTTCGGCGAAGGACGGAATAACGACCACCAGGTTCTTGCCCTCGTTCTCCGGTCGCGAGCCGACGACGATCGCCGCCTGCAGGGCAGCGCCCGACGAGATGCCGACCGGCACGCCTTCGAGGCGGGCGACGAGCCGCGCATTGGCGACCGAATCCTCGTTGGAGACCTTGACGATCTCGTCATAGATGGTCGTGTCGAGGATCTTCGGCGCGAAGCCGGCGCCGATGCCCTGGATCTTGTGCGGGCCGGGCTGGCCGCCCGACAGCACCGGCGAGGCTTCCGGCTCGACGGCGACGACATGCACGGAGGGCTTGCGCTGCTTCAGCACCTGGCCGACGCCGGTGATGGTGCCGCCGGTGCCGATGCCGGCGACGAAGATGTCGACTTCGCCATGAGTGTCGTTCCAGATTTCCTCGGCCGTGGTGCGGCGGTGAATTTCCGGATTGGCGGGATTCTCGAACTGCTGCGGAATGATGGCGTCGGGCAGCGTCGCGGCCAGTTCGTCGGCCTTGGCGATGGCGCCTTTCATGCCTTTCGGCCCTTCGGTCAGCACCAGTTCGGCGCCGAGCAGCGCCAGCATCTTGCGGCGTTCGACCGACATGGTTTCCGGCATGGTCAGGATCAGCTTGTAGCCCTTGGCGGCGGCGGCGAAGGCGAGCGCGATGCCGGTGTTGCCTGAGGTCGGCTCGATCAGCGTGGTCCTGCCGGGCGCAATCCTGCCCGATGCCTCCAGCGCCTCGATCATCGAGACGCCGATGCGATCCTTGACCGAGCCGATCGGGTTGAAGAATTCGAGCTTGGCCAGCAGATTGGCGACGACGCCCTTTTCCCCGGCGAACTTGTCGAGCCGCACCAGCGGCGTGTCGCCGATCGTCTCGGTGATCGAATTGTAGATGCGGCCGCGGCCGGGCACAGGCACGGTGGTGGCGGGCTTGTTCATTGGTTTCGCTCCCAAGAGGTCAGATGGGCAAGGGTCAGGCAATCAAGTGAGTCAGGCAACTAAGTCTCGACCAGGCAGGATAAAGCCTTCGGCCGCGCAAGCTAGTCTGCCGTTTGAAAATATCCGACGGGTCGCATGCTGAACACATCCTCCCCCGCAGGTGACGCGCCAGATGCAACCGGCGCCGTCCTCCGCGATAGCCAGCGCCGTCCTCCGGGCATCGCAACACTTGCCAGTCGGCCCCAGACCGCGTCGCCGGAGACGGCGAAGCCGGTCATGAGATCCTCATGTTCGCCGGTCGGCCGTCCTTGCACCTTTCGGGCTCAGTTCCCGGCGGCATAGAAATCGTCGTCGAGGCGCTTTTCCAGCGCGACGAGATCGGCCGGCAGCGGCAGGCCCATGGCGCGCATCTCCCCCAGCTTTTCGCGCAACTGCTCCTGCACTTCATGCTGATCCTCGGGCTGGTTGATCATCTGCTCGAGCAACAGGCTGATCTGAGCCTTGAATGATTCCAGCGCCATTTTTTTCTCCTTGAGGTTCCCTAAAGCGTGTCGCGTTGGAAGGGATCCCTGCGACACGCTTCGGTTTTTTGGACGACCTGCATTATCGCAGCATGCGGGAAATAAGCTGCGCGGTATAGTCGACCATCGGCACGATGCGTGCGTAGTTCAGCCGGGTCGGGCCGATGACGCCGAGCGCGCCGATGACGCGGGCGTCCTTGTCGCGATAGGGCGCCACGACCAGCGACGAGCCCGACAGCGAAAACAGCTTGTTCTCCGAGCCGATGAAGATGCGCACGCCGGAGCCTTCCTCGGCGAGGTCGAGAAGCTGGATCAGCCCGTCCTGCGTCTCCAGATCCTCGAACAAATGCCGCAGCAGCTCGATGTCGGCCTGGGCGGTGACATTTTCCAGCAGATTGGCGCGACCGCGCACGATGAGACGCGCCGGCAAGCCGCTCTCGGCGCCTGCCCAGACAGCAAGGCCCTTCTCGACCAAATCCTGCGACAGCGTGTCGAGGGCGGCCCTGGTTTCTTCCTTGATGCGGGCGATCTCGACCCGCGCCTCGGCCAGCGTGCGACCGCGGATATGGGCGTTGAGGAAATTCGAGGCTTCGTGCAGTTGCGAGACGGTGATGCCGGCAGGCAGGTCGACGACGCGGTTTTCGACGTCGCCGTTCTGCGACACCAGCACGGCCAGCGCCTTGTTCGGCTCGAGCTGGATGAATTCGATATGTTTGAGCGCCACCTCGTTCTTGGCGGCAAGCACGAGGCCGGCGCCGCGCGACATGCCGGACAGCATCTGGCTGGCCTCGGTGAGCATGTGCTCCAGCGTCGCACCAGAGCCGGAGGCGCGTACCTGCGCCTCGATGGTGCGGCGCTCCTCGTCGGAGAGATCGCCAAGCTCCATGAAGGCATCGACGAAGAAGCGCAGGCCGGCCTGGGTCGGCAATCGGCCGGCCGAGATATGCGGCGCGTAGATCAGGCCGAGATGCTCGAGATCGCTCATCACATTGCGGATGGTGGCCGGCGACAGCGAAGACGGCAGGATACGCGACAGGCTGCGCGAGCCGACCGGCTCGCCGTCCTTCAGATAGGAATCGACAATGCGCCGAAAGATGTCGCGCGAGCGCATGTCGAGCGATTGAAGGGCGGGCGATTGAAGCGCGGGGGATTGGAGCGCTGCCGCCGACTGGGAACCGGGATCGACTGCCTTGGTCATTCGAGCCAAATACCTCCGGCCCAAGGATATAGACATCGGCTGCGCCCGCGCAACTGGTCCATTTTCCTTTGCGCCTCTCGTCGCGTGCGGCTACAAGCCGGCCACGACTCCTAAAACGACAAGAAAGAAGCCTGAATGCGCCCTTCCAAACGCCAATTCGACGAAATGCGCGCCATCTCCTTTGAGCGCGGCGTCTCCAAGCACGCGGAAGGCTCGTGCCTGGTGAAGTTCGGCGACACCCACGTGCTTTGCACCGCCAGCCTCGAAGAAAAGGTGCCGGGCTGGATGCGCAATTCCGGCAAGGGCTGGGTGACGGCGGAATACGGCATGCTGCCGCGCTCGACCGGCGAGCGCATGCGCCGCGAGGCTTCGGCTGGCAAGCAAGGCGGCCGCACGCTGGAAATCCAGAGGCTGATCGGCCGTTCGCTGCGCGCAGTGGTCGATCTGCAGGCGCTGGGCGAGCAGCAGATCACCGTCGACTGCGACGTGATCCAGGCCGATGGCGGCACGCGCACCGCCTCGATCACCGGCGGCTGGGTGGCGCTTTACGACTGCCTGCGCTGGATGGAAGCCCGGCAGATGGCCAGCGTCGCCAAGGTGCTGAAGGACCATGTCGCGGCTATCTCCTGCGGCATCCACGACGGCCAGCCGGTTATCGACCTCGACTATCTCGAGGATTCATCGGCCGGCACCGACGCCAATTTCGTCATGACCGGCAAAGGCGGCATCGTCGAGATACAAGGCACGGCCGAGGGCGAGCCTTTCTCGGAAGAGCAATTTGCGGCGCTGATGGAATTGGCCAAGAAAGGTATTGCGCGACTGGTCAGCCTGCAGCAGATGGCTGTAGCTTAACCCTGTCATGACTCCTTCCGCCATCCTCGAATCAGCGCTCTACGTCACCGACCTCGATGCCGCGGAAAAATTCTACACCGATCTGCTCGGGCTCGATCTGCTGGGCAAGGTCGACGGCAGGCATCTTTTCTTCCGTTGCGGGGACGGCGTGCTGCTCATCTTCAACGCCGACGCGACCAGGGTGCCGCCGGCGCCCGATGCCAAGCTGAAAGTGCCGCCGCACGGCACGGTCGGCGACGGCCATCTCTGCTTTGCGGCGAGCGCGGACGAGATCGTGCGCTGGAGAGCGCATCTTGAGCGGAAGAAAATCGCCATCGAAAGCGAGTTCGAATGGCCGCAAGGTGGCCGCTCGATCTATATTCGCGACCCTTCCGGCAATTCGATCGAATTCGCCGAGCCAAGAATCTGGGGCATGTGATGCATTCGCTTGATGGACATGAGATCGTCGTGGCCAGCCACAATGCAGGCAAATTGCGCGAATTCGCCGATCTGATGGCGCCGTTTGGCATAGAAGCGAAGTCGGCCAAGGACTATGGCCTGCCGGAGCCGGACGAGACCGGCTCCACTTTCGAGGAGAACGCCTATATCAAGGCTTTTGCCGCCGCCAAGGCGACAGGCCTGCCGGCATTGTCGGATGATTCCGGCCTGTGTGTCGATGCGCTGGGCGGAGCGCCCGGCGTCTACACCGCCAACTGGGCCGAGGCGCCGGACGGGTCCCGCGACTTCGGCATTGCGATGCAGCGAGCCGAAGTGGCGTTGCAGGAAGTCGGCGCGGTTGATCCAGCGCAGCGCAAGGGTCGCTTCGTCGCCGTCATCTGCCTGGCGTTTCCCGACGGCGCGGCCGAATATTTCCGAGGCGAGGTCGAGGGCACGCTGATATGGCCGCCGCGCGGCGAACTCGGCTTCGGCTACGACCCGGTATTCGTGCCGGACGGTTTCGAGACGACCTTCGGCGAGATGACCGCAGAGGAGAAACATGGCTGGAAGCCCGGCCAGCCGACGGCATTGTCGCATCGCGCGCGTGCCTTCCAGAAATTCGCGCTGGCCAGACTGGATTTGGCGCGATCGGCGGTGAAATGACCATGCTGCTCGACCGCAGCCCCGGTTTCGGCGTCTACGTTCACTGGCCGTTCTGCGCTGCCAAGTGCCCCTATTGCGACTTCAACAGCCATGTCCGCCACCAGCCGGTCGACCAGGAGCGTTTTGCGCGCGCCTTCGAGATCGAGCTTGCGACGATGCGCAACCGCACCGGACCGCGCGAGGTGACCAGCATTTTTCTCGGCGGCGGCACGCCATCGCTGATGAAGCCGCAAACCGTGGCGACGGTGCTGGACGCGGTGGCGAAGAACTGGACAGTGCCTGCCGGCATCGAGGTGACGCTGGAAGCCAACCCGTCTTCGGTCGAGGCCGAGCGCTTTCGCGGCTACCGGGCGGCAGGCGTCAACCGGGTGTCGCTCGGCGTGCAGGCGCTGAACGACAAGGATTTGCGCTTTCTCGGCCGGCTGCACAATGTCGATGAAGCGCTGCATGCGATTGGCCTGGCGCGTGAGATTTTCCCGCGGCTGTCGTTCGACCTGATCTACGCACGGCCCGGCCAGACGCCGGAAGCGTGGCAGGCGGAACTCGAACAGGCGATCGGCCATGCCGCCGACCATTTGTCGCTCTACCAGTTGACCATCGAGGAAGGCACGCCGTTCCACGCGCTGCATGCGGCCAGGAAATTCGCTATTCCCGACAATGACCATGCCGCCGATCTCTATGCGCTGACGCAGGAGATCACCGCCGCGCATGGGCTGCCGGCCTATGAGATTTCGAACCACGCCAGATCAGGCGCCGAAAGCCGGCACAATCTCACCTATTGGCGCTATGGCGAATATGTCGGCGTCGGTCCCGGCGCGCATGGCCGCTTCGTCGAAAACGGCCGTCGCGTGGTGACGATCGCCGAACGAATGCCGGAAACCTGGGCCAATCTGGTCGAGGCCAAGGGCCATGGCGTCACCGGCGGCGAGATCCTGACGCGCTCGGAAGAGGCCGACGAGTTCCTGTTGATGGGGCTGAGGCTGGCCGAGGGCATCGACCTATCGCGCTACGAAGCGTATTCCGGCCGTGGCCTGTCGACGGCGCGGCTGTCGATGCTGCAGGGCGAGGGGCTGGTGGCGCCGATCGGCAATGCACGCCTGCGCGCCACGCCGGCCGGCATGATCGTGCTAGACGCTGTGGTGGCGGATCTGGCGCGGTAAAGCTTGGGCCAGGAGCTGGCCTGTCCCAGACAATTGTCGGCTCACGCAAGGATGCTGGAAATTCGGCTTGCTTGGCCGAATGGCCATCCCACTGCCATCCGCAGCCGATAATTACTTGCAAGCGTGGGCCTGACTGGTCAAGCTTCGGTCGGGCGCCGCTAATATATGCGGCTGAAGCAGAGCACGGGGCTAAAATGCGCCTCTTCAACATCGCGCTTGCTGTCATTGCTCTGATCGGCGGGCTGGAGGTGGCGTGGGCTGAAAAACGTGTTGCGCTGGTGATCGGCAATTCGAGCTATCAACGGGTCGCTAGACTTCCCAATCCGAACAATGACGCTGCTGACATGGCGGCCTTGCTCTCAAAGGTAGGGTTCAAAGTATCTCGCAAGATGGACTTGGACCATACCGCATTCAGGAAAGCTCTGCAGGAGTTCGGTCGCGAGGCGGAAGGTGCTGATTTCGCAATAATCTTCTTCGCGGGACATGGGGTTGAGGTTGAGAATAGAAATTTTCTCGTTCCTACAGATGTCAGCCTGAGCGCTGATTCCGACGTGGAGTTTGAGGCAATCCCGCTGGATCTGGTGATGAACGCGTTGTCCCGTGTCTCCGGCGTGCGGGTGGTTCTACTTGATGCTTGCCGGGACAACCCTTTTATCGCGGCCATGCGACGATCAAACGCAACGCGTTCCATCGGCAGAGGCCTGGCTGCTATTGAGCCGGCAGCCGGAACCTTGGTCGGGTACGCTGCGAAGGAAGGTACAACCGCTTTCGATGGAGCGGGACGGAACAGTCCCTACACTGCAGGGCTGTTGGCGCATCTGGGTGAACCCGGGGTAGACATCCAATTCGTGTTCCGCAAGGTTCGCGACACTGTTCTGGCCGCGACAGGCGGCAAGCAGGAACCATTCACGTATGGATCGCTGCCTGGCAGGGAGATTTTCATTGCCCCTCGTCGTGGCGCAACGGCAGTCTCGCCAGCCAACAACAACAGCCGAGATGCGAGCCTGACGGAAATCGAGTTGTGGACCTCAATCCGCGGCTCCAAAAGCAGCGGAGCGCTAAAGGATTATCTTCGACTGTACCCGGACGGCCTGTTTGTGCCTCTCGCCAGACTCCAGATTCAACAGTTGGAGAATGCAGATCATCAATCGGACGCCAACCAGGAAGATGCCCCGAACGAACTGGCGAAGCGGATACAGCGCGAGCTTGGCCGCGTTGGGTGTAATCCGGGAAACCCAGACGGCATCTGGGGTGGAAGAACCCGGGAGGCGTTGCGCCGTTTCGCTCGCCACTCCGGCGCTGAGATCGACATCGCGAAACCGACAGAAATTGCTTTGAAGAAACTGGAAGGAAGCACAGCGCGCGTGTGTCCGGTGGTTGCCCGGCCGAAGTCGATAGAAAAACCCCGCAATGCGAATAACCCGAACACCCGGCCACGACCGACAACGGAACAGAAGCGTACCGCCGCTGCTCCGAGCGCGAGCCGGCCAGCTCGCGTTTGCAGGGCAGAAACCCACGATGAGTGCAGGGTCAGAGCGCGGGCCGCCGGGGCTCGGCGGGGCAGCGGCTTCTGCCGCGATCGACTTACAATCTGCGAGTGACGTGCCTCGGCAGAGGCTGCCGATCTGGCGTCCCTCAGCGGCCACGAGCCCTGTTGAAGCCGGCGAGAACCGGCGGCAAGCGGCAGCAGAAAGCTATGCTCCTGCTGGCGCGCCTATTCTAGGCTGAATACCTCGATCATCTCGGCGCGCCCTTTGACCTCGTGATAGCCGCAGGACTTGAAATATTGTCTACCTTCAGGCCAGTGCTCGACGAACTGGGCGCTGACCAATAGCGGCTTGTCCAGTTTTCGCGTCAATCCCTCAATACGAAAGGCCAAATTCACGGCATCGCCCAGCGCGGTGTTGATGCCTTTGCCCATAGCGCCGATAGCAACTTCACCCACATGAAGGCCAATGCGGCAGTCGAGTACGATGTCTTGTTGTTCCCTGACCAGTACTCGGGTTGGCGACGTAGCCGCGTCTTCCGCAGCGCGGAGCGCCTGGGCAGCCTGAACCGCAGCGACACAGACATCCGCTGCCGTCTCGTGCCAATAAGCAAATACACAATCACCGATGAATTTGTCGATCGAGGCACCGTAGTGCTTCAAGATCATATTGCAGTCCATATACCACTCGGCCAGGAGGGCCGCCACCTGTTCCGGGGACAGCCTGGCGCTAATTCCGGTAAACTCCTTCAAATCAGCAACGAACAGCGTGGCCGGCCGGCTCTTGGGGGCTGCCGGGTTGCCCCATTGAGTTTTTGTGTTCGCCACTTGCGAATCTGGAACGGGGGCAGTCGTGCCCTGGTCGAAAAGAAAAATCGATCTGCCGAACTGGACGCGATCGCCGGTGTGCAGCACACGCGCGGTTGTGAGCGCCACGTCATTCACATAACTGCCATTGGCACTGCCGACATCAACAACCCAGTAGTTCGCGCCGTCGCGCCGGATCGTTGCATGCTGGCGCGAAACTTCCCCGTCTTCCAAGCGTATGGTGGAATGTTCGCCACGACCAATCAGGTTGAAATCTCCCAGCCTGTAGGCCTCTCTGCTGCCCAGTGCGGTTAAAGTCGCCGACATGATCCTCTCCCGTACGCTCAAGCGCGCGCACGCAGGTTCAATATTAGCACGTTACGAACAGAGGCTGGCGACATTCCAGAGGACGATGAGTTCGTGGAGCCAGCGTCTGCTGGAAGCGCGCGTCTCGAACTATCCGGGCTGAATGATGTGGCCGAGCGTTTCCCCCACGCTTTAGAGAGAAGTGTCTCGGCCAATCGCGAAGGTCGCGGTAGTCAGGCATCGTGCTTGGGGCGGCGCCTGGCGTGGTCTTTCTCGGCGTCCGCCTCACCGTCGCGAGCCGGCTTGGCCTCGCCCTTGTCGCGGCGTGCACGGTATCGATCGCTTGTCGGATGTGGGGGCGCTCCATTGCGGGAGCTTTTGGTTTCAAGGCGGGTGATGAAAATGTCGAAGCGATTGGGCATCGTCTGGTCAGTGCTCCATCGTGCTGCCGGTGCCGGTCGAGGGCTCGATCTCGAGCTTGGTTGCCTTTGACGGCCGACGCTTTCGCGGCTTTTTAGCCGAGCCGCCGCCGGCTTTGGCAGGCAGGCCCTTGCCCTTTCGCACGGCAAAGCGCTTGCGGCCTGCATAGTAGGGTTCGAAAACGTCTTGTATCTTGAGGCTGTCCATCCTGCTCCTCCCGAGATCAGGCATAAATCCGCCGGGCACGGTTTCGTTCCGCAGTGTGGCAAAGGCATGACAGCCGCGTCACTCCGGCATGGGTTTTGCAACCCGGCGTGAGCCGTGCCAAACAGGGCCGAATGCATTCAAGGTCAGAGCCTGACGGGGGACACCGGTGACCGGCGAGTCGGCAAAACGCAACTACGTGATCGGCCAGACCGAGATACCGGCCCGGCCGCTCGAGCCGGCGCTCTACCTGGTGGCGACGCCGATCGGCAATCTCGCCGACATCACATTACGCGCGCTTGAAACGCTCGCCGCCGCCGACATCGTCGCCTGCGAGGACACGCGTGTCAGTCGCGTGCTGCTCGACCGCTACGGCATCCGCCGCCGCACCACTGCGTATCATGAGCACAATGCCGGCGAGGCCGGCCCAAAGCTGATCGCAGCCTTGCTGGCAGGGCAGAGCGTGGCGCTGATCTCGGACGCCGGCACACCGCTGATCTCCGATCCGGGCTACCGACTGGTCGGCGAAGCGCTCGACCAGGGCATTCGCGTCGTGCCGATCCCCGGCCCGTCGGCGCCGCTCGCGGCGCTGACGGCCTCCGGCCTGCCCTCCGACGCCTTCCTGTTCGCCGGCTTCCTGCCAGTGAAGACCGGCCAGCGGCTGACCCGGCTGGAAGCGCTTAAAACCGTGCCGGCGACGCTGATCTTCTTCGAATCGCCGCGCCGGCTGGCCGAGACGCTCGGTGCCATGGGCGAGGCGCTGGGCGGCGCCCGCAAGGCCGCGATCGGCCGCGAGCTGACCAAGACCTTCGAGGAGATACGGACCGGCACTTTGCAGTCGCTCGCCGATCATTACGCGGCGGCCGACACGCCGAAGGGCGAGATCGTCATCTGCGTCGGCCCGTCGGACGCAACGGCCGACGAGCCGGCGGACATCGACCGGCTTCTGCTTTCGCTTGCCGCCGAGATGCCGGCCTCCAAGGCGGCGGCGGAAGCCGCCAAGATGACCGGCGGCCAGAAGCAGGCGCTTTACCGGCGGCTGCTCGAACTCAAGGACACCGGCAAAGACGGCGACACCGGGAAAGACGGCGATGGCTGAACGCCCGGTCGCCAGCCGCCAGCGCGCCTATCGGCGCGGCCACCGCAGCGAGTGGCTGGCTGCGGCGGCGTTGATGGTGAAGGGCTATCGGATCCTGGCCCGCCGCCACCGCACGCGGTTCGGCGAGATCGACCTGATCGCGCGGCGCGGCAACCTGGTGCTGATCGTCGAGGTGAATCTTTCCCAGTGCATCAGCGAAATCAGGAAAGCCATCGGCGACGAGAAGCAGAGCCTGCTCAAGACAGTCGCGCGACGGGGATATCGCTTTGTCCCCGAAAGCCAAGCGCCCGGCATACCTCACGATCGCTACCCGCAGGTTCACGGCACTGCCTCTCCTGGCCAGCACGAGACCAAAAGCCGGCGAAGCCTGATATTTGTAAGCGCTGTACTGGCAATCATTGCCGCAGTCGCGGCGTTCGTCTGGATGCCTACATTTGATACGGGAGTGCCGACCTCGCTCTCGATCGCGGTTCTGCCGTTCGCAAATCTCAGCGAAGCCGAGGAGCAGGCCTATCTTGCCAACGGTTTCGCGGACGATCTGACGACAGAGCTGGCGCGCGTTCCCGGCCTGTTCGTCGTCTCGCACAATGCCGCGCGTGCATATCGCAACAGCGGTCTGCCGCCGGCGAAGATCGCGAAAGAGCTCGGCGTCCGCTACCTGCTGGAGGGCTCGGTTCGACGTCTCGGCGATGAAGTGCGCATCAATGCGCACTTGGTCGATGCCTCGACGGTTGGCCAGATCTGGGCCGAGCGGTTCGAAGGTCCATTCAGCGATGTGTTCAAGCTCCAGGACAAGGTGACCGGTCAGATTGTCGCCGCGCTGCAGCTAAAGCTCGTCCCGGGAAAAGCAAACCTGGCCGTGTCCGGCGATACTGACGATCCGGAAGCTTACCAGGCTTTTCGGCGCGCTATCGAGGCGCGACGAACGGATACGCCATCAGGCACCGTGGACGCATCTCGCTACCTGCGCCAGGCCCTGGCGCTGGATGCCGATTTCGGCGCGGCGGCCGCGGAATTGGCATGGCTCCACTGGGATGCCGACGACGCGAGGAGACAGGCCCTAGGGCTTGGTTGGACCGAGATCGACGACGAGCTCTACGGCAATCTGGCCATCGCTGCCGGAAATCCGTCGCCCGGTTACTATCAGCTGATTTCCGAGCTTCTGGTCCGGGAGCATAGGTCCGACGAGGCGGTGGCTGCCCTGCAAAAGGCGATAGCGCTCGACCCGAGCGATTCCTGGACCTACGAAGGGCTGAGCCAGGCCCTCATCTTCAACGGCAGGCCGGCTGAGGGGCGAACCTTTCTCGAGGCGGCCCTACGCGTCGATCCCGGGTGGACGGAGTGGCGACACTATCAGGCTGGCTTGGCGGCGTTCGGCCAGGGCCGCTACGAGGAGGCGGTCGCGCAGCTTGAGCAGGTCGATGTTCGGTCGCCCAATCCCTGGACGAAGTTCTACGGCCTGCATGTTCTTGTCGCAGCGCTTGCGCATCTCGATCGCCTGCCGGAAGCGGCCTCAGCCCTGGAGCAGCTCCGAAGCGTGCTGTCGGAAAGGCAGGAGGGTCAGCCGAACCTGCTGATCGCGCAGCAGTTCTTCGTCTACAAGCGACAGGAAGATATCGTTCGCCTGCTCGATGGCTTGAGGAAGGCAGGGGTTTCTGAGCTTCCTGCCGGAATGGAACCCGAATCCGCTGAACGGATGAATGGCGTCGACATCGGCAATCTCATGATCGGACACGAGCTGACGGGACGCCAGGTTCTGCCCGATGTCTTGGCTTACCATGCTGTGATTGCGGCAGACGGCAGCGTGACCCGAACAGTTGGTGAGGAGGTCGTGACCGGTCGAATGTGGGTGCAGGGCGATAGCCTGTGCACCGCTTATCCGCGTAAACTGACGGGCTGTGGCGCCGTCTTCCGCAACCTGAGCGTCACGCCCGGAGCCCCGAACGAATACATACTTATGTCTCGCGTCAAGCGTTACGAATTCTCGGTCGCGAAGTAGCAGCACTTCGCTGCGTTTACAGAGGCCATGAGAGATTGAGGTTCATTTCGCTCATGCCTTCGGTGGCGTACGGGCCACAACGCTTCAATGCGTCCGCGAAATCCCTGGCCAAGCCCTTGTACGTCTCGGTCTGCGGCGCAACGTCGATGATCTGGATGGCACTGACTTGACCCTCGCGGGTGAAACTGACGCGGACATCTGCACTGAAGCTGATCCCGCGCATCGCCGTCTGCGTAGGCCAACAGCTTGCTGCCCGTTCGAGAATGTGGCGGCTCAGACCATCACCAGCGGACGCGGTGGTCGCGGCGCCGATCACGAGAACTCCCAAGATGCGGTTGATCATCCTTTATCTCCTCAGTTCGACGCCCGAACCGTGTGGGAACGTCGTGGGAGAGAGGACGCGAGGGCTCGTTCGAAGTCATGATATCGGCGTGAAAAAGTTCTGAAGAGTGGTGAACACAGTCGATTCGGCCATCAGATGCATTCAAGCGGGTGAGAACGACCCCGCGATGACGGCTTGGGTTGGAGGGGCGGGTCTACGCTGGTCGTCCCCCACCATCAGCCGACATTGGTAGGCCAAACGAACAAATAGAGCCCTTGGCGACAAAATAAGCGTGCCGCCTCATCCCCGGACGAACAGCGCCGCCAGGCCGACGGTGCCGATAACCAGCCGCCACCAGCCGAACAGCGAATAGCCGTGGCGCGAGACGTAGTTGAGCAGGAAGCGCACGACGATAAGCGCCGCGACGAAGGCGGCGATGAAACCGGCGGCGATGATGGGCAGATCGGCGCTGGTCAGCACATTGCGGTTCTTGAACAGGTCGAAGGCGAAGGCGCCGACCATCGTCGGCATGGCGAGAAAGAAGGAGAATTCCGCAGCCGCGCGTTTGTCGACGCCCAGAAGCAGCGCGCCGACGATCGTCGAACCGGAACGCGACGTGCCGGGGATCAGCGAAAGGCACTGGAACAGTCCGATCTGCAGATAGAGCCGGAGCGGAAACCGCTCGACGTTGTGATAGAGCGGCTTCGGCTTGAAGCGATCCACCCACAGCAGGACCAGGCCGCCGATGATCAGCATGACGCAGATCAGCCTCGGCGATTCAAACAGCACCGTCTTGATGAAGCCATGCGCCAGCGCGCCGATGACGGCCGCCGGCAGAAAGGCGACGAGGATGCCGAGAACGAAATGCCGCGTCACCCGATCACGCGGCAGGTCGACCAGCATCTGCCACAGGCGATGGAAATAGACGCTGAGGATCGCCAGTATGGCGCCGAGCTGGATCAGGATCTCGAAGGCCTTGCCGGTCGAATGGAAGCCGAGAAAATGACCGGCAAGCAGGATATGGCCGGTCGACGAGACCGGAATGAACTCGGTCATGCCCTCGATCATGCCGAGCAGCAGCGCTTCGACAATGGTCTGGCTTTCCATGGAAACCTCGGCGTTCGAGTGAGAGCTTGGAAGAACGGCTTGCTTGTCATGGCGCGGAACTCCTCCTATAGGTCGCAGCACCCTGACGGCCCTTTGAATCGGGGCGGCCCCCTGAATCGGGGCGGCCAAGACTTACCGGCGCAGCCGGCGATTTGCCAGTGCGCTCTATTATCGCGGGACCATGCTGACGCTTTTCCACCACCCGATGTTCGCCACCTGCCGCTTCGTTCGCCTCGCTTTCGGCGAGTATGGCGAGGAACTGGCGCTGATCGAGGAAAAGCCGTGGATGCGGCGCAAGGAGTTCCTGGCGCTGAACCCGGCCGGCACGCTGCCGATCCTGCTTGCCGAGGGCGACGTGCCGATCGTCGGCGCCATGGTCATCGGCGAATATCTCGACGAGACGCGTGGCGTGCTCAAGCGCGACAAGCGGCTGTTCGCCGAGGACCCGATGGAGCGCGCCGAAATCCGCCGGCTGACCGACTGGTATCTCAGCAAGGCCGATAGCGAGGTGACGCGGCACCTGGTGCGCGAGCGCGTGCTGAAGCCGATCATGCCGGAAACGGCGGGCGGCGGCTCGCCCGATTCGGCGGCGATCCGCGCCGCGCGCGCCAACATCCGCCAGCACATGAAATACACCAACTGGCTGGCCGGCACCCGCCATTGGCTGGCCGGCAGCAAGGTCACCTATGCCGACCTCGCGGCTGCGGCTGCGCTGTCCGTGCTCGACTATCTCGGCGAGATCGACTGGCGCGAACACGCTGCCGCGCGCGAATGGTATGCACGGGTGAAATCACGGCCATCGTTCCGGCCGCTTTTGTCCGACCGGGTGCGCGGCCTGTCGCCGGTGTCACATTATGCGGACCTCGATTTCTAGAGCGCAAAACTTGCGCGCGCTGATCGACCGCGAGGCGCGGCGCGCCGGTTTCGATGCCGTTGCCGTCACCACGCCCGATGCCATCCCGCAGGCGCCGGCCCGGCTTGCCGCATTCGTCGCCGACGGCTTCCACGGCTCGATGGGTTGGATCGCCGAGACGCTCGAACGCCGTGCCGAGCCGATGGCGCTTTGGCCCGAGGTTCGCTCGATCATCGTGCTGGCCATGAACTACGGGCCGGACCACGACCCGCGCGCGGTGCTGGGCAAGCGCCAGCGCGGCGCGATCTCCGTCTATGCGCAGAACCGCGATTATCACGATGTGATGAAGGGCCGGCTGAAAGAGATCGCCGGCAAGATCGTGGCTCACTCTGGGAGCGACGTAAAAGTGTTCGTCGACACCGCCCCGGTGATGGAAAAGCCGCTGGCAGAAGCCGCCGGCCTCGGCTGGCAGGGCAAGCACACCAATCTGGTCAGCCGCGAGCACGGCTCCTGGCTGTTCCTCGGCACCATCTTCACGACGGCCGAGCTTGCAGCCGATACGCCCGAAGACGACCATTGCGGCTCCTGCCGCGCCTGTCTCGACGTCTGCCCGACCGACGCCTTTCCGGCTCCCTACCGGCTCGATGCGCGCCGCTGCATCTCCTACCTCACCATCGAGAACAAGGGGCCGATCCCGCTCGAGTTCCGTGAAAAAATCGGCAACCGCATCTATGGCTGCGACGATTGCCTGGCCGCCTGCCCATGGAACAAGTTTGCCCGGGCAGCGTCCGAGGCAAAGCTCGTCGCCCGCGCGGACTTGCGCGAGCCGCCGCTCGCCGATCTGTTGGCGCTCGACGACGCTTCCTTCCGGTCGTTCTTTAGCGGTTCGCCGGTCAAGCGCATCGGTCGCGACCGCTTTGTCCGCAATGTGCTGATCGCCGCCGGCAATTCCGGCGAACCCTCGCTCGGCAACGCCGTGCGTGCGCTGCTCGGTGACACCTCGCCGCTGGTGCGCGGCGCAGCGGTTTGGGCGCTGTCACGGCTTGTGCCGACTTCGGATTTCGCCAAATCGGCCACTGCTGCGGTGAAGGCCGAAGGCGACGAGGCCGTGCGACGCGAATGGCGCCTGGCGCTGGCAAACCAGATCGAGGCGCATGCATGAGCGAGAAGCAGATCCTCATTTTCGGCGCCGGCTATTCGGGCAAGGCATTTGCCCGCGCCAGCAAGGATGCCGGCACGATCCTTGGCACGACACGCGCAGCGGAGAAATTCGAAGCGCTGCGGCAAGCCGGAATCCAGCCGCTGCTTTTCGATGGCGCGCTGACGCTTGAAATCAGCGACGCGCTCGAGAAAACAACCCACCTCGTCGTCTCGGTGGCGCCGGAAGAGGCCGGCGACCCGGTGCTGAATGCGGCGCGCCAGGCAATCGCGAAGATGCCGGCGCTCGAATGCATCGCCTATCTCTCCACCGTCGGCGTCTACGGCGACCATGGCGGCGGCTGGGTCGACGAGACCTCCGAATGCAGGCCGCTGTCGAAGCGCTCGATGCTGCGTGTCGCCGCCGAGCAGGACTGGCTAAAGCTGGGTCGAGACATCGCCCGGCCGGTGGCGATCCTGCGGCTTTCCGGCATCTACGGGCCGGGCCGCAATGCCCTGGTCAATCTGGAAAACGGCACCGCGCGGCGGCTGGTCAAGCCCGGCCAGGTGTTCAACCGCATCCATTGCGACGACATTGCGGGGGCGCTTTGGCATCTGCTCAAGCACACCAGCGGCGGCATCTTCAACGTCACCGACGACCTGCCGGCGCCGCCGCAGGACGTCGTCACCTATGCCGCAGGGCTGATGGGCGTCACACCGCCGCCAGAAATTCCGTTCGAGACCGCCCAACTTTCGCCCATGGCGCGGTCCTTCTATGGCGAGAACAAGCGTGTCGCCAACACGGCGATCAAGGCGGCCGGCTATCGCTTCCGCTTTCCCGACTACCGGTCGGCCTTCGACCATATGTGGGTTTTGGGCAACTGGCGAGACGGCGAGGCGCGCAGCCCGATGAAGCGGTCGTGATCGAAATCGCGCGCCGGGCGTGCTATGATTCAACCCAATTTGCAGAGGGGTTCTGCTTTCATGACGATGTTGAAGCGACCATTGCCCGGCAAATCGCTGCTGCTAAAGCGCGTCGCAACGCGCTTTAGATCTCTGTTTATGCATGTCGTTGTCCCAAAACCGCTGCGCACTTTTGGGCGACATGCATTAGCAGCACTCGCCGTCCTCGCCTTGGCGGGGCTTGCAGCGCGACCTGCGACGGCCGAAGAGCTGGCGAAAAACCTGTTCGGCGCCAAAAAGCTGCCGGCCGTGGCTGCGCCGCAGTCGATCGGTTTTTATTCCAAGGGCTGCTTTGCCGGCGGCGTCGCCATGCCCCTGAACGGCCCGAAATGGGAGGTGATGCGGCCTTCGCGCAACCGCCGCTGGGGCCATCCGACGATGATCGCGCTGATCGAGAAACTGTCGCGCGACGCCGCGGCCGATGGCTGGCCCGGCCTTTTGGTCGGCGACATTTCGCAGCCGCGAGGCGGCCCGATGCTGACCGGCCATGCCTCGCACCAGATCGGCCTCGACGCCGACATCTGGCTGACGCCAATGCCCGACCGCAAGCTTTCGCTCGAGCAGCGCGAAAACATGAGCGCCACCTTGCTTGTCGACGAAAAGACCCATTTGGTGAAAGATGCGCTCTGGGCACCGGAGCATACGCGGCTGCTGAAGCGCGCGGCAAGTTATGCGGAAGTCGAGCGAATCCTGGTCAATCCCGGCATCAAGAAGAAGCTCTGCGACACGGTGAAAGGCGACCGTGGATGGCTGCGCAAGGTCAGGCCGTTCTGGGGCCACGACTATCACTTCCACATCCGCATCGGCTGCCAGCCCGGCTCGCCCAAATGCAAGGCGCAGGAAAACACCGCGCCAGGCGACGGCTGCGACCAGTCGCTGGCATGGTGGTTCACCGAGGAGCCGTGGCGCCCCAACAAGAACCCGGACAGGCCGAAAGCGCGCGACCTGATGACGATGGCGAGCCTGCCCGCAGCATGCCAGGCCGTGCTCGACGGGCCAAATCCGGCTTCGGCGGAGGCGGTCACCTATTATGGCGACTATTATGGCGAGGACGGCGTGCCGGTCGCGGCTGCACCAGTTCTCACCAAGGCTCCGTCGCCGGCGCGGGCATCGGCAAGCGGCGCGGCAGCCCTCCCGGCCACGGCCAACGCCTACGCCGAAACGCCCGAGATCGGCATTCCGCTGCCGCGACCCCGGCCGGGGTACTGAGGCCAGCTAATGTTGGAGACAACCAACTGTTGCGGTCGGCGCCGCCCCTCATTGCCCTGCCGGGCATTTCTCCCCGTATAGTGACGGGGAGAAAGGGCTGGCCGCTGCCTTGGCGCCGTTCTTGCAGCGTTGGAGATTGGCGAAACCATCGATGAGAGCGTCCCTCTTCCCGTCACTATACGGGGAGAGGATGCCGGCAGGCAGGTGAGGGGCGGCGCCCGCTGAATGAGGTTGCTCCGGAACTGACCCTGAAGCGACTTTCCCTTTCCCGGGTCATGCGCTAGTCAACAAAAGAACGGCGGAACGCCACTGGGAACCGGGACGGACGAGAGCATGCCAGGCGACGACGACACAGTGCTGCAGTTTCCGGTCCTGATCGGCGACATCGGCGGCACCAATGCGCGCTTTTCGATGGTGCTCGACGCGGATTCGGAACCAACCGAACCGCAGATCGTCCAGACCGCCAATTTCAACACCATCGACTCAGCGATCCAGGCGGCGGTGCTCGACCGCTCGTCGGTGCGGCCCAACTCCGCCGTGCTGGCGGTGGCCGGCCCGGTCGACAGCGACGAGATCCCGCTCACCAACTGCCCGTGGATCGTCAAGCCGAAAAAAATGTTTGCCAGCCTCGGCCTCGGCGACGTCGTGGTGCTCAATGATTTCGAGGCGCAAGCGCTGGCCGTCGTGGCACTCGGCGAAGAGCATATGGAAAAGATCGGCGGCGATGCGCCGGAGCCCAATGCCGGGCGCGTGGTGCTTGGCCCCGGAACCGGGCTTGGCGTCGCCGGCCTGGTGCACGCGCTGAACCACTGGATACCGGTGCCCGGCGAGGGCGGTCACATGGATCTCGGGCCGCGTTCGCCGCGCGATTTCCAGGTGTTTGCGCATATCGAGAAGCTCGAGGGCAGAATCTCCGGCGAACAGATCCTGTCCGGGCGCGGCTTGGTCAATGCCTACCGGGCGGTGGCCAAGGCGGACGGCAAGCCGGCGCCGTTGACCACGCCGGCCGAGGTCACCGCCGCGGCGCTGGCGAAGTCGGATCCGGTGGCCGAGGAAGCGCTGTCGCTGTTCGTCACCTGCCTGGGGCGCACCGCCGGCGACCTTGCGCTGGTGTTCATGAGCCGCGGCGGCGTCTTCCTGACCGGCGGCATCGCGCAGAAAATCCTGCCGGCGCTGAAAACTGGCAATTTCCGCGCCGCCTTCGAGGACAAGGCGCCGCACAGCGAGCTGATGCGCACCATGCCGGTCTATGTGATCACCCATCCGCTGGCAGCGCTTTCCGGCCTTGCCGCCTATGCCAGAAACCCATCGCTGTTCGGCGTCCAGACGGCGGGGCGACGCTGGCGGGCGTGACCCCACAGAGTTTTTGCCGGCCTCGGCCATAGGCAAGCCGGCACCGGGGCGCTAAGAGGATTGCCGAATTAACCCGGCCGCGGAGCCGGACCGACATCACGGAACGATCCCGACTTGAACCAAGCCCCAAACCACCAAGCCAAAGCCCGGCCCGGCGAGGTCGTGGCGGTGATCCGCCGCATCCTCGCCGAGAACGGCCGCGACTATCGCTGGTATTATGTTCTGGCCGTTCTGTGCCTGGTGATGGTTGCGGCCACGACCGCCTTCACCGCCTGGATCATGAAGGATGTCGTCGACCAGATATTCTACCAGCAGCGCGGCGATCTGATCGCGCTGATCTGCCTGTTGATCCTGGGCGCCTTCATGCTGCGCGGGCTGGCCACCTACGGCCAGGCGGTGACGCTGGCCAGGATCGGCAACAATCTGGTGGCGCGCTACCAGCGCCGCATCTTCGCCCATCTGATGAAGCTCGGCATCAATTTCTTCAACGACACGCGCTCGGGACGGCTGGCCGCCCAGATCAACGAGAACGTCAACGGCATCCGCGACCTGCTGTCGATGACGCTGACGTCGTTGGCACGCGACGCCGTATCGCTGATCGCGCTGATCGGCGTCATGATCTGGCAGGATCCGATGCTGTCGCTGATGTCGCTGCTGATCGGGCCGCCGCTGATCTACACCGTCGTCTACCTGACCCGCAGGATAAGGCGCGCCACTCGCGAAGCCGTGCAGATAAACGCGCGGCTGATCGGCGCCATGCAGGAAGCGACGCAAGGCATCGCCATCGTCAAGGCGTTCACGCTGGAGGACGAGCTGTCGCGCCGCATCAGCGATCTTGTCGCCAGCGCCGAGCAGCGGGCAAACCGCATCGCCCGCGTCTCGGAACGGTTATCGCCGATCTCCGACATGCTGGCCGGTTTCGCCGTCGCCGGCGTCATCGCCTATTCCGGCTACCGGGCAGCCGTCGGCGGCCAGCCGCCCGGTGCTGTCTTTTCCTTCATCACCGCACTGCTGCTTGCCTACGACCCGGCCCGGCGGCTGGCGCGCATGCAGGTCGGCATGGAACGGGCGCTGGTCAATGCGCGCATGATCTACGAGTTGCTCGACCTCGAGCCGCAGCAGGGCGACGCGCCCGGCGCGGCCGAAGTGAAGATCACCCGGGGCGAGGTGCGCTTCAACAATGTGTCGTTCGGCTATGTCGCCGACGCCCCGGTGCTGCAGGATCTCAGCTTCGTTGCCGCCGCCGGCAAGATGACGGCCATCGTCGGCGCCTCGGGCGCCGGCAAATCGACGCTGGTGGCGCTGCTGCAGCGTTTTTACGATGTCGAGGCGGGCAGCATCGAGGTCGACGGCCAGGACATTTTAGAAGTGACCAAGCAGTCGCTGCGCCGCTGCATCGCCTATGTCTCGCAGCAGCCCTATCTGTTCGAAGGCAGCATTCGCGACAACATTCGCTACGGGCGGCTGAGCGCCAGCGACGCCGAGATCGAACTGGCCGCGCAACAGGCCGAGGCCGATGGCTTCATCCGCCAGCAGCCGCAGGGCTATGACACCCCTGTCGGCGAAGGCGGCCTGACGCTGTCGGGCGGCCAGCGCCAGCGCCTGTCGATCGCTCGCGCCATCGTGCGGCAGGCGCCGATCCTGCTGCTCGACGAGGCGACCTCGGCGCTCGACAACGAAGCGGAAGCGCGCGTCCAGCAGGCGCTGACCCAGATCATGGCGGGGCGCACGACCATCGTCATTGCGCACCGGCTGTCTACCGTGGTCAATGCCGACCATATCATCGTGCTGGAACGGGGCCGGCTGGTCGAGCAAGGCACGCATGCCTCGCTGATGGCCGACCCGCACAGCGTCTATGCCCGGTTCCACCGGGTGCAGGGCAACAAGGGGTTGGGGCTTGTCGACGACGGCAAGCCAATCCAAACTCTGCTGCGGCGCGCGAAAAAAGCGATCGGGAGAAATTTATGAGCGGTACGGCCACAAACGACCCGCCCGTCAGTGAAATGGACCTGGTGGTGGTCGGCGCGGCCGGTCGCATGGGCCAGGCGCTGATCCGCGCCATCCACACCATTCCGGGCGCCCGCGTCGCCGGCGCGATCGAGCGGGCCGGCTCGCCGCATCTCGGCAAGGATGCCGGCGAACTGGCCGGCATCGGCACTATCGGCGTGGTGATCGGCGACGATCCGCTGCCGGCTTTCGCCAGGGCCGACGGCGTCCTCGATTTCACCAGCCCGGCGGCGACCGTCGAATTCGCCGGCTATGCGGCGCAGGCGCGCGTCGCCCATGTCATCGGCACCACCGGCTGCTCGGCGGACGACAATGCAAAGATAGCGGCGGCGGCGCGCCACGCGACGATCGTCAAGTCAGGCAATATGAGCCTCGGCGTCAATCTGCTGGCGGTGCTGGTGGAGCAGGCGGCGCGCGCGCTCGATGCCGACGATTTCGACATCGAGATCCTGGAAATGCACCACCGGCACAAGGTCGACGCGCCGTCGGGCACGGCACTGCTGCTCGGTGAAGCCGCCGCCGCCGGGCGCGGCATCGATCTTGACGGGAACAGCGTGCGGTCGCGCGACGGCCATACCGGCGTGCGCAAGACCGGCTCGATCGGCTTCGCCACGCTGCGCGGCGGCTCGGTGGTCGGTGACCACAGTGTCGTGCTGGCCGGCACCGGCGAGCGCATCACGCTTGCCCATCACGCCGAGGACCGGGCGATCTTCGCCCGCGGCGCGGTCAAGGCCGCACTGTGGGCGCGCGGCAGGAAGCCGGGTCTGTATTCGATGCGCGACGTGCTCGGACTCGCCTGAGACGATCTCATCCACCAAACCTAAGGAGCAAAAATGTCGGGAACTCTCGTGCTCGTGCGCCATGGCCAGAGCGAATGGAACCTGAAGAACCTTTTCACCGGCTGGCGCGACGTCGACCTGACCGAATTGGGCCACGCCGAGGCCAGGGAGGCGGGCGCCAAGCTGAAGGCGCGCGGCATGAAATTCGACATCGCCTTCACCTCGTCGCTGATCCGGGCGCAGAAGACCTGCCAGCACATTCTCGACGCCGTCGGCCAGAGCGATCTCGAGACTATTCGCGACCAGGCGCTGAACGAGCGCGACTATGGCGATCTCTCCGGCCTCAACAAGGACGACGCGCGCCAGAAATGGGGCGAGGAGCAGGTGCATGTCTGGCGCCGCTCCTACGACGTGCCGCCGCCCGGCGGCGAAAGCCTGAAGGACACCGGCGCGCGCGTCTGGCCCTATTATCTGCACGACCTGCAGCCGCATGTGCTGCGCGGCGGCACAGTCCTGGTCGCGGCGCATGGCAATTCGCTGCGCGCGCTGATCATGGCGCTGGACGGCAAGTCGGGCGAGGAGATCGTCAGGCTGGAGCTCGGCACCGGCGTGCCGGTCATCTACAGGCTCAACGCCGATTCGACGGTGGCATCCAAGGAAGTGCTGGCCGGCTGAGCCGGCGGGGCAGCTTTCAAAAAAGCGCGTTGACACTCACCGTTTGCCCGCCTAAAGAGCCCGCACCAGCCCAGATGGCGGAATTGGTAGACGCGCACGGTTCAGGTCCGTGTTCCGCAAGGAGTGGAGGTTCGAGTCCTCTTCTGGGCACCATCAACCCCTAAAGGGTTGATTCCGTTTTTCTTTTTGAACCTGCTCTAAAATTTGGCCCAGTTGCGACAGGGATTGTAGCAGTTGGGTTAGATCGCATGGCGAAAACGCCTGAGCGAATTATGCTTCGGGCCGGCGTGTATTATTGCCGGCTTTGGGTTCCCGCCGACGTAGCGCACGCGTTTGGAAAAACGTCGGTTGTTAGCTCGTTGCGTACCAGAGATCCAAAAATCGCCAGGTCCAGGCTGGCTCGTAAGACACTCGAACTGGAGGAGAAGTTCGAGCGACTTCGGCAGCAGAATCCTTCAGCGAATCCCGCCCTTCCGTCGTGTCCCGGCCGTGCAGAGCTCATGGAGCGAGCAAGGGAGCACGCGAACGAGGTTGCCGATCAGGTGATCATCGACCAAGTCACGCTCTTTGAACTCGCGACCCGTGACCCCGGTCGCCTGCGGAGTGGCGAACTGACTCCACTGCCATCGCCTGCCGACAATGCGGATGACTTTACGCATTACGATCGACTGGTTGCGGAAGGCGACCTTGAGGCGGTCATCGCTTCCTGCAGAGATTCCGGCTGCGCAAACGCATCAATGACCTGGTGAGAATGCGCGTGACCGGCAACCTTGCCGAGTTCATACCCCTCGCATCGACGCTGTATCCGCAGTTGGCCAGCGGGCCGAGAATCGTCTTTGCGCGGCTCCTTCTGGCGGAAGAGCTTCGAATCCTTCAGGCAGCGGAGGAGGATATCGCCTTCCATGAGTTTCCGCGCCTCGCGGTCGAACACGCTGGCGCCGGACGCTCTACCAACGAGCCGCATTTGTTCGGTCAGAGCGGTGTCCTTGCGCCCCAAATCTCGCTCGACGAGCTCTTCCAGCGCTGGGAGCAGGAAGGCGATCCCAGTGCAAGCACGCTTTCCACCTGGCGCGGCGTAGTCAAGAACCTGAAGGCGCACCTCGGGCGGAAGGCGGCCGACATCCGCTCCATCGACAGCGACGACATCGTCGCTTGGAAGGACAAGCTCGTAAAATCCGGAAAATCCGCCAAGACGATCGGCAACGGGTACCTGGCTTGCGCTCGCGTGCTGTTCCGCTTCGCCGTAGCCAACAAGCTGGCGGAAAACGATCCAGCAGAGGGCGTCAAGGTCGCACGCAAGGCCAAGGCGGGCAAAAAGATGCTCGGCTATGACAATGCAGAGGTCGCGCGCATCTTGGAACTGGCCTCGGCGGCAACGGAGCCGTGGAAGCGTTGGTTGCCTTGGCTTGCGGTTTCGACCGGCTCCCGCATTGGTGAGGTCGCGCAGCTGCACGGAAGTCATGTTCTCGAACTCGAAGGCATCTATGTCGTGAAGATCGCGCCTGCCATCGACGGCGGAAGCATCAAGAACGTGGAGAGCGAACGCTACGTCCCCACTCACTCGAAGCTGATCGCCGACGGCTTCCTGGATTTCGTGAAGTCACGCGGTGACGGTCCCCTGTTCTACAACCGGACATCCGGAGACCCTAAGCGCAAGCACGCATCCAAGGGTTTGTCAAACCGGCTTGCGGCTTGGATCCGCGAGAACGGTTTCACCGATCCGCGGAAGGCTCCTAATCATGCCCTCCGTCATTGGTTCAAATCTGAAGCGGCGAGAATCGGGATTCCAGATAGCGTCGCGGATGCAATCCAGGGACATAGCGACGGTCGGGCCGCGAGTGGCTACAGGCATATATCGCTTCAAAGTATGGCTTCGGCAATCGAGTCTATGAGGCTTCCGCCCAGCCGAGCGCTGTCTAGTCAGCAAGGCTTCGATCTAGCGAAACCAAATGACGTATTGGAAATAGTCACTTGAAAATAGCATACAACCGTTGTACACCACATTCTATTCTTGCGCATTCACGGCATACGTTTATTCCGTGAAGTATGTTTGTTATGTCATCAATTCTAATGGTTGAAGTTCACCATGTATTCTGTAATTCATGGACATTACTTTTGGATCTCTGAAAAACCAATATACTATTGGAGAGGGGCATGGTCTCAGTAGAAAGATTGGATCAACTTAAGTATCAACCTCGGCATATCGAGGTTTCGAGCACCGGGGATCCCGATCTTGGTATACTGCAACTCCTTCCAGGGACTTGGAGTAACGCGCCTGACCTGTTGGGGCGCGGTTGGAACGCAATCGCACTTCCCTTTGCATCCAATACCAGCAGCATAGACTATCGGCTGTTGGTGAACCAGTACAATGAGGTGCTGAAGTTCACTCTCGTGGACAAGGGGGTCAAGAACCGAGGCATCCAACGCGGTGCTCCTTCTCTAAATACTGACCAGATTGTAGTAGCGCTGGACTATGAGCAGCGGATCGAACAGATCGACGCTGATGATTTTCCGGCTAGCGGTCTGGCAGGCGATCCGTACACAACCATCCATCATGAGCCCGGTCTATGGCTCTTCATGACCAATGAAGCCGAACCGCACAGCAATATTTCTCGGTTGGGTACGATACCGCACGGCGATTCCCTGCTTGCACTTGGCGCAGGCACTCTCTCCGTCCTGCCCCCCACGATCCCGGCGATCAACGGGCTCCCGATCGGTGTCAACCAAGCTCTCACCAACCCTTATCTGGCCCCGTACGCTCACTTTCACGCAAATCCATTCAATGGAGTCTTCGACCCGACGCAACCGCACAAGCTTCTGGTCGGCGCCATACCGGGCACCGTGAAGCGGACGACGAAGCTGGAGGTCAGCACGAGGATCGAAACGGGGGGCATCGTCAATATCCCGTTCATCGTCAGGCAAGCCAACGCCGCAGAAATGATATCGACGTTCTGGATTTGCGAACTGCAAGAAACCGACGCGTGCGGTAATCCTCGCCTGATCATGCAATATCTGCAGATTGTGCTGCTGGACTTCTTTGCGCGGCGAGACGGAATGCCGGGACCGATCCGGTGGCCGCATGTGAGCATAAACACAATGGAAAAGACATCAGAACCTGACGCACTAAAAGCCATCATACCCGCCGCAGAGGTGGAGAAGACGCTTTGATAATTGTCTAGCTAGGGTCGGGACCCATTAATTTGTTGAATTGAAGGAGCGGCAGTGATTCAAGGTGGCTGGAGGTGGCCACCATGGGTGATTTGTTGCTCCTGTCTCCGGCGCAGATGCGGCGGATCGAGCCGTTCTTTCCACGGTCGCACGGGGTGCCTCGGGTCGATGACCGACGGGTGCTGAGCGGCATCCTGTTCGTGATCCGTAACGGTCTGCGCTGGCGAGATGTGCCGGCCGCCTATGGCCCGCACAAGACGATCTACAACCGGTTCATCCGCTGGAGCCGGCTGGGCGTGTTCAACCGCATCCTGGCCGAGTTGGCTGCACGTGGCGGCGGCACCGACAGGCTGATGATCGACGCCACCCACCTCAAGGCACATCGCACGGCAGCCAGCCTGCTCAAAAAGGGGCTCTACCCCGATGTATCGGACGCACCAGAGGCGGTCTGACCACCAAGCTACAGGTGGTCTGCGACGACCGTGGACGCCCGTTACTGTTACACCTGAGCGAAGGCCAGGCCAACGATCACAGAACCGCTGCCGCCGTGCTCGAGGAACTCCCTCCCGCCCGCCATCTGCTGGCCGATCGGGCCTACAGTTCCACTGGCTTCCGCGAGGCGCTCATCGGCAAGGGCATCACGCCCTGCATCCCGCCTCATGCCAAGCACCGTGTCCAGCACAGCTATGATCCGCTGCTCTATAGGCAGCGCCACAGGATCGAGAACATGTTCGCCCGCCTCAAGGACTGGCGACGCATCCACACCCGATACGACCGATGCGCTCACACCTTCCTGTCCGCAATCGCCTTCGCCGCTGCCTTCATCTTCTGGATCAATGAGTCCTGACCTAGCTGGCGAGTTCGGCCGACAGATCCGTCAGGTAATGGCGACAAGATGCGCGACCTCGCCCTCGCTGGATGCGGCCCTTCACGGCGAACATGCCGGCAGACAGGATGATGCGGCGATGCTTCTCGAAGATTGTCGGCCAGACCACCAAATTGGCGATACCCGTTTCGTCCTCCAGCGTGATGAACATGATACCCTTGGCGCTGCCGGGCCGCAGGTGATGACGGCGGCGCTGCAGATCCGCGCGCAGAATGAGACCGACCGTCTTCGCAACACGCTCCGACGCAGCTGTGAGCGTGAACAGCGGCGGTGCACATCCCGTAAGCCCTTCAGCGACCAGATTGCCTCGCGTCGTACGAGGCCGAGCGCCGGCCGGAAAGCGTCAGCCTCGGCAAGCCGCTCCAGGGCGGGAACCGGCACGCCAGCCCGCTGCCACATATCGTTGAGTGATGTGAACTGTTCGATAAGCGCTTCATGGGCATTGGAGAGGCCTTTCACCATCCTGGACCCGAGGCGGAGCGGTCACTGCTCTCGAAGCTGCGATCGATCGCCGTCACCAGCACTTCGTCCCCGTGAACGAGCGCTGGGGCTGCGGTTGAGCCGGGCGTGAAAGCCCGACCGGGAGACATCCAGCGCATCTCACAGGCGGCCGGCGCGGCTTGTCGCCCAGGGAGAGGGGCCGCCGGAGTCTCCCGCACTTCCCGAAGACGGCAACGATTCCGCGGTACCCGGTCGTCGATGTCAATGGCGCGACGTTCATCGTCCCCTCCTTCGCTATCGGCTGCCGATCGAAGAACCCGGAGTGCCGCTGGAGCGCGCCCGGAGCGAGTGCTATTGTCACCGAGCGTTAACCGGACGGAAGGCCTCAGATGAAGTTTAGAGCCGACCATGGCGTGCAGGGGCAGGCGATCCTCGGCCAGGGCGCGGCGTCCCAACCCAAAGCGCTGCGGACGCCGGCGGCGGCTCTGCAGAAAGAGCGGGAGCCGGCACTGGACGCCCGCAAGACGGTTACGTTCCTATTCACCGACATCGTCGACTCGTCTCGGCTCGGCCTCGCCCTCGATCCGGAAGCGCTCCGGAGCCTGCTCGCGCGCTACTTCGGTGAGCTGAGCGATGTCATCCGACGGCACGGCGGTTTCGTGCAAAAGTACATTGGTGACGCGATCATGGCGGTATTCGGCGTGCCGATCCTCCACGAGGACGACGCCCTACGCGCGGTTCGAACGGCCATTGAGATGCGCGACACACTCGCCACCCTCAACTCCGAGTTCGAAGCGAGCTGGGGCGTGCGCCTGGCCCACCGGGTTGGCGTCAACACCGGCGAGGTGTTCATCGGCGAACACACTAAGGGACAACTATTCATCACCGGCGAAGTCGTCAACGTGGCCAAGCGCCTTGAAGAGGCGGCGGCGGCGGACGAGATCCTGATGGGGGAGTCCACGCACAAGCTCGTGCGCCACGCGGTCATCGTCGAACCGAGCGGGCCGCGCGTGGTCAAGCACGGCGAGACGATCCACGCCTTTGTGGTGGTGGACGTCTTGGCCCACGCCCCTGCGCGCCAATTCGATTCGCCCTTCGTGGGGCGCGAGCGCCAGCGTGCCGTACTCGAGACCGTGTTTGGCAACGTGGTTGCCGATAGGGCCTGCCATCTGCTGACCGTGCTCGGCGGCGCGGGTGTGGGCAAGTCGCGGCTCGTGTGGGAGTTCACGAACGGGCTCGCCAGCGAGGCGACGGTCCTGCGCGGTCGCTGCCTGTCCTACGGCGAGGGTATCACCTACTGGCCGCTGGCTGGGATTGTACGGGAGATCACTCGCGCGCAGGGCCTTGACCCCGAGCACTCGGCGGTGGCGATCGCGGCGCATCTCGCCGGGGAGGAAAGGGCCCAGCTGATCGCCAAGCGCGTTACCGAGGCGGTCGGGCTCGGCGGCGCCGGAGGAGGGACGAGCGAAGAGACCTTCTGGGCCGTCCGAAAGCTGTTCGAGGCGCTAGCGCGAGCAGGGCCGCTTGTCATCGTCGTAGACGACATCCACTGGGCCGAGCCGACGTTTCTCGACCTGATCGAGCACCTCGCCGACTTCTCGTGCGATGTCCCGATCCTGATCGTCTGTATCGCGCGACCGGAGCTCCTCGACACGCGCCCAAGCTGGGGTAACGGGAAGCTCAAAGCGACGTCGATCGCCCTTGAGCCGCTCAGCGAGGGGGAATGTCGCGAGCTGATCTCGAACCTGCTCCATGGCCTCCCGCTCGCCGCCGAAGCACGGATCGCCCGTGTTGCTGAGGGAAACCCGCTCTTCGCGGAGGAGCTCGTCGCGATGCTCGTCGACGACGAGCTGTTAAAGCGCGAGGACGACAGTTGGGTCGCCTCGTCCGACCTCTCCGAACTGCCCGTCCCGTCAACGATTCACGCGCTTCTCGCCGCTCGTCTCGAGGGGCTCCCGGATGCGGAGCGCGCGATCCTGACGACCGCCGCGGTCGAGGGCGCAGTGTTTCACCGGAGCGCCGTTGCCGAGCTCGCCGGTCCCGCGCTCGACCCGAGCCTCGAAGACGGCCTACTGGCGCTGATCCGCCGGGATCTGATCCGCCCCGCCGCGGCAGACTTCGCCGGCGAGCAGGCCTACGGCTTCCGCCATGTCCTGATCCGCGACGCTGCCTATCGCTCGCTGTCGAAAAACGTGCGTGCCGACCTGCACGAGCGCTTTGCCGCCTGGCTTGAGCTGACTGCCGGGGAGCGGCGGCGCGAGTTCGAGGAGATCGTCGGCTACCATCTCGAGCAGGCCTATCTGAATCGTGTCGCGCTTCGATCGCGCGACGCGTACGCCGCGTCGCTTGCCGCCCGGGCATCTGAGCGGCTCGAGGTGGCGGGGCGGCGCGCGCTCGTCCGCAGCGACCTGCCCGCGGCGATCGGCCTCTTGGAGCGGGTTTCGCGGCTACTTCCAACCGCCGATCCACAGCGGATCGCGCTGCTCGTTGAGCTAGGCGGTGCGCTAATCGAAAGCGGGCGGCTGGCCGAGGCCGGGCGCGTGCTCGACGACGCGGAACGCTTGGCTGCGGCCGCGGATGATGAGTGCGTGGCGTCGCATGTGCTCGTCCAACAGCAGTTCCTCCGGCTCCTCCACGGCGAGGAGGGCGGGCTGGAGGAGGCCGCGCGGACGACGGCCCGGGTGATCCCGGTCTTCGAGCGTCGCGGGGACGATCTCGGCCTGTGCCATGCACGGCGGCTGGAGGCTTGGCTCTTTTGGAACGAGGCCCACGCAGCGGCCGCCGCCGCGGCGTGGGAGCGCGCGGCCGCACACGCGCGGCGGGCAGGGGATTGGCATGAGTACCACGAAATTCTCACGTGGATCGCATCCTCGCTCTGGTTCGGGCCGACGCCGGCCGACGAGGGCATCCGCCGTTGCGAGGCGATGCGCGAGGAGGTCCGAGAGAGCCCCGAGTCCGAGGCAGCAATCCTCCGCCAGCTCGCATGCCTCAACGCAATCGTCGGCCGCTTCGCGTTTGCCCGCGAGCTGCTTGCGACGAGCAACGCCACCTACGCCGACCTCGGCCTCACGCTCTACGTAGCGTCCTCCGATCACCAAGCCGTCGTCGAGCTGCTTGCCGGGAATCCGGGGGCAGCTGAGAAAAGCGCGCGAGCGGGGTATCGCGCGCTCGAGGAGATGGGCGAGCGTGCGTTCCGCTCGACGATCGCCGCGTCCCTTGCGTGGACAATCCTCGAACAGGGACGCGACGAGGAGGCTGAGGACCTGGCTGACCTCAGCGCCCGGCTAGCTGCGAGCGGCGACCTGATCACGCAGGTCCGCTGGCGTCGCGTGCGTGCACGCGCGCTCGCACGGCGCGGGAAGATCAAGGAGGCGGAGGCGCTCGCGCGCGAGGCGGTGGCGATCGCCGAGGCGACCGACTTCGTCAACGATCGGGCGGATGCACTGATCGATCTGTCGCACGTGCTCGAGGCCTCCCGCCGGTGCGACGACGCGGTCACCGCTGCATCAGGAGCGCTGCATCTCTACGAGCTGAAGGGAAACGTGGTCGCCGCGGCCGCGACGCGGCTCCGCTTAGAGAAACTCGTGAATATGTGACACTGTGGAGATGCGGCAAGAGGGTGCCGCCCGCACCTCCACGCTTGGAAACTTCACAGTGGCCGATCTGGTGTCCTTCGCCGGGGTAACGCAACCATAGAGATCGCGTTGCGTACGCCGATGACGGACCTTCAGCCGCGCTGACTTCATCTTCGATCCGATCCAGAACCAGTTCACCTGTCCCGCTGTCCCGACGGAGCCGAAAGGCTGCCTTTGGGGTCGCTTCCACTGAGCGATCCTAGCCACCACCGCCCTGATCCGCCGGACTTTGCTCTGGACCAAAGACCCTTTCTATAGGTTCCCCAGCCTCAATTTGCTTGAGCCGTCCTTCGGCCCTTTCGATTGCCTTTTGGACCGCCCGCTCCATGTTTTTAAGGACACCGATCTGCTCCTTGAAACGCTTAACAAAATCTTTGTCGATAGCCATTTTATCCCTCCATCTATGCCTCGCTCGACAGTTACCGAGAGCTACTTAAGAAGGACTATCTCAAACCACCAATAGTACTCGTAAGTATAAGGCGCCCCTCCGTTGCTGCGCGAAGCCAGGATCGAGATCCCCAATGCCGGCTCATAACTGCCCTGGAAGGTTCCGTTTCTCCACTTCAGGTTGGATGCAGTCCAGCGCCCCAGCACGAAGGGTGCATTCTGGTCGGTGCTTTGACTGGGGCCTGTGTGGGTAACTTCTTCCACCAAGTGCCCCCCCTGCACAACCCAGGCATCGACCCACTTGGCGTCAAAGCCTGGGTTGAGTGTCATCGGACCCGTCGACCCGACCTCACCGGTGGGGTTAATGTGCTGAATCAAATCCCAATTGGCTGGCATGACATATCTCCAATCGCTGCCGGGCGACTCGCCCGGATTCATGAACAAGAGATGATACGGCTCGTCGACTATGTGCCATTTCTTCGAGTTCGACTAGATACTCAAAATGAGGTGTCATAGGGTACGTTGAATGGCCGAGCGGGGTATCGATTTAATGAGTTGACGCGTGTAAGGGTGCTTCGGGTCGCCCATGACCGTCTCCGTTGGTCCCTCTTCGACGATCTCGCCGAGATAGAGAACATAGATGCGCTCGACGATCTGGCGGACGACAGCAAGGTCGTGCGTGATGAAGAGATATGACAGCCTATACTCGGTCTGCAGGCGTTTGAAGAGATTGAGCACCTGCGCCTGAACCGAGACGTCGAGGGCCGATACCGGTTCGTCGCAGACGAGGATTTTCGGTTTGACGGCTAGCGCCCGCGCGATGGCGACTCGCTGGCGTTCGCCGCCAGAGAGTGATGCCGGACGGCGCGTGGCGTATGCGGCCGGCAAGCCGACTTCCGCCAGTAGCGCTGTGATCCGTTCCGGCGTTGCCGGGCCGGTCTCGCCCGCCGAGGCTCCGAGCGCCTCGGCCAGCGCCCGTCCGACACTGTGCCTCGGATTGAGCGTCGAATACGGATCCTGGAAGACCATCTGGATTGTTCGCCGAATGCGTGCGCGGTCGGCGTTCGCCATGGCGCCGAAATCCGCCGCCGCGATGCCGTCGATGCGGATGTCGCCGGCAGTCGGCGTTTCGAGGCCGACGAGGCAGCGCCCGAGCGTGGTCTTGCCGGAACCGGATTCTCCAACGAGGCCGATGCTCTCTCCCGGCATAATGCGTAGCGATACTCCCTTCACCGCTGGCACCGTGCGGCCGCGGCTGTCGACAAATGTCTTTACAAGGCCGTCGACTCGAACGAGCGCCCGTTCGGCTTCGTCCTGGCGCGGCGCTATCGGCACCGCGGAGAGAGCCGCCGTGCGTAGCGTATCGAGTTCGCCCTGAATCTCTTCCTGACGGACGCACGCGGTGAACCGGCTCGTATCGCGGGCGGCCAGCGGCGGCTTGCCGGCACGGCAGATCTGCTTTGCCCAATCGCAACGGTCGGCAAAACCGCAGCTGTCGATCACATCGGCAGCGAGCGGCACGGAGCCCCGGATCGCTACGAGCCGTGGCACGCGAATATCGGCCGGCGGTTCCGACAGCAAAAGTCCCAAAGTGTAGGGATGAAACGGCTGGCGCTCGACGGCTGCGGCGTTGCCGACTTCGAGCAGCGAGCCAGCGTAGAGCACATAGATGCGCTCACAGGTCGAGAACGCGAGCCGTAGGTTGTGGGTAATGAGAATAAGGCTCATGTGTCGCTCACGCTGAACACGCCGCAGGAGCTTGATGATCTCCGCCTGGGTCGTTACGTCGAGCGCTGTTGAGGGCTCGTCAGCGATGAGCAACTCCGGGTCGCGAGCAAGGGCCGCGGCCAGTGCGACGCGCTGGCACATGCCACCCGACAGCTGGAATGGCATGCGGCGGGCTACATCCTCGTCGACTATGCCGACTTCTGCGAGGCGGCGTTTCACCTCCGCCGCGCGCGCGGCGCGAGAGGCAAATTCAGGCCGGCCGCGCAGCATCTCGTCGATGTGGTCGCCGCTTCGCATGAGCGGATTCAGCATCGTGAACGGATCCTGCATAAGCATCGACACACGAAACCCACGGATCTTGCGGAGTTCGCTCTCGGCAAGCCGCATCAGGGGGATGCCGTCGAGCGTGACGTCGCCTGTGGCACTTATGCCTGGCGGCAATATGCCGGCGATCGCCCGTGCGGTGAGCGATTTTCCAGACCCTGATTCGCCGACGATCGCAATAGTCTCGCCCCGCTCCACCACTATGCCCAAGGGCGTCGTAATGGGCACCGCGCCGTGTGCGATCGCTAGCCCCTTGACCTCTAGGAGCGGGCCCTGTTGGCCTGCGCGCGTCGCGGCCGTGTTCACTTCGCAAACCGCTCGAATAGCCAGTCGCCGATCAGGTTCATACTGACCGCGGTAAGGATGATCATTCCCGCAGGCAGGAGCAGCGCAACCGGATTGGAGAAGAGGATATTGCGGTTCTCAAAGAGCATCCGACCCCAGTCAGGGGCCCCTGGTTGAACGCCGAGGCCGAGAAACGACAGCCCGGCGAGATTGACCAGCGCGAAGGCAAAGTCGAGGACTACATACGCGAGGATGATAGGCAGCACGTTCGGGAGGATGTGCACGAACAGAATACGCGTCTTTGAGATGCCTAGAGTGCGAGCGGCATCGATATAAGGAAGCGGTCGCTGCTCGAGGACCGCGCTCCGCACGATGCGCGTGTCGGGGGCGGTGAAAAGGACGACAAGGACGAGGACAGCAGTCCAGTATCCGCCTCCTACTATGCCGACGACGACAATTGCCACGAGCGGCCCCGGCAACGCGAACATGAAATCCACCCAGCGCATGATCGCTGAATCGACCAGACCGCCGAGATAGCCCGAAAGAAGGCCAAGCAGGGTCGCGATAGCGAAAGCTCCCGTGGCGACAACGATTGGGCCGACCAAAGCCGTTCTCGCACCGTAGATCACGCGCGACAGCACATCGCGGCCGAGTAGATCTGTTCCGGCAATATGGGCGGCGGAAGGAGGCGTATCGCCGACCTCGAGACGCTGGAGGAAGGCTGAATCGGGGGCGATCCTCTCCCCAAGGACGGCGCAGATCACCACCACCGTTACAATCGCCACGGCAAAGAGAATGACGATCGGTAGGTGCCATGGCAGCTTCGTCCTTCGCGTCTCGCCGATGGGTGGGGCGCTCATGACTCGACCCTGCTGAATCGGATGCGCGGGTCAATCAACGTGTAGACCACGTCGATCGCCAGGTTGACCAGCACGACGAATACAGAAAAAAGCAGGGTGGTCCCTTGGATCACCGGGATGTCGCGCTTTTGGATCGCATCGACCGTCAAGGCGCCGAGACCTGGCAAAGAGAAGGTGACCTCGACGTAGATCCCGCCGGCCACGATGCCGACGACGATGAGCCCTGCGGCCGTGACTACGGGAATGAGGGCGTTCCTGAGGACGTAGGCAAACAAAATGCGACGCGAATTCAGTCCGCGCGCCCGCGCAAACGTGACGTAATCTCGGTCCAGCTCCTCGATCATCGCCGCGCGCGTGATCTTGACAACAATCGCCATGACCGAGATCGCTAGCGCAACCGCCGGAAGCGTCAGGTGCCAGGCACGGTCGAGGAATCCCCTTCCCGGACCGAAGATCGGGAACCAGTGCAGCAGAGCGCCGAAGACATAGAGAAGGAAAATGCCGGTGACGAACGCTGGAGAGCTGATGCCGAAAACACCGAACATGACAACCGCCCGGTCGAGCCGCGTGCCACGGCGGAAGGCGGCGACCGCACCGAGCAAGATGCCAAGGCCGAGAACGAGAATAGTGCTCATCAAGCTCAGGAAGATGGTGACGCCGAGCCGATCCGCGATGGTGCTCGTCACCGCCCGGTTGCCCTGGATGGAGACGCCGAGGTCGCCTTGGACAACCTGCGACAGCCACTTGCCATATTGGACGAGGAACGGATCGTCCAAGTGGTAGCGCTCACGGATGGCGGCGAGCGTTGCCGGGTCTGACGCGCGCGCCCCCAGCAGGGAGCGCACCGGGTCGCCGGGCGCGACGTGGACCAGCGCGAAGACGCCAAAGGAGATTATGAGGAGAAGCGGGATCGCCAAGGCGAGCCGCCGCATGACGAAGACGATTACGTTCGAGCCCGTCACCTTGGCGACACAAGGTAGCGGCCGAACCAGCCGATCGTGCGGCGCCATGCGTCGAGCTGGTGCTCCCGCTCGCGCACGCCATGGCCTTCGCGCGAATAGACGATCAGTTCCGACTCGACTCCGCGTTCGAGGAGCGCCGCATATAACTCTTGAGCCTGGCCGAGCGGGGTGCACCGGTCCCTGTCGCCATGGATCATCAATGTCGGCGTCGTCGGCTTGTCGAGCCGCGTGATCGCCGAACGCTCGACCGCTACGCGCCGATAGCGCTCCTCCGAAAGCGGCCCGCCGTTGATGAAAGCATGGAAGTCGTGGTTGCAGGAATAGTGGCACGAGAGTTGATTGGCGATACCGGAGACCATCACCGCGGCTTTGAACCGGTTAGTCGTCGCGACCGCCCAAGCCGTGAGATAACCGCCGTAGCTCGCGCCGCTGATGCCGAGTCGGTCGGGGTCGACAATCCCTGCTGCGACGCATTTGTCGAGGCCAGCGAGGATATCCTGGAACTCGGTCCCCGCGGGGTCGCCGATATTCAGCATGCCGAACGCCTTTCCCCAGCCTACATTGCCACGGTAGTTGGGCAGGAAGACGGCGTAGCCGGCCGTCGCGAAGGGCAGCGCGTGACCCGGATTGTAGGCATACCTAACCGCCCAGCTCGGGCCGCCGTGGACGTCCACGATGGTCGGCCTTGGCCCCTTGGCGCCGTCGCGTGGCAGCAGAACCAGCCCCTCCAGTTCGATACCATCTGCGCCTTTCCAGGTAATGGCGCGGATTTCCGGGTAGGCCTCGAAGTTCTTGGCCACCTCGCCGTTCAGATTGGAGACCGCCGACCATTCGGAAGCTTCCGCGCCGGGCTTGAATACTATTTCAGGCGGCGCTCCATCCCTCTCGCGAACCGCGGCGAAACCCTTCCTGTCGGGCGCAGGCGCTATGCCGGCCCTGAAGCTGTTCGTGCCGATGATCGCGTCTTCCCGCGTCATCCACTCGACGCTGCCGTCGAGGCGTGTGACGCCATAGACTGAGCCGAGCCGCGACCAGCCGGCGAACCAAAGGCTTTCGTCATCACGCCACTTCATCGACGCAATGCTCGACATGCCGCTCGGGGTGACGGTGACAATCTCCCCTGTGGCGATGTCGAGGATGCTGATGTCGCTGGCGACGAGGCCACGGTCGCTGGACCATCCTTCGAGGAAGGCGGCGCGCTTGGCGCTCGGGTTGGCTGAGGGGGCCAAAAGCTGCCAGCGCGAGCAGTGCAAGACCGTCGCGGCACGTGTCGCAAGATCGATCTTAATTAGTACCGCGTGATACCAGCCGCGCTCGCTCGGGTCGGCAGAGACGATCGCAAGCGCCGCATCATCGCCGAGGAGTTCGAATTCCCAGACGCTGAACGCAGGGGGCCCGACTTCGACCGTCGATCCGTCGTCAATGCTGATGCGAAACAGGCGGCGTCGCGCATCCGCCGGGCTCGTCACCTCGGGATCCTCGGGCTCTCCCCAGGTCAGGCGCTGCGCACCATTGATCGCGGCGCCGTCGAGGCCGCGATCCGCGGCCAGAACGATCAGGCTGCGGCCGTCGGGTGTCCACCGCATGTCCTCGATGGTGCCAACGACGTCTCCTACTGGCCGCTCGCCGCGATCGTCCTTGAGGAATAGCGACATTTTTCCTTGCAAAGCGCGATCGGAAACAAATGCCAGCGTGTCGTCGACGGGCGACAGATGCGGCAGGCCGTCGCCGCCTGGCCCGTTGGTCAGCTGTACCGCCTCTGCCCCATCCAGTGAAAAGCGCCAGACGCGGCTCTGAGGGGATTGCCGCGGCTCGTGTGTGGCGGGACGGACTGTGGCAATGACCGCCGTGCCGTCACGGGTGAAGGAGAGATCCATAGGGAAGCGCAGCTGATGAAGTCGTCCGAGACTCGCTTCAAAAAGGTCCATCTGCAGACACCTTCATATCGGGCGTGCGAGCGCCGTCGATGCGCAGAAAACAATGAACATGGGCCGTGGCCAGCGGCCCGGCGGTCCCTTACTTTAGGCCGAAACCCCGGATCGCCCACGGAATATTGTACCAGAAGGCGGTGTAGCCGGTGAGCTTGTACTCGTTGTTGATTGCCATCGCCGAGGCGGGCCAGAAGATCGGCACGACCGCGACCTCCTCGTTGGCGATCTTGAACACGCCCTTCAGCGCATCGGCGCGCGCCTTCGGGTCGGCCTTCTCGTTGGCGACCTTCAGGAACGCATCGACTTCGGCGTTCTTGAAGTTCGAGCCGTTCATGCCATCCTTCACTGCCGTCGCACTTGAGAAGAAAAGGTAGGGGTAGTTGACCGCGTCGGCGAAGTCCGGATAATACGCCATGATCTGCATGCCAAGGTTCTCGTGCCGAAAGTACTGCGCGAGCCAGGTGTTGTTATCGATCTCCTGGATGCTTGCACGGATACCGATCTGCTTCAGGTTCTCCACCACCGACTGCATGATGTTGATCATATAAGGATCGGCGGTCGGTGCGGGTATGGTGACGTCAAAGCCGTCCGGATGGCCGGATTGCGCTAGCTCGGCCTTCGCCTTCACTAGGTCAAACGGGTAGCTCGGCAAGGTAGCGTAGAAGGCACGGACTTCGTCAGGAGGCAGAACTCCCGACCACATCTCGGGCGGGTTCAACGCCGTCGCCGCCTCGCCGTTGCCCTTGAGGAGCGCCTTGACCAAACCTTCCCGGTCCACGGCATGGGCTACGGCACGGCGCACATGAATATCGTCGAACGGCGGCGCTGAATGGTCGAGAGTAAGCGCGTACATGCCGAGCGACGGCGCGGTGACGATGTCGACGTTGCCCAGCGCCTTCCACTGGTCGACGTCGGAGATGGCGAGATCGAAGGTACCGTCGATGTCGCCGTTCTGCATGGCGAGAAGCCGGGCCTGCCGGTCTGGAATCGCGTGGAAGGTAATCCGTTTGACCACTGGTTTCGGCCCCCAATAGTCGTCGCGCGCTTCGAGGATGACATGATCTGTCGGGACGAATTCAACAAGCTTGTACGGACCGGTCCCCAGCGGCAGAACCTCGGGCGTTCCGATGTTCTTGTCTGCGAGCTGTTCTTTCTTGAGGACGAATCCCGCCATGTGAGCGGCCGTATAGGCGAATTGGACATTCGGCGCCTTCAATTTGACGGTCACCTCATCGGGAGCGGTTGCCTCGACGGTCGCCACCGAATTGTAGAAGGAGGCGAGCTGCGAGCCGGAATCCGGGCTCATGTGATACGTGAAGGTGGCGACGATATCGTCGGCCGTGAGCGGACTTCCGTCGCCGAACTTGACGCCGCTCCGGAGGTGATACTTGACGGTCGTCGGATCGACCTGCTCCCACTTGTCGGCCGATGCGGGTTTGAGAGCGAGATCGTCGCCGAAGGCGAGCGGTCCTTCCTGGACGAGCGACATTATCGCGCCGATATAGGTCGTCCAGGCATGCGGAATGAAGAGCGTATCTGGGATGCTGGGCAGCGCCCACGTGATCGATTCGATCTGCTCCTCTGCCCTTGCCGAAGGTGCTATCGAGAGTCCCCTGGTCATGACGACGGCAGCGGCGGTGAGCGCCACTCCGTTGAGCATAGCGCGACGCCGTGTCAACCCGATTGCCATTTGTTCCTCCCTTCGTGCCATCCTGTCGCACAGGCAAGCTGAATTGTACGCAATCAATGTCTCTTACGCAAAAGGAAGGTGCCGTCCACTCAGCTGGATCAAGCGTCTTTGGATCACAGTGGGGCCTCGGTATGTCTGCATTGGGTTGCCATGGATAGTTATTCACCGTGATCAACTTCGGATCAAATAACGACGATTGTGTCGTCCGGCCCCTAACTCACATATTGGGCTGTACCAAGAAGTGTGCTAGTGAACAGTTCGACACTGGGTTACCCTGCTGAGCAATATCAAAGAGATAGCATACCCTTAATGGGCTTGGGCCTTTTCCTCTTCTGGGCACCAATCCCTTTGTAAGCTCTTGATTTCCTGGAAACCTTAGGTTTCCGGGTCATCAGCTGCTACACAAAGGTGCTGTCGCCTTGCGAATGACCTCACCCAACAAGGCGTCCTGATACGCCCCCTGGTTCTTAAGGCGCATGCCTGCGGACATCTCTGAGGTTGTCGCGCGACGGCCGTGTTTGAGCATCTTCCCATACGGAATGTCATCGAGTAGCGTGCAGGGGCGGCATGTGACGGCGCTCTCCTTGGCGAATGCACTGCTGCACCTTCAGCAGTTGCCGTCAGACCATTGGGCTGCTGTCACAACCCGGTGCTTGCCGTGACAGATTATTCCCGTCCCGGTTCTTTTCGGCACCGAAACGAGGGGAAAGAAATGCACAACCGATTTCGGCGGTGCCTGCGGAGAATGTCGCTGGCGGCATTGACGATGCTGGCGGTTCCGGTCCACGCGGCTGATCTCGTCATTGCAATGCCGAACTGGCCGTCGGGCCAGGCGACGGCAAACATTCTCAAGGTCAGCCTGAAGCAACATTTCGGGCTCGATGCCGATGTGCGCGAGATGGGGACGCTCATTGCCTTTGCCGGCCTCGATTCGGGCGAGGTGGATATTCATCCCGAAATCTGGCTGCCCAACCTGGACAATCTGGTGAAGAAGTATGTCGACGGCGCCGGCACGGTAGCCATCAGTCCCATCGGTGTGCCGGCATGGCAGGGCATATGCGCCACCCGCGAAACTGCCGACAAATTTGGCATCCGCGACATTTCGGATCTCACCGACCCGCGCAAAACCGCCGCGTTGGACACGGATCGGGACGGACGCGGAGAACTCTGGATTGGCGCCGAGGGTTGGTCCTCGACGGCGATCGAGCGTGTCCGCGCCAACAGCTATGGCTACGCCGAGACAATGACATTGCTGGAGACGCCGGAGGATGTCGGAATGGCGGCTGTCGATGCCGCGGTTGCCACGGCTCATCCGATGGTGTTTGCCTGCTATGCGCCGCATCACGTGTTTGAACTGCACGAAATTGTCCGGCTTGCCGAGCCGCCTTTTGACCCGGCAAAGTGGAATATCGTGCTGCCTTCCGAGGATCCGCTCTGGGTCTCGAAGTCCAGCGCGCCGGTGTCATGGGATACGGCACATTTCCACATCGCTTACGCCACCTCGCTGCGCAAGAAATATCCTGAGGTGGTCGCGTTCCTGGAACGGGTCGCCCTCAAGCCCGAGGACGCCACCAAGATGAGTTATGCGCTCCAGGTGGAGCGCCAGGATCCTTACGAGTACGCCAAACAATGGGTCGCCGCGCAGGGCGCTCGGGTGCAAGGGTGGGCAAAGCCATGACCGGAAAGCTGACGATCGCGGGAAGCACCGCTCTCCAGCGGCGCTGCCTGACGGCAATTGTCGCGGTAGCGCTCGGTCTTGTCGCGATGGCGGCGCTGGCTGCCGGAACCCAGGTTTTCGATCCGAAAACCCGCAAATGGGTGGACTATGACCGCGCCAAGGCGCGCAAATACTATGCCGCGCATAATCAAGTGCCAGAGGCGTTTCGCCCGCAGATGGTCAAGTTCCGCACCGCGGAAGCGCCCGGTACGATCATCATCGACGGCAACCAGCATTTTCTCTACCTTGTGCAGCCGGGTCAGCGCGCCATGCGCTACGGTATTGGCGTCGGCCGGGAAGGCTTTGGATGGGCCGGAATCGTGCGCGTCGGCCGCATGGCGGAATGGCCGACCTGGACGCCGCCGGCCGAAATGGTCGCTCGCGATCCGAATGCTGTCAAACATGCGGGAGGCATGCCGGGAGGGCCCGACAACCCGCTCGGCGCCAGGGCGCTCTATCTGTATGAGCGCGACCAGGACACGATCTACCGGATACACGGCACGCCGGAGCCGTGGACGATCGGGCTCGACGTGTCATCAGGCTGCATCCGGATGCGGAACGACGACATCACCGACCTGGCATCGCGCGTCAAGGTTGGGGCCAAGGTCATCGTTCTCATGCAGGGGGCGGCACTTTACAAGGGCGTTTGAAGCCGGGGTGTTGAAGCCGGGGTGTGTGAAGCGGCATTCGGAGAGGGACAAGCAATGTCGGCAAAACCTGCAGTGAGAACTTCGATCCGGGCAACAGCAATTGGGTTCCTGGCGGGGGCCTTGAGCGCTTGCGTCAGCACGCCGCCGCCGCCGCCTCAGGACCAGATGTCCAGGACCCAGGTCGAGACGGCCCCGGCCGACCTTCAGCTGCTTTGCGCCGACGCAGCCGCCAAGGCGAGCGGTGCCGACAGCAGCAAAATACTTCCGGTTTCGTCGAGCAAGATCGATTCCACAACCTATCGGGTCGAACTCGATGCCAGCGGCAAGAAGACAAGCTGCCTTGTCGATACCGAAGGCAATGTCAAATCCGTTCAGCCCACCTGATCCGCTCTGGTCGAAGGATTTTGCGGCGATCTGACGATTGCCGCGAACCTGGCGTCTACTTTTGACGTGACGAAGTTGGCGACCAGCCGGGGTGAACGATTCAGAAACCACGAGAAAAAGCCCGGCCGACCGCAGCGTGCCCCAACCCAGCGGCATCATCGTGATTGGCACGTTCGGGCATTGGCTGTACCATTCCTGCGCCGGGCGCCGAAATTGCGCGTTCCGGCAAGGGAGAAACGTCCATGTTACGATCAATTTCGCTTGCGGTTTTCCTGGCGGTCATTCCTGCGACAGCCTTTGCGAATTCATGCCCGACCATCATGGCCAAGATCGACGCGGCATTGCCGACCGCGACCATCGCCGAGGCGGACAAGACCAAAGTCAAGGAACTGCGCGCCCAGGGCGAGAAATTGCACGCCGCCGGCGATCATGCAGGATCAGAGGCTGCGCTCAACCAGGCCAAGTCGATCCTCGGCATATAGATGCTCCCCCTTCTCCACCGCCCGCGTGATCACCCCAAGCCGATGCGCCTGGCGCCTTGCCGGAACATGGTCTCGGCGTCCGGCTCGAAGCGGAAGGTGCCGATGAAATCGTCGGCGCAGTAGTTCGGCAGCGTCTTGCGGATAGCGGCCGCGAAAGTGCGGGCCTCGTCAAGCCGCCCCGCCAGCGCCAGGCAGTGCGCCGCGATCGCCAGGATGATGGCATGGGCGTTGGGACGGGCGGCGGCCTTCAGCGCCCATTCGGCGGCCTCGTCGAACTGGCCGAGGCGGACATGCGCCATCGCCCTGGCGCCGAGCATGCCAAACAGCAGCGGATCGAACGGACTGAGATGGCGCGAGTGATCGGATGAACCGATCGCCGCGTTCGGATCACCCGACTGCGAGTGGACAAACGAAAGCGCGTAGTGGCCGAGCGCGAAGTTCGGGCTGAGGTCCACCGCCCGTTCCAACTCGATGAGGGAGCCGTCCTGCTCGCCGCGCAACCACAGCGCCCGGCCCATGGCCCAGTGCGCGGCCGGATTGTGATCGTCGATCAGAACACTTTGGCCGGCGGTCTCGAAGGCGAGCGCGCTTTCCTGGTCGCGGTCTCCCCAGCGCTGAAAGGCGTTCTGCCAATGGGTGAAGGACAGGCCGGCATAGGCGCGGGCGAAGGTCGGATCGAGCTTCAATGCCATGTCGAAGAAATGCCGGGCCTGCTCGTTTTCCGTGCGGGTGAAGCGATACATGTGCCAGAGGCCGCGATGGTAGGCTTCCCAGGCGTTCAGCGAGCTGGGGGCTTTCAGCATGGCGCGGTTGCGTTCGACCATCTCGATCTCGGCGGAGATCGACGAGACGATGCTGTTGCCGATATCGTCGAGGACGGCAAAGATGTCGTCGGGCCTGCGTTCGAAGGTTTCGGCCCAGACGATCCTGGCCGTGCGCACCTCGACAAGTTCGACGCTGACCGCGACACGGCCAGCCTGGCTGCGCACCGTCCCGGTGGCGACGTATTCGACGTTGAGCCGCCGGCCGGCATCTTCCGGCGCGATGTTCTTTTCGGCCAGCGCAAAGACCGAGCCGCGGGCGATGACGAAAAAATCCCTGAGCTTGGCCAGACGGGTGATGATGTCGTGGGTGAGGCCGTCGGCCAATCCACCGCAAGAGGGGCCACCGCAAGAGCCGCCGACAGCTGCCTCCTCGACAAACGGCATTACCGCGAGCGACGCCTTGCACGGTGCAGCAACACCGGAATCGGGAAGCACAATTGACGTTTTGGCGGCTGCGGGCGACAGCGCCGGCTGCGGCCGGAGCGTCGCGGCAGGTCGTTCGCTGCGGATCGTCCGCCATGCCTCACGAACGGGTCCGAAATCGAGATCCTCCGAGGCAAATAGCTGCGCCGCCGAAGCAAGATGGTCCTCGCAGGCGGCGATCTGGCCATGCCGCGCCAGGCTTGCCAGAAGAGCCACGTGCGCGCGCGCGTCGAACGGATTGAGTTCCAGCCATTTCTCCAGATGCGCGGACATTTCGTCGGCATCCGCCGGCAGCTTACTGACGAGCTGTTCCAGAATGGCGGCGTGCCACGAGCTGAAGCGGCGGCGTTGCGCGATCAGCCAGCTGTTGAAATGCGGGCTGCGGTCGATCTCCAGCCCGTCGAGGAAGTCGCCGACGAATAGTCTGGACAGGGCCTGCAGCCGCTCAAGATCGAGCGTCTCGATGCCCGTGGCGGCGGCCGAGGCGACATCGAAGGCGTCGACGGAAACGCCCTTCAGATCGAGCGCGACCGTGTCGCCTGATGTTTCGATCCTGTGGCGATCCGGTTCGTCAAGAATGCCCCTGAGCTTGCTGAGGCACCAGCGAAGCTCGCCGCGCGGATCGTTCGGCACATCCCACAAAAGCTCGCACAGACGGCTGCGGCCGACGGCATGCGGCGCGAGCGCCAGATAGGCGAAGAGCGCGCGCAGCTTGCGCGATGCCGGCAGTTGCACGGTGGCGCCGTCACGGATGACCGTCAGCGGCCCGAGCAGCCGCACGGACAGCTCGGCCGCTGCGCCGTCCAGGCTCGATCGAGCGGATTCCACGTGCGTTTCCACGCTTGCTCCCACGCTGGCCAGTTGTCCTCTGTTTTACCATCGAAAGCGATCGAGGGCATCCGGCAACGAATTTTCCGCGCCGGTTGCCCGCATTGCCAGCTTTCCGGGCCGCGTTGACGGCAACGGACCGTATCGCGGCAAGGTCTCGAAACCTCGCCGCCCAAGCCGCCGGTTTGTAACCGGCTCGTGACAACGAACACCTCGTGACGACAACAAAAAGGGGAGAGCAGACATGTTGCAGCAACGGAAAATCAGGACCACGGCCGGTCGCGGCCGCCTGTTCGACAGCATTATCGACACGGTCGGCGATACGCCGGTGATCAGGATCAACAATCTCGGCCCCGATCATGTGACGATCTATGTGAAGGCCGAGTTCTTCAATCCGGCAGCGTCGGTGAAGGACCGGCTGGCGCTCAACATCATCGAGGAGGGCGAGCGCAGCGGCGCCCTGAAACCGGGCCAGACCGTCGTCGAGGCGACCAGCGGCAACACCGGCATCGGTCTGGCCATGGTCTGCGCGCAAAAAGGCTATCCACTGGTGGTGACGATGGCCGACAGTTTCTCCATCGAGCGGCGCAAGCTGATGCGCATGCTGGGCGCCAAGGTGGTGCTGACGCCGCGTGCCCAGAAGGGTTTTGGCATGTACAACAAGGCGGTCGAGCTCGCCAAGGCCAATGGCTGGTTCCTGGCCCGCCAGTTCGAGACCATCGCCAATGCCGCCATTCACGAGGCGACGACGGCGCGCGAGATCATCAACGACTTCGCCGCATCGCGGCTCGACTGCTTCGTCACCGGCTACGGAACCGGCGGCACCGTCGTCGGTGTCGGGCGCGTGCTGCGCCGCGAGCGTCCCGAGATCCGGATCGTGCTGGCCGAACCCGCCAATGCCCAGCTCATCGGCAGCGGCAAGGCGCAGGAGCGCGGCGCCGACGGCGCACCCGCCGCCAGCCATCCGGCCTTCGAGCCGCACCCGATCCAGGGCTGGACGCCGGATTTCATTCCCAACGTCCTGCAGGAGGCGGTCGACGCCAGCCTCTATGACGAGGTCGTGCCGATTGCCGGGCCCGAAGGCATCAAATGGGCCAAGGCGCTGGCGCAAAAGGAAGGGATTTTCACCGGCATCTCCGGCGGAGCGACCTTTGCCGTGGCACGCCAGATCGCCGAAAAAGCTGCACCCGGCTCGGTGATCCTGTGCATGCTTCCCGACACCGGCGAACGCTACATGACGACGCCGCTGTTCGACGGCATCGAAGCCGAGATGGACGCGGAGGAAATGGCTCTTTCGCAGTCGACACCCAGCGGCCAGTTCCCGGCCGAGTAGCGGGAGAGGGAGAAACCACCATGGACGCGACGCCAAAATCCTCCGGCATGGCTTTCGAAGAAACGCTCGACATGCGCCGCCTGCAGCAGGGGGAGTGCGTCGTGCCAATCGCCACCGTGTCCAGCCGGATGCTCGCCGTCACAGAGGAAATGCGCACGGTCATGGATTTTGCGCGAAATGTCCTGGAGGGCGACGGCCTGGGGCCCGATGCCTGCGATTTCATGTTCGGCAATCCGCAGGAAACGCCGTTGCGTGGATTTGTCGATGCATTGATCCGCCACGTCGAGCCACAGGATGTTCACTGGTTCGGTTATAAAAAGTACGATGCGCTGGCGCGCGAAACGGTGGCCCGTTCGCTCAGCCAGGCGCGAAGCCGAAACTACAAGCCAGACGACATTGCGATCACCGCGGGAGGGTTCGGCGCGATAGCGGCTGCGCTGCTGGCCGTGCTCGAGGTGGGAGAGGAGGTCATCTATCCGCGTCCCGGCTGGTTCGCCTATGGTGCCCAGATTCGCGGCGCGGCAGGGACACCCGTCGCCGTCGACCTAGCACCGGGAACCTATGACCTCGATCTCGAAAGGATTGAGGCAGCGATCACCCCGCGCACCCGCGTGGTGGTGGTCAACACGCCGCACAACCCGACCGGCCGCATCTTTCCCCGCGCTCAACTCGACGCGCTCGCCGACAAGCTCGCGGCCGCGTCCGAAAGATTTGGCAAGGTGATTTATCTCCTTGCCGACGAGCCCTATGCGCGACTGGTGTTTGACGGCCATGCGCATATCAGTCCGGCCGAGAGCTATCCGCACACGCTGATCGCCTATTCCTTCGGCAAGACCTTGCTCGCGCCCGGCGAGCGCCTGGGCTGGCTCGCACTCGGGGCGGACATGCCCGAGGCCGATCGCATACTGTTGCGCGAGGCTGTCGACATAGCGCAGGTTTCGCACGGTTGGGCTTTCGCCGGCCGTACCCTGCAGCGGGCACTGCCTGATCTCGAGAAGCTCAGCATAGATGTCGCAGCCCTTGCGCGGCGCCGCGATCGCATGGTCGAAGGCTTGAGGGCAGCGGGATATGACCTGCCGGTGCCTGAAGGTACCTTCTATCTCATTCCACGCTCCCCAATACCGGACGACATGGCCTTCGCGGCACGCCTCGCAACTGACGGTGTCTGGGTGCTGCCCGGCAGCGTCGCCCAATTGCCTGGACGTCTGCGGATCAGTTTGACTGCAAACGACGGCATGGTGGAGCGCTCTTTGCCCGTTTTTGCGCGAGCGATCCGGGAAGTCGCAGCCTAACTCCTCCTGGCCAGCAGGAGCTCACACAAGGGCTTCTGGTCCATCGCTTGAGCGATGGCTGGCGGCCCGTTGCAATCGACTGCTGAATGCCAAATTAATAGGTCCTGATCCTAGTCAGGGATGCTTCAGCGCATCGCAAACCCTTCGCGGTCACGCCGGAATATCTGGAATCGACGCCGCGCGGCCTCGCGTCGGGCCAGTGGCTGCATGATTTTGGCCTGCAGACGTCACGCGGTTTCAGGGCGCTGAAAGTGTGAATGGCGCTGAAGCAGTACGGCATCGAGAAATTCGGCCGGCTGATCGACCAAAACATCGCACAAGGCCACTATTTCTCCGGGCTGATCGAGGCTGAACCGACCCTCGAGCTGACGGCGCCGACCAGCATCAACATCGTCTGTTTTCGCTACCGCGGCGACGGGCTGACGGCAGAGCGGCAGAAGGCGCTCGACACCGAGATCATGCTGCGGCTGCAGGAAGACGGCATCGCCGCCCTTTCGGACACGACGGTGCACGGCCAGCATTGCCTCAGAGTAGCGATCAACAACCACCGCACCAGGCGCGACGATCTGGATTTGTTGGTGCGGGAAACGGTGCGGCTTGGGCAGGAGGTTTCAAGGCGTGGCGCGGCTCTGCCTTCTCCCCTTGTGGGAGAAGGTGGCCGCGAAGCGGCCGGATGAGGGGTGTTCCAGCTTGGCACCGCCGCACTCCATCCAGCACCCCTCTTCCGTCTTGGCGCTGCGCGCCAATCCACCTTCTCCCACAAGGAGGCCTTTGCACAGAATCGGATTGATGATTCCGGGGGTAAGGAAGAGAGGGAGATGATT
>NZ_JBVVQR010000025.1:0-90472 GCF_055811535.1 Mesorhizobium sp. WSM4816 | reverse complement strand
ACGATCGACCATCCGAATCATCTCCCTCTCTTCCTTACCCCCGGAATCATCAATCCGATTCTGTGCAAAGGCCTCCTTGTGGGAGAAGGTGGCCGCCCACGGGTCTTGCCTCCGGCAAGCCCGAGGACAGGCTCCGCGGTCGGATGAGGGGTGCTCCAGCTTGGCATCGCCGCATTCCGTCCATCACCCCTCATCCGGCTCGGCGCTGCGCGCCGATCCACCTTCTCCCACACAAGGGGAGAAGGGATCGCGGGCCTTACCCTGCCTTCGCCTCCGGGTGGCTGATCGGCGCCCGCACAGTCCCATACTGGCCGCTCCAGCAGTCGGTCATGTCGCAGCGTATGTCCCAGAGTTCCGGGAAGAAGCGATGCAGGGCGCCGGCCTGCAGCATTTCGACCGGCCGGCCCTTGAGCGATTTCGAGCCGAGCCCGATCGAGCGGTGGATGAGATAAAGATGATTGGCGCGGAATTTCTGGAACAGCTCGTCGAATTCGATCAGCGCCTCGGCGACGACATAGCTGTCGCCGTGGTCATAGCTGACATCGTAGACATCCTCGACCGAGAGCCCGCGACCATCGAGATAGGACGCCTTGAACGCCCGCCACAGGTCCGGCGGCATGCGCAGCAAGAGCTTGAAGCCCGGCGATTCCTGGCCGCTGCCATTGCCGAGTTGCAGCCGAATCTCCTGGTATTCCTTGGGCGACATGGTTTCGAGCAGGTCGAGCTGCGCCGTCATCATCCGCATCAGCCGATGCACCCGCCCCATCAGCGTGACGATGCGATGGGTGTTCTGCTGCTCGAGGAAGTCGACGACATCGACCAGCGTGTAGGCGATGAGCTTCATCCACAGCTCCTCGACCTGGTGGACGATCTGGAACTGCAGCTCGTCGGCATTGACCATCTCGGCCAGCGGCTTCTGGCAGGCGAGTAGCTTGTCGCAGCTGAGATAGACGCCATAGTCGCGCATCTCGGGCGCTTCGATACGGGCGTAATAATCCGGCTTGTGCATGGCAGCTGCTCCGTTGCCCGGTCCTCAGGGCGCTTGTTCGGTCCGAGCCCGCAGTTTAGTCGCTTTTCACTTGAACATTGTTCCTTTGTGTTATCCAAATGCCAGAAAATGGAGGACGAATGTTCGTCCATCGCGAAGGTTTGGAGAACGTGTGATGCTGGATGCCGTCGACCGGAAGATCGTCGCGGCGCTGGAACGCGATGCGCGCACCTCCTTCGCAGTGCTCGCCGACGAGGTCGGCTTAAGCAAGACGCCGTGCTGGAAGCGGGTCAAGGCGCTGGAGGACGCCGGCATCATCCGCGGCTACTCGACGCAGATCGACCCGGCCAAGCTCGGCTTCGGCATCGAAGCTTTCATCCAGGTGTCGATCGATTTCGAACTCTCCGAAGCCTTCGAGGCCGCCGTCCAGGCGCATCCGCTGATCCGGCGCTGCCACGCCACCACAGGCGAGGCCGACTATCTCCTGCAGATCGTGACCGTCGACATGATGGCGCTCGACAGGATGCTGCGCGTCGAGTTGAGCCGCCTGCCCGGCGTGCGCCGCACGATCACCTCGATGGCGATGCGCGAGATCAAGGATGACATTTCTTTCGCCAATGCCGTGGGGCATGCCCAGCAGAACGCTAAATCCGAGGCTTAAGAGACTGTTTCGAAATTCGCTCTGGCGAGTCACATGGTGGTGGTTTCGAGAACCGGAGCGGAGCGGACATTTGGGTCCGTGAGCCCGCGCATGACCCCGAAAATCGGAAGATTTTCGGAAAGGATCATGCGCAAACCAAAAGTGCTACAGCGTCCTTTTGCGCGTCCAAAGGACGCGCGGCGCTGTAGGTAAGCGCAGAAAACGCCATCAGATGGCCGCCAGAGTAGAGTTTCCAAACAGTCTCTAAGGCGTGTAGCCCAGCGCGGCCAGGGCCGACAGCCCTGCAGCCAGGCCAATTGCGATAACAATGCCGAAATGCCGTTCCAGGAATTTGCGCCCCTGCCAGTCGTATCGCATTTCTAAAAAGTCCGCCGCGTAAACTGGGGCAGCGTGTTCAGGCGTCAAGGCCGGGTCCTTGACAGGCGGGGACAGGCAGCTGCCAGTGTTCATACCGTGGTTCATATCGGAACGTGGAACGACGGCCGAGCATTCCTGCGCTAAAGCTGAGCTTCGATGGCAGCCTTGTCTATGACAGACCATACTTCTACAATCTTTTTGTCCCTAAATTCATAGATAACATTCTCGGCAAAGGAAACTCTCTTCCCATTTACAGGGAGGCCGAGGAAGCTTTCTTTCGGCGTGCAGTCGAACCCGAGCCGGCTCGCTATATAGGGCGGATCGGAAATCAGCATCTGGACGTTGAAATAAAGGTCTGGAATTTCAGCAAAGTCTCTCTCCAGCATTTTGCGATAGTCTGATAGACCGAGCCGCCGGCCGTTGTGGATCACCTCATCATCAACGAACTGGCCCAGCTTCGGCCAGTCTTGCTTGTTCAGGCAGGCAATGTAGTCTCGGTAGATGTCACAGAGGTCGGTTCTGGTCACGGCGATTGCTCCCGTCTCTACAAGGCCGCGCCGAAAGCTCATGCTCAAGCCGATGACGGCATGAAGCAGCTTCATGCGCGGATGAGAAAGTGCTAGATAGCGTCACTTCCTCTATTCCCGCTTCGTCTAATGGTAGGACAGCGCCCTTTGAAGGCGTGAATCGTGGTTCGAGCCCATGAGCGGGAACCAGCATCGCCCCGCCGGGCAACCGGTCAGACCGGCGTGCCTCCCCTTTCCAAACTGGCATGGATGGTCGGGCCGACTAAGGAACCCTATAACCACCAGATATGATGGAGGACGACATGGCCGACGACAAATCCAGGAGCAAGCAGGACCGCAAACCGGCCGCCGGCGAGGAGCCTTACGACGTAGCGGCGTTTGCGAAAAAATATGGCATACCGCCGAGCGAGGCCGCGACCATCATCAAGCGGTACGGGCCTTCGAGAAAGAAGCTCGACGCGCATATGGCGAGCCGCAACGCCTGACCCGCATCGGCGGCGGCCTGCAGGATAGGTGTTGCGATTATATTAGCCTGAGCGCATATTTTGTCAGCCGGTGAACCAACCAAGCCGGTCAGGCTCGGCGCCAGCCCCCCTCGATCCCCTCGACGCCGAGCCGCTGGGGGATCGGCGGCCCTGGAGGCGAACCATGCCCATGTATCTCTCACGATTCAGCTATACGCCCGAGACCTGGGCGCGCCTGATCGAAAACCCCGAGGATAGACGCGAGGCAGCCCGCACCTACATCGAATCGGTGGGCGGAAAGCTGCACGGGTTCTGGTACGGCTTCGGAGAGCACGATGGCTGGAACCTGTGGGAGGCGCCCGACAACGTTTCAATGGCATCTGTCATGCTTGCCATTGGTGCGGGAGGAGCGCTCAGCTCGTACGAGACCACCGTTCTCCTGAGCGTCGAAGAGACGATGCAAGCGCTTGGCAAGGCAAAGTCGGTCCGCTATCGCCCGCCAGGAAAGTCCTGACCAGTCGCGCATCACGGCGCCGGACCGGTTTTGCGGACTTTTCGCCCGGCCAGCCCGGAGAGATCCGGGCTAGGCTCGCTGTCCGGCTGGTGCCGGCGCGCTCGCCCGTGTCTTGCTCGCCCGGGTCGCGCACGCCCGCGCCACGATCGCTTGCAGCGGTTCCGGCCGGTGCAGCAGAAATCCTTGGCCGAAGGCAATGCCCATATCCGCGAGGATGTCGAGCGCATCCTGCGCTTCGATCTTCTCCGCCACCACGGAGCAGCCGAGGCTCCTGGCGATGCCCGATATCGCCGAGACGATCTCGCGGTCGAAGCGGCTATCGGCAATATGCTCGATGAACGAACCGTCGATCTTGATCGTGTCGACGGGAAAGCGCCGGAGATATTCGAACGAGCTCATGCCCGCCCCGAAATCGTCGAGGCTGACGCGGCAGCGCCGCTCGCGCGCCTTGCCGACGAACTGCTCGGCAGCTGTGAAATTGGTGACCGCGGCGGTTTCGGTGATCTCGAAGCCGATGCCGGAATGCGGCGCCCCGGTCTCGGCGATGATGGCGTCGACGAAATCCCAAAGCTGCGGGTCGCTCAGCGTCTGCGCCGACAGGTTGAAGCCGAGCGTGAGCGCCCCTGACTTCAGCGCCGGACCATGAAGCGACAGCGCCGTCCTGATAATCCAGCGGTCGAGCCGCGAGGCGACGCCGAACCGCTCCGCCGCCGGGATGAACTCGCCCGGCGGGATCAGCCGCCCGTTGCGCCCGGCGAGACGCGCCAGGACCTCGACATGGCGGCTTTCTTGCCAGGGTTTTCCGAGCTGGTGGATTTCCTGGCCGAACAGTTTCAGCCTTCCGTCCGCCATGGCGTCGACGGTGTCGGCGGCCAGCCGCGCCGCATTGAGGCCGCTGGAACCGGATGTCGTCTCGGGCGAGAACACCGCGAAGCGATTGCGCCCGGCGGCCTTGGCCGCATAGCAGGCGTCGTCGGCGCAGGCGAGCGCGTCGGCCACTGCGGTATTCGCATCGGCGACAAAGGCGATGCCGATGCTGGCCGCAAGCTTGCGCGACGCCGCCGTCGAGCCGAGGTCGGCATCGCGAACCGCCGCGAGTACGGCGCCGGCGAGACGCTCGGCTTGCGCTGCGTCGCAATCAGGCACCAGCAGCGCGAACTCGTCGCCGCCGAGGCGCGCGGCGTGCACCGACGGCGGCAGACAGCCCAGAATGCGCTCGGCGACGCTCTTCAGGGCAAGGTCGCCGGCGGCGTGGCCGGCGAAGTCGTTCAGTGCCTTGAAGTAATCGAGATCGACGTAGAACACCGCGAGCCGGCGCGCCGTTGCGATGTGCTCGGCCAGCAGCCGGTCGAAAGCGGCGCGGTTCAGAAGGCCGGTCAGCGCGTCATGGCGGGCCGCATGGGCAAGTTCCTGCTCGCGTTGCTTCGCCTCGGTGATGTCGCGCACCGTGCCCAGGATCTGGCCCGATGACTGGGCGTCGGCGAACCGTATCAGCGATTCGAGATGTCGGATTTCGCCGTCCCGCTTGATGATGCGGTATTGCACGGCGACGACCTTTTGCGTTTGCAGCGGCGCCAAATGGGCCCGCTCGGCGTCGGCCCGGTCGTCCGGATGCAGATAGCTGTGCCAGAGGTCTTGCGACACTTCGTCGGTGTCGGCGACAAGCCCGTAGATGTCCCGCGTGCGCTGGTCCCAGTAGCTTTTGCGTGCACCGATATCGTGATGCCAGATGCCGGTGCCGCTGGCCGCCAATGCCAGGCGAAAGCGGACGTTGACCTGTTCAAGCTCTGCTTCCGCCTGCTTCTGCTTGGTGATGTCGGTCTGGACGCCCATCAGCCGGACCGGCCGGCCTTCGGCGTCGCGTTCGACCACTCCGCCGCGATCGAGAACCCATACCCAGTGACCGGATTTGTGCTTCAGCCTGAGCTCGGTCTCGATCGAATCGGTCAGACCGGCAATGTGGCGTTCGCCGCTGGCCACCGCCCGCTCGCGATCGTCGGGATGCGTCAGCTGCAACCAGAGATCGCTCGTCTCGGCAAGCTCACCCTCGCCATAGCCGAGCATCTGCAACCACATCGCCGAGTAGAAACAGTCGCCGCTCCTGAGATCCCAATCCCAGACGCCAAGATGCGCGCGTTCGAGCGCCAGCTCCCAGAACTCTCCGTCGCGATTTTTCTTTTCGGCCATGCTCTGGACTTCGCCTGCCTCGTCGCCGCCATTGTGCGGCAAAAGCCAAGAAGAATCCGTTACTGCGCAGCGGCTGGGGTGGACGGCCAATTTCTCACCCTGACACCCACGAGGCGCGAACTTTGCCGCAATCGCAGCCACAGCCGCGACGGCGCCAGCCTCACTTCTTCCCTTGCGGGTAGATCGCCTCACCGCGCTTCAGCATTTCGACGAAGGCGGCGATCTTCTTCTCGCGGCCAGCCTCGGTCTTCATGTTGTGGATGCGGAAGGCGAGCGCGAAGCGGTTCTGCGCGCTGAGCCTTGCCAGCATCGCCTTGGCCTCGGGCTCGACGTCTATTGCGGCTTGCAGATCCGCGGGGATTTTCATGTCCTTGCCGCTTGCATAGGCGCGCGCCCAGCGCCCGTCGGCCTTCGCCGCCTCGACCTGTTTGAGCCCATGCTCGGTCATCCGGCCCGACTCGATCAGCCGGGCGACGTTGTCGACGTTGATCTGGCTCCAGATGCTCTTCCTGCCGCGCGGTGTGTAGCGCTGCAAATAGCTCTTGTCGTCGAGCCCCTTGCGCACGGCATCGATCCAGCCCCAGCACAGCACGACGTCGATGGCCTCCTTGGGCGTGATCGAAGGCAGTCCCGAACCGACCTTGTGGATCTTGATCCAGATTTCTGTCTCGGAGTCGTGATGCTTGCCGAGCCAGGTGTAGAAGCTCTCAGCATCGCTGAATTCGCGGACCTTGGCGGGGTCGACCTCGACCGGCGCCATCAGCGGGTCCGCCTTTGTGTGGTCGTCATCGGTTCTCCTTTGTCGCTGCTTGGCTCCGATCGAATGGAGCAACAGTGGCCTTGTTGCAAGGTTGGCGCGATGCTTCGCGCCGCCCATGGCGGTCCTTCAAATCGTGATGTAATAACCTGCGGCCTTCCGGCTCGGCGCTGCGCGCCGATCCACCTTCTCCCACAAGGCCCCTTGTGGGAGAAGGAAAGGAGCCTCACTGCAGCTGCGGTTTCTTGAGAAAGCTGTTGCGGTCGGCCGACTTGACGCGCAGCCAGGTTTCGCGGCCGTCGCGCACAACACGCAACGGGATCTCGGCGCCCGCCGGGTTCTGCCACAACTTGCGGTAGAAATCGGCGAGCCCGTCGACTTCGCCGTCGCGCACATCCGAGATGATATCGCCCTGGCGCAGGCCGGCTTCGGCGGCCGGGCTGCCTTCGGCGACGCTCATCACCACGACCTCGCCATTGCTTTCGGCGGAGAAGGCGCCGAGCCATGGGCGCGGTGGCTTGGCAACCTGGCCGCGTGTCAGCAGATCGTCGAGGATGGGCGGCAGCAGGTCGATCGGCACCACCATGTTGATATCGGCGATCTCGCCGGCGCGGCTCATCTGCAGGCGCAGAGAACCGATGCCGAGCAGCCTGCCGTCCTGCCCGATGAGGGCCGCACCTCCCCACGACGGATGAGCCGGCGCGGTGAAGATCGCCTCGTCCAGCAGATATTCCCAATAGCCGGCGAATTCCTGCTTGGTGACGATGTACGCGCTGACCGCCTGGCCGATGCCGTCGGCGAGCACCACCGGGTCGCCGGCCATCGCCCTGGCCGCGTCGCCGAAAGCCACTGCGGGCAGGGAGAGCGGGGCCAGCGCCTGCACCAGGCCGAAGCCCGTTTCCTGGTCGTAGGCAAGCGCGTGCGCGGGAATCACGCGCCCGCTGTGGTCGGTCAGCCAGACTTCTTCCGCCTCGGTGATCAGATAGCCGATGGTGAGCACCAGGCCGTTGTCGCGAATGACCACGCCGCTGCCTTCCCGGCTGGTGCCCAGCGCATTCGCGGTGAAGGCATCATCCGGGATCGAAGCCCGCACCGTCACGATGGACCGCAAAATCGTATCGATGGTCATGCTCTCAATCCTGGCCATATTCACGACGGCCGTTTCAGAGGGCCGGCATCTTCTATAGCTATGGCGCAGGTGACGAGGCGCAAGGGCCGGATGCAATCGCGCAGGCTTGCGCTGCCGACATCGACAATAGTTCAACACAAGTTGAACTTCCGTCAGTCCGCACTACCTGTATCTATGCAAGCTGATCCTCCCCAAGACCCTCTCCGCTCACATCAAAGGCCTCCGAAATGAACCAATACACACCGCCGAAAGTATGGATCTGGAACAAGGAAAATGGCGGCGCCTTCGCCAGCATCAACCGTCCGATCGCCGGCCCGACGCATGACAAGCAGCTGCCGGTCGGCAAGCATCCGCTGCAGCTTTACTCGCAGGCGACACCAAACGGCGTGAAGGTGACGATCATGCTGGAGGAGTTGCTGGCGCGCGGCCACAAAGGCGCCGAATATGACGCCTGGCTGATCAGGATCAACGACGGCGACCAGTTCGGCAGCGGCTTCGTCGAGGTCAATCCCAACTCCAAGATCCCGGCGCTGATGGACCGCAGCGGGCCAAAGCCGATCCGCGTCTTCGAATCCGGCTCGATCCTGCTGCATCTGGCCGAGAAATTCGGCGAGTTCCTGCCGATCGAGCAGCCGGCGCGCGCAGAAACCCTGTCGTGGCTGTTTTGGCAAATGGGCTCGGCGCCCTATCTCGGCGGCGGATTCGGCCATTTCTACGCCTACGCACCGGAAAAATTCGAATATGCCATCGACCGCTTCGCCATGGAGGTGAAGCGCCAGATGGACGTGCTCGACCGGCGCCTGGCGGTAAGCGAATATCTCGGCGGCGACGCCTACACGATTGCCGACATCGCCGTGTGGCCCTGGTATGGCGGGCTGGCCAAGGGCCGCATGTACAACGACGCCGGCGCGTTCCTGTCGGTGCAGGAATACAAGCACGTGCAGCGCTGGGCCGACGCGATCGACGCGCGGCCGGCCGTGCAGCGCGCCCGCATGGTCAACCGCGCCTTCGGCGAGCCGGCGATGCAATTGCACGAGCGCCACGACGCCAGCGACTTCGACACCAGGACGCAGGACAAACTGGCGGCGGAGTGAGCAGAGCGACGGAGCTGCAGCGGATGACGCGCTGCGCAGTATCGGGCATATGCACCCGGAGATATATACTGGTTGACTAAAGTAACGGAACGTCCAAGGCACATTCCCAGAACCGAACATGTCCGCTTTCAAGCGGTTTAGACCATACTGTCTATCTGATGAACATCATGGTCTAGGCATGTTTATATTTGTGGTGGCCGACCTGAATCTCGAAACCGCATGCTGTCTCGACGGTCCAGTACTCGCGGGTCGGGGTCACTGTGTGGCTTTCGTTCGGCCTTATAGATCAGCCGGACGACGGACAAAAAATATCCAAGCTGCAGAACGATCAAGGTGAGGACCGTCCAGCCGAGCGCCTTCCAGATTGAACCCGTTGCCAAACAAATCGAGAGCGCCACGACGAATGCCGCGGCGGTCATTCCCACCAGGAACTGTGGAAAGTTCATCGCTTTTCAAGACCGCCCCGGAGCTTCTAACAGCCGCGACGACCACCCTTCCCCGGACCAACGTTTTCACCCTTTTGTTGGTTGCGCAAGTGGCAAATGGATGGGAAATATTTAACGCAACCTATGGTTGACATAAAATAAGAAGATGTCGGCGGGACAGTACCCCCTCTGTCCTGCCGGCCATTGGGGGAGATGGCCGGTAGGCCAGAGGGGGCGCTGTCCCGCCGGCGTCAAAAACCACTACAGGCGCAACGCTCAGGCCGACATGGCCAGCGGCCTAGCGCTCTTGTTGGGGATCTGGATGTCGATCTCCAGCGTCGACATCGTCTCGCCGCGATCCATCGAGACCTGCAGATAATCCTGGTCGATCTGCACATGCCTGGCGATGACGGCCATGATCTCCTCGCGCAGCACCGAGACGAGATCGGGCTGGCTGCGGTTGCGGCGCTCATAGGCGAGCAGCACCTGCAGCCGCTCGCGCGCCACCGGCGCGCTGCCGCGCCGCTTGAAGAGGTCTAACAGGCTCATGCTGCCCTCCTTCCAAAAAGCCGATCGAGAAAGCCTTTGCGCTCGAACGGCACGACGACCGGCAGGTCCTCGCCCTCGAGCCGTTTGGCCGCCTCGATATAGGCGCGGGCGGCGGAGTTGGTCGGATCGCTGAGTGTCACCGGCGACCCGAGGTTGGAGGCCTTGAGCACGTCCTGGCTCTCGGGAATGATGCCCAGCAGCGGCGTCGACAGGATTTCCAGCACGTCGTCGATCGAGAGCATTTCGCCGCGCGCCGCGCGCGCCGCATCATAGCGCGTCACCAGCACATGCTTGGCGATCTGCTCGCCCCGCTCGGCCTTGACGGTCCTGGCGTCGAGCAGGCCGATGATGCGATCGGAATCGCGCACCGAACTGACTTCCGGGTTAGTGACGATGACCGCCTCGTCGGCAAAGCGCATGGCAAGCTGCGCGCCGCGCTCGATGCCGGCCGGGCTGTCGCAGAAGACGTAGTCGAACACCGAGCTGAGCTTTTCGATCACCTCGCCGACGCCCTCCTCGGTCAGCGCATCCTTGTCGCGCGTCTGCGAGGCCGGCAGCAGGAACAGCGTCTCGACCCGCTTGTCGCGGATCAGCGCCTGCGACAGCTTGGCCGTTCCCTGGATGACGTTGACCAGGTCGAACACCACCCGCCGCTCGGCGCCCATGATCAGGTCGAGATTCCTCAAACCCACGTCGAAGTCGACCAGCGCCACCCTCTTGCCGGTTCTCGCGACGGCGGCGCCAAGGGCGGCCGTCGAGGTCGTCTTGCCGACGCCCCCCTTGCCCGAGGTGACCACCACAACTTTGCCCATCTATGCCTCCTTATTGTTGTTCGTATTGTTAAGCGTTTGATTTATGCGATGCGCTTAAGTCTTTGTTTCTATTTCAAAACCGCTGCGTACTTTCGGGTACCTTCATTGGCTGAACGGCGCGATGCGCAGCGTGTCCTTTTCCAGAAACGCCTGCACCGCTTTTCCACGCAAGGCCGGCTCCATCTCCTCGGCGGTGCAATACCAGCCGTCGACCGACAGCAGTTCGGCCTCGTTTTTGCGGCAGAAGATGCGCGCCGCCGAATGGCCGAGCACACCGGCCGACGCCCGCCCGCGCAGCGTGCCGTAGACATGGATCGAGCCGGCGGCGACGATCTCGGAACCGGAGGCGACCGAGCCCAGCACGATGACATCGCCATGCGCGTGGAAGATCGACTGGCCCGAGCGGATCGGCGTCTTGACCATCAGCGTGGCCGGCGCTTCCGGCACCCTGTCTTCTGACCGTTTGCCCGGTTCCGCCCTGCCTTCTTCCGCCCTGCCCGTCTCTTCCGGCCTGCCGGCAGCCTTTTGGTCGGCCTGCATGAGCAGCCCGGCTGTGGCTTCCTTGGCGCCGATCAGCACAGGCGGCAGACTGGGCTCAAGCACCGTGTTGCCGTCGAGCTCGATGGCATAGATGCGGATGCCGCGCAGCCCAAGCTCGGCAACCAGCGCCTCGATCTGGCTGACCGCGGGCTTCAGCGTGTTGAGGTTGAGCACCACCGGGCGGCCGGCAAAATAGCCGGGAGAATTGCCGATCCAGCGGTCGAGGCTTTCCAGCCACTCCGAAAGCGGCGTCTCCGGGGTGAGCGTGAAGGCGACGAAGGAGCGGGCGCGAAAGCGAATGGATTTGGTCTCGACGGGGGCGGCGAAGGTCACGGATAGCGATTCCTTACTGATAGGTAAACGCTAGCCAGCCATGGTTAACGAAAGGTTAACGGAAGGGGAGTTTGCGGCATCCGGAAAGCTGTTACTGACAGGCCCGGCGTGTCAGCAAACCGGCGGACAGCCCTGGAAATCGCCAGCCCTTTCCTCGACACCTTGCTGGCTAAGTGCCCTTCGCTGCGTCCTCGATCAGTTCCGCCAGCAAGCTAGAGAACCGCTCGTCAGCCTTATCCCCGATGTTTCCCACTTCTCTCGCCACCATCCCGGGCGAAGATGCCGACACTTGTCCACTCAGCTGGACGTTGACCGAGAACGTCCTTCCGATCACCTCCTTTTCCGTTCCCCGCTTCCTGTAGATCCTGAACCGAATAGATGGTGTTGATGCTTTGTCTTGGCGGCGTGGCGCAGTGTCCATCTCGACCGCCACCTCGCCTGCTACGTCAGCCCTGGCCGCTTCCAGCGACGCGACGACGACGTCGTTTAGCCAGGCCCTTGCTTGCGCGCCGAAGTCCACCCCTTCGGCCTTCTCATTGCCGACCTTTTCCTCGTGCTCACGGCGAGCTTGCTTGCCGCGGTCAAGGGCATCTCTAAACTTGGACATCGTGGTTTGCCTCCGAATGTGAGCGCATGAGACCAGCTGTCACATCCCATGCTCCTCCTCCTAATGGTAGAACGCGCGCGAGCGGCGTGCGTTGCGTAAGCGGAGCCGGCGGTTCGCCGCTGCGCGCGGCAGTATCCTTCTGCCGCGGTCGACCCGCCGGATGGCGGCGGTGATCGCGGCGCTGTGGTCTGGGGTAGCGTGTCACCAGCCGAATGGACAAGCGCTGGAAATTACCTGCCCTTTCCCGCAAGATGCCTGAACATCCCCGGGGCTCGATATGTGCAACCTCTACAACATCACCACCAGCCAGGAGGCGATCCGCCAGTGGACCCGCGCCCTGCGCGATAGTCTCGGCAATCTCGAGCCCTCCATCGACATCTATCCCAACCAGCCCGGCCCGGTGGTGCGCAATGCGCCGGACGGGACGCGCGAGCTGGCCAACCTGCTGTGGGGCATGCCGACGCCGATCGAGCGCGTGAAGGGCAAGGCCGACTACGGCACCACCAACATCCGCAACCCGCAATATGGCCACTGGCAGCAATATCTCGGCGTCGAGAACCGCTGCGTGGTGCCGCTCACCAGTTTTGCCGAACCGAGCCCAACGCCGGGCGACAAGGATCCGGATACCGGTATCCAGAGAAACTACTGGTTCGCGCTGAGCGAGGCGCGGCCGCTGTTCTTCTTCGCCGGCCTGTGGACGCGCTGGCAAGGCGTGCGCAAGATCAAGGACGGCCCGGGCGAGTTCGAGCTCTACGGCTTTCTGACCACCAGGCCAAACGCGCTGATCGCGCCGATCCACGAGAAGGCGATGCCCGTGATCCTGACCACGCAGGAGGAAACCGAGACCTGGCTGACCGCGCCCTGGTCGCAGGCCAGGCACCTGCAGCGCACGGCAGCGGACGACGCGCTGGTGATCGTCGACAAGCCGGCGACGCAGATAAAATTTCCGCCGCAGGCGCCACAGGCGCCGATACAAGGTTCGCTGTTCTAAAGCTTGAATTTCTGCAGCACCCAGATGTAGCCTTTTGGCGGATGGTCCTGGTCGACGAACTGGGTGCGAACGGTGGTGTCCTTGCGGCTGCATCGTTTGCACCTGAACCTGATGGCTTCCAGCGGCTTGTTCCAGCCCACCACCTTGGCCACGTCGTTGGCCCGAAAACGCCCGACATGGTAGCAGTGGCCGCACTCGACGATCAGCAGCATGTTGGCCTTCGCGGCACGTCCAACGCTGTCCATCGGCCCGGCCATGGCCTCATTTCCGAGTCAAATAGCCCTCGGGAAGCGGAAGCAGGCCAAGATCCGGCATCCGGAAATCGGGCTCCTTCTCCGCTACGCTGGCCATCACCTCATGCAATTTTTCGACAAGCCCGCAAAGCTGCCAAAACAGTTCGCCTTGCGCCTTCAGATGCAGTTGCGACGAAAGCACCGTCCTGCGCAGGCTGAGAGCGTCGCTGATGATCGCCTCGGCATGCCTCGCCGACAGCCTGTCGAACCGGCTTTTTCGTCTGCCCATCGCGGCTCTCCCCAGTTGTGAGCAACCGCCCCACCTCTGACAAATAGGAAGGCATTCCTCACGGAGTCAATTCGCTCTTAACATTTTTGTTCCCGTTTTGTTCAATTTGAACAGAAACTGTTGGAGGCATAGCCTGGACCACATTCTGACGCTGGACAGCCGTCAGGAACCCGCCCTTCAGGTAGTTGCAGAAAAATTCATTGCACAGCACAAGGGCGACGCGGTGAAGGCACTCAAGGAAATGATCGTGCTGAACGGGCATCTGCAGGAGCGGGTTTGCCGCCGTGGAGGGACGGCGCCGGGCGGTGCGGTAACCGCTCAGAGATGACGGTAGCAGGACGCGTGTTCAATCGTGCCGTTCGAAGGTCGGCTTAGCGCCAATCTTGGTCATTCGAAGCAATTTCGCTGTTACTCGAAAGCGGACATCGGCTACGCGAAGCTACCTTCCCTTCCAATCGACATCCGAGGGATGAGGACGCCGTCAAGCGCTGGGTCAAATCGACTTGAGGTACTCGATCAGATCGCTCTTTTCCTGATCGGTCAGCTTCAGGCCGAGATGGTCGTCATAATGCTCGACAACGTCATCGAGGGTGGCGAACCGCCCGTCGTGGTAGAAACCGCCCTTGTGGATTTTTTCCATGTCCCAGAGCGCGCGCAACGATGCCGTCCGGTAGCGCTCGTCGGGAGATCGCATCGCCTGGAAGTCGTCGATCCCGATCTCGTCGGCCGTATGCAGATTCCAGCCGGGTTCGGTGAAGAGTGGCGGCACGTGGCACGTGCCGCATTTGGCCTTGTCGTTGAAAAGTGCCTCGCCTTTCTCCGCGGCCGGGCTGTCGAATACGCCCTCGGGCGGCTTCGGGGTCGGCAGCGACAGCTGATAGAAATGAAGCGCCGGAAGCTTGGCGGTGATCCGGTCCTCGTCGTCTTGCTTGTGGCCCTGTTTTGTCCGTGCCGCAACCGGATACTTCTCGGCATCGTCCAGACGCGGATCGTAAAATACGCCTTTGCCGTGCATTTCGAGATTGCCGACATATGCGTTCCAGTAGCTCACCGTGCCCCAGGCTCCGGTCCAGGTGTGGTTGTTCACGCCGGCCAATCCGAAGGCCGGCGGATTGAGTGTGGCGGCCGTCTTGCCGTCCGGGCGAAATGCCTTGCCATCGAGGTTCAGCTCGGCATCGAACTTGCCGGGACCCCAAGCCTCCACCGCTTTCTTCACCTCGGCTTCCGATATCTGCAGCATTTCGGTGAACGCTGTAAGGTCCGGCGCCAGCGCGACGATCACTCCGATATTGAGGTCGCGGTTGGGCCAGCCGTCCAGCCTATGCCCGATGCCGGGTGCATAAGCATCGTCGACCGTTGAATGGCACACCGCGCACTGGATGCCCACCGAGGTCAGGGTCTGTCCGTCCTCGGAGAAAAACCCTGTCACGCCGACCACGGCATTGGCCTTCAGCAGCAGAAGCGTGCTTGCGGGATCGGCAAGGTCGACCTCGCCCTTGTCTAGCGCCGCGGCCACGTCCTTCGGAATGGCGTTGACGTCGACCTTAAGGCCAAGTTCGAGGGCTTTTTGCGGACTGAGGCCTGGCCCGACCCCGCCCAGTTTCTCGCCGGCGATCGCCTCATGAAGCTTGAGCTTACCGCCCCAGAACTCCTCGCTGCCGAAGGTGTCGAAGCGGAAGGTCTCACGGCCTTCCTCGAGATATCGCATGGCCTGCTCGGCCGCGGCGGCGTCAAAATCCTTGCCGCTGACCGATCCTTTCGCGCTCATTTGAGCGGCGGCTGGAATGAGAGCTGCGGAGAGCAGAACGCCCAACGAGACGCCAATTCGATTGAACCGTGCAGACACTGCCATGTCCTCCCGAATATTGTTTTTTAGTCGGCTCGCCGGTTCGATCGTGTGCGACTCAACCGGGCCGATAGCTATTAGATGACCGAGCGGGCGGAACGTTCCCGTCATCCGGCGTACAGTCCGAATAAAGATATTTGGCTCACGCAGTCAGACTGAAAGACGAAGACGATCCATAACGATGGCGGTTAGTCGCTCGCAGCGGCGGCCCTTGAACGGGAAGGCGTTCAGCAGCACGGGGCCAATCTGTTCGTCCAGCTTTTTGCGAACGAGGCGGCGGGCGCGATGGAAGCCGCGTCCGCACTGTCTCGGGACGCAGGCCGAGCAGTTCCGCCGTCTCGTCATTGGACAGTCCTTCGATCGCGCGGGCAATAAAGACAACCCGATAGGCTACGGGCAACGTATCGGTAGCCCGTTCGACCAGGCTCAGGATTTGTCGTTGCGCCACCGTCCGCTCGGCGTCGTCGGAATATTTATTGAGAGAATACTGTATGACCTCGGAATTGGCCCGTGCCGCGGACTTTGCAAAAGCTGCCGCGCGCCGTCTCCTTCGCAAGCGTCCTAGCGCCTCGTTGACGACGATCCTGCAGAGCCATGTCGACAATGCCGATTCTCCTCGGAACTCGGCAAAGTAGGCGAAAGCGTTGACATAGGCTTCCTGAACGATGTCCTCAGCTTCGCTGTCGTCGTCGGCCAATCCACGCGCGATACGATAGAGACGCTGGTTGTGCGTCTGCATGATGGTTCGGAATGCATCCGCGTCGCGCGCCAACGCGCGGCGGACCAGTTCCACATCCTTGGAATTGCGCCCGTCATCGCCCCTGTCAATGCGTTGGTCGGACATGACAACTTATCTAATCACCAATTCGATGCTTTCCGCAGCAAAAAGGTTCCCATTCGACCCGTTTATCAGTGGAAGGCCCACAGACAATCAAGGCAGCGGCTAGAAGCAGGCCGACGGCGCCTATCATGCCGACAATCCTGTGACGCTTCATCACCCGCCCTCCAAGCACAGCATCCACCAAACGCCGGCTTCCGGCCATTTCGCGACATTCTGACCGCTTCTCCAAAGCTGATCTTCGCGCAACGACAGCAGTCGACCTTCGCGATCGTCAGTCAAACTTCCGGGCTCCGCATTAACTGAAGAGTGCCACGATTCCATAACAACAAGCAGCAATGAATGCGGTGGCGGGCATGGTAACCACCCATGCAATCACGATCGAGCCGGCTATGCCCCAGCGGACCGCAGAGATGCGTCGCGCCGCGCCGACCCCGACGATGGCGCCGGTGATGGTGTGCGTGGTGGAGACCGGGATGCCGAGCCACGTTGCGCCAAACAGCGTGATCGCGCCGCCGGTCTCGGCGCAGAAACCCTGCATCGGATTCAGCCGCGTGATCTTCGAGCCCATCGTGTGCACGATGCGCCAGCCGCCGAACAGCGTGCCAAGCGCCAGCATTGCCTGGCAGGTAATCACCACCCAGAAGGGCACGTAGAACTCGCCCCCGAGCATGCCCTGCGAGTAGAGCAGCACCGCGATGATGCCCATCGTCTTCTGCGCATCATTGCCGCCATGGCCGAGCGAATAGAGCGACGCCGACACGAATTGCAGGGTGCGGAAGGTATTGTCGACCGCGAACGGCGTCTGGCGCACGAAAATCCAGGAGACGGTGAGTATCAGCACCAGAGCCAGCACGAAGCCGGTGAGCGGCGACAGCACGATGGCCGCGACCGTCTTCAGCAGCCCCGACCAGACGATTGCGACGCTTCCCGCCTTGGCGACAGCCCCGCCGACCAGCCCGCCGATCAGCGCATGCGAGCTCGATGAGGGTATGCCGTAGAGCCAGGTAATGATGTTCCAGGCGATTGCGCCGACAAGCGCCGCGAACACGACCTGCGGCGTCACGATGTCGGCGCTGACGATGCCCCTGCCGATGGTCTCGGCGACGTGGAGACCGAAGAACATGAAGGCTATAAAATTGAAGAAGGCAGCCCAGAAGACCGCATATTGCGGGCGCAGCACACGCGTCGAGACGATGGTGGCGATGGAGTTCGCAGCGTCATGCAGGCCGTTCAGGAAATCGAAGAACAGAGCGACGCCGATAAGGCCGACGAGAAGCGGAAAGGCGAGAGTGGGGTCCATCCGCTCAAACGTTCTCGATCACGATGCCGCTGATCTCGTTGGCGACGTCTTCGAAGCGGTCGACCACCTTTTCCAGCTGGCCATAGAGCTCGCTGCCGACAATCCACGCCATGGCGTCGGTCCTGCCGTGCCTCTGGAACAGTTCCTTCAGGCCTGCGTCGTGCAGCCCGTCGGCGCGCTCCTCGACTTTGGTGATCTCCTCAGCAAGGGCGCCGAGCCGTGTGACGTTGGCGCCGACTTTTTCAAGCAGCGGGATCGCCTCGGCGGTCAGATGCGCGGCCTCGACGATGACGGCGCCCATCTCGCGCATGCGCGGCTCGAAGCTCGTTTGCTCGAACAGCCTCACCATCTTGACCACCTTGTGCATCATGTCGATGGCGTCATCCATCGACTGGATCAGGTCCTTGATGTCGCCACGGTCAAAAGGGGTGATGAAGCTCTTGCGCACGGCGAGCAGCACCTCGCGGGTGACCACGTCGGCCTGGTCCTCGAGCTCGACGATCTCACGGCAATGGCGCTCGACGGCCTCGCCGCCATCGAGCAGCTTCTGCAGCGCCTCGGCGCCGGCGACCAGGATGCGGGAATGGCGCTCGAAGAGGTCGAAGAACTTGTCCTCGCGGGGCAACAGCGCACGAAACCAATTGAGCATGTTTTATCCCTGTAGCGTTCAGAAATGAGCCAGTTCAGGCGCTATAGATTCCAGTAGGGCAGCCAACTCCGGTTCATCGACCAGGAGTGCTGCTTGGTCCGGCTTAAGCCAGGCCCGTCTTCGATATTTCTGCTCCTTCCATTCATCCAGTTCCTGCTGCACGTGAAGCGGGTATACTTTAACGGTTACCGGGACAAACGTGTCCTTCAATCGTTTCCAATAATGGAAGCTGCCAACGGATTGCTCATGCAAAGTGCCCACTACTCCGGCTTCCTCACCCGCCTCTTGAGCTGCAGCCTCGCGGTCTGGTCGACCCTTCATCGGCCACCCCTTGGGCAAGATGAAGCGGCCCGTTTGCCGAGACGTTAGCAGCAAGATTTCAGTGTCTCCGTCTGCAGCGCGGCGATAAGGCAAAGCGGCAACCTGTGCGATGGGCTTGCCACGGCGCGCTCGCTTCCCCAGTTTCTTTTTCTTCAAAGGCCCGGCCATCCATTTCGCTAAGACCTTAGCCGTATTGTCGGTAGTTGGCTAAATTTTTTCGAAGCCAATTAAGACGTGAAGGATCTTCGTTGAGTCAATAGTGCTGCTTGCTGTGAATGTCAGCTATCAGGCAGCGAAACATCCTCATGAAGGGCAGCTCAGGGTCAATAGCAGACTGTCGGCTGACGGCTCCGGAACTGTAGCTCACACTCGAGCTTCTTGCCGCTCTTTGATATTCGGAACAACGGTAGTTGGCTTGTCGAGAAGCATCGAGATGGTTTCGTAGGCGGGAGAGCGGCGGTCATTGCGTAAGGCACTTGCGGCCCATTGCCATTGCCTTGAAAGTCCCCTTCAGATCGACGACAAAGGTCCCCTCGGTTTCCGGAAACACGATCATTTCGTATTTCTTGGCCACGTCGCGCTTGAAATTCGGGTCGTCTGTCAAGATGTAGCCGCCAGAATATCCGCCTTTGAGTTCGCCGTTCGTGCTGGTGGCCACACCCTCGTAGAGATGGCCGCCGATAGAGACAAAGATTTCCGACTTGGTCCCGTTCTGAAGGCCGATATCCTGCTTCGTGAACACGCCAAGATACCCGACCTCGTGATTTGCGGTAACGCCCATTTGCACTGAATTTGGGCCATCTGAGTGCACGATCAAGCAATCTCCGCGGGTTTGATTTGCATAGACGGTCCAGCCCTCGACGTCGTGCCCGTATCGGACAAGCACATCGCTGGCCCTGGGAAGGGGATTTTGATCTTGTCCGTAGGCTGCCATCGCAGACGAAAGTGCTACTGACGTCGCCGCGATGAGTATCATGAAATGTCGCATAATTGTTCCCCTCGTATGCGGGTAAAATTGTTCGGTGGCTGTGGGCCACGCGAGGGCGGACGGACGCCATCCGCCCCGCGTCAGTTTCTCTCATAGTGCCTTCGTCATCGGCGGATGCTTCCAGGTTCCGTCGAGTGCCGGTTCCTTGGGCCAGTAAAGGCGCATGATGGCGATGAAGGGACCTTTCGGCGCAGGCAGCCAGTTCGGCTCCTTGTCTTTGCCCGGCGACTCGTTCTGAACGTAGAATGTGAAGCCACCATCGGTGTCCTTCACGAATTGCGGCAGCATCGGCTTGTTGAGCAAATAGCGATTGATCGGATTGGCAACGAGCAGGCTCTGCGGCAGCTCGTACATCGTCAAGGACCAGAAGGCATTCACCGGCGGAAGCTCATCGGGCGCGAAGTGGAGAGTATACTTGTCGGAACCCTCAAGCTTTCCTCCGGCGGAATCGATGGCATAGACCGGGTACATCGCCTCCTCCTTCGAATTGCCCCCGATGCCGAGCACGGCGCCCGCCATCCGATAGAGGTAGTTATTCTTCAGATACGCACGCGTCCCGAAGACGTCGCCGGAGGTCACTTCCCCCGTATCGATTTTTTGTCTTTCCAAACGCGCCAGATCAGCCCAGGCGTCGGCAATGCCCTGTTCCATGGCTGTCTTCATCTCAGGTGAGAGTGCGTCAAGGTCTATAGCCTTCTCCGCTCCCACCCCGATCCTGGCGAAGCTGGCCATCAGTTCCGTCTCGGAAGAATCGGTCGGGCAGAACTGCAGGATGAAGTTTAAGATGTTGAAAAATTCGAGCGACTTCCTCTCGTCGGCTGACGTCAGCGGTTTGATGAAATCAATCGGTGCGGCCGCAGGCGCAGATTGGCCTAGGAAGGCGGAAAGCGGCTCTGCCTTGTAGCCGGCCTGCACCTTTTTGACGTTGTCCAGATCGCCGGGATTGAACAACTGTGTGCGGTAGGCCGCCCAGATGAAGTCGGTCTCCGAGCGGATCACTTTCTTCACGCCTTTGGGTGTCTCGCCCTTCCAGCCTGGCCCAGCGACGAGGAAGCTGCCGCCATCGTTGCCGGTCGCACGGCTGCCGAGGTAGTCAAAGTTGAACGTGTAAGCGTCAATGAACTGGACGCTGAAATAACGCTCCTTCTCGATCGCCGGAACCGTGAGGACCATCGGTTCGGCGCGCAGGTCCATGCCGAGCCACGAATAAGGCGTGTCGGAGTTTGGCGTCTGGATCGCCGTGTCGGCCGGCGTGTAAACACGCGGGGTGTTGATCAGTGTGTTCCAAGGGGCCTTGTATTCCGGGTTCTTGGTGTCAACGAAATAGGCATGCTGGATGCGGTAGCTGTCGACCATCGGGAAGCCGTAGATATAGGCCTCTTTGGCGATGGCGCGGGCTTCGGCCGCCGTTACGTCCTGTGCGTGGGCGTTTATGGAACCAAGTCCCAAAAGCCCAACGGCCAGCACTGAACCCTTGGTGAAATCACGTCTGGTTAACGACATCGCAGTTCTCCAAATTTTGATGGGTTATGCATTGATCATCAACCCGGTAGGCGGGCTTTCTCGGCCGGTGCTAGTGTACGGACGCCGGTTCAACCGTTGCTGGCGGAGAGCAGGGCATGCAACACTCAATAGTGCAAGTGGTGGGTATGTAAGTTACGTAGGTGACTGTGCGGCAGCAATCGTCCTCTCAGGACGTTGCAGTCTTACCATGTAAAGGTCGGCAACGGATCAGCACAGGACATTCCCAGAACTATCGTTGAGCGGCAGCAAAGGGGTCGGTTGCTGAAAGGCAGTTATCTGCCGAGCGCGCCTAGAACCGGACTGTCTGGATACGGCCCCGTTTTCGCCCCTCAGTCATCGGCGTTCGTTGCCCCGCGTGCCGTGCCGCCGCCTTTTGGCCAGCGGCTATATGCGCGAATGTTGTCTCTGGATTAGCCGACTTTTTTGAGACGTTGACCGGAGTGGTCCATGCCGCTTGACATCGAAACCCGGTTTCTCTGCCTGGCGGATCTTGCCTGCGGCGCGAGAGCTATTGCCGCACGCTGTTTACGAATTCATTGCCGCCGGTGCTGGCGAAGAAATCACCAAGCGCGATAACGAAGCCGCATTCGATCGCATCAGGTTAAGGCCGCGCGTGCTGCGCGATGTGACAAGACTTGATACCGGGATCACGCTCTTCGGGCAAAGTCTGTCGCATCCGATCATCCTGGCCCCAATAGCTTATCAGCGGCTGGCGCATCCGGAAGGCGAGGTAGCCGCGGCGCGCGGCGCCGGAGTGGCGGAAGCGGTGTTCACTCTGGGTACCACGGCGACGGCGGCGATCGAAGATTGCGTGGCGGTGAGCCAGTCTCCAGTCTGGTTCCTGCTCTATTGGCAAAGCGACCGCAGTTTCAATGGTGAACTCGTATCACGCATGGCGGAACTGGGCGCAAGGCAATCAGCGTGACGGTCGACATGCCAACGCCAGGCGATCGCCGCAGGCAGTTCCGGGCAGGATTCAAAATTCCCGACAGCCTCGCAACGCCATACTTCAAGGACCGGAACACCGGCGTGCTCAAAGTTGACACTGCGCAGCCGCGGGCCATGCCGACCTGGGCGGATATTGCCTGGCTGCGTTCCCTGACAACCCTGCCGCTTATCCTGAAAGGTATCCTCGACCCTGACGATGCCGAGCAGGCGATTGGAAGCGGTGCTGATGCTATCGCCGTATCAAACCACGGTTCGCGTAACCTCGCACCCTGCCGGCGACTATCGACGCCCTGCCCGCCATCGCGGAACGGGTAGCCGGGCGGATTCCCATCATCCTCGACGGCGGCGTGAGGCGTGGCACAGACGTTTTGAAGGCGATTGCCCTGGGCGCAAGCGCAGTCATGATTGGCCGCCCCTATGTCTACGCCCTGGCAACGGGTGGTGCTGAGGGCGTAACCCAATGTGTCAACCTGCTTCGCCGGGACTTCGAGGTGGCAATGGCGCTGACCGGCCGGGCGCGCATCGGCGAGATCGACCGGTCGGTAATCTGGTGAAGTCCGGACCTATTTCCTCGGCCAAGTTCAGCATTGCACTTATAACGCTTTACCTCCGTCCCCGCCCTTTGTCCAACGAGCGCCGGCCATAGCAAGGGGGCGGCTTTTGGACAGAAAACTTGGATTGTGGGGACGCTCTCCACTCCTTATGCAGCGCTATTCTAAGCCCGAGAATTCGCGGCACTGATGGCATCGCCTGATCGGTTCTAGACCTCCATTGGATCTGCTGTCGGCCCCGCTCCAGTCATCAACGCGCCGCACAGCGGTCGTGCTGTTCCTTCGAAGCAGTGGCTGCAGGAGGTTCAATACCGGACCTCGCCCGGTCAGGCGCTCATACGAGGCCGGCTTTGCGAAGGCCATCCACGATCAGCTCGAAATCGTTGGGATCCTTGTAGGGCAACACTTTGCGGCGATGTTCCAGAGAATATTGGGGGTTGACGCGAAACACTTCCTGCCACTTGCTACGGGCTTCTTCGAACCGACCCAGATGGCCGTAGCTCGCCGCCAGGAGCACGCGTGAGACGTCGGTGGTAGGGTTACGAACAAGTCGCCGCCTCAGGATCCCAATTGCCTCTTCGTACCTGCGCAACTGGAACATCGCTTGCGCCTGGAAGTGAAGGTACACGTCCGGATAATACGGGTTCAAGGCCATTGCCCTGTCGAAACACCGGAGTGCGTCCTCAGGCTTGCCGGAATAATACAGTGCGTAACCGAGATTTTCGAGCCCCTCGGCAAGATTTGGCGCAAGAGCGATCAAGCGTTTAGCCGAGCGGATGGCCGCCTCATGCCGTCGCGAATACAATTCGACGATGCCCAGCGCCCAATGTGCGTAAGGATATCGATCGTCGAGCGCCACTGCCCGTGCCGCGAACATTTCCGCTTGTGCCATTGCGTTCGACCACGACGAGCTCCACTGGTTTGCATAGTCCAGTATGTTTGCGAAAGCGAGGAACGCGTAGGCGGGAGCGAATTTCGGGTCGAATTCGACGGCGCGCTGCAACAGCTCCCGGCCCTTGATGTTTTCCGCTTTCGTGAACCGCCATAGCTGCTCTCGGCCATGAAGAAAGCAGTCATAAGCGTCCAGGTTGCCGGTTTGCTCGGTCGCGAGCCGCTGCTGGTCGCCCTTTGTCAGGTTGAGCGCCAGCGCGTCGACAATTTGCTGCGTAACGTCGTCCTGTACGGCAAAGATATCGGTCAGGTTGCGATCGAAGCGCTCCGCCCACAGATGTCCGCCTGTGGTCGCGTCAATAAGCTGCGCGGTGATACGTACCCTGTTGCCGGATTTGCGGACGCTGCCCTCCAGCACGTAATGCACGCCGAGGTTCCGGCCCACCTCCTGAACGTTCACGTTCATGCCCTTGAAAGTGAAGGACGAATTGCGAGCGATCACAAACAGCTGCGACAGCTTTGAGAGAGCTGTGATGATGTCTTCGGAGATTCCGTCGGCGAAATATTCCTGCTCGGTATCACCGCTCATGTTGGCGAAGGGCAGCACGGCGATCGATAACTGAGGCGGTGCCGCTGTCGAAAGCAGAGCTTCCGAAAGTTCGGGCGTCACAGGCGCCTTTGCGCGAGCCGCGGTGCCGACTCGGAGTGAATAAACCCGGATCGGTTCGGCAATATTCTTGAGCTGGGTGTCGCCGAGATCATTGACCGAAACGTCTAGTCTCGTCTTGACTTGCCGATAGGCGTCTTCGGACAGGCAGATGGTGCCGGGGGCAGCGACACCCTCCAGACGCGAGGCAATGTTGACGCCGTCGCCCATCAGGTCGCCGTCGCTTTCTTCGACCACGTCGCCCAAATGTATCCCAATCCGAAACTCGATGCGGCGATCCTCGGGCACGCCGGCGTTGCGCTCGACCATGCCATTCTGCACTTCCATGGCGCAGCGCACGGCATCTACCACACTGCGGAATTCAACCAACGCACCATCGCCTGTGCGCTTGACCATACGACCGTTGTACACGGCGATGGTCGGGTCGATCAGGTCGCTTCGAAGTGCCCGCAACCGGGCCAACGTACGATCTTCATCCGTGCTCGCCAGCCGGCTGTACCCGACCACATCAGCGGCAAGGATCGCGGCTAGTTTGCGGCTCTCGCTCACGGGCCAATCTCCTCGTATCCACAATAACACGAAGAGGCAGGGAAACATGAAAGTTCGCTGTCCCCATGAGAGCGGTATCCTGCACTCGCTAGAATTCTACACCCTACGCCGAAGTAAGGGGTCATCCGGCGTGGCTGCCTGGCAAGGGACGGCACGCCGCCTCAATGCCTCTTGAAATACTGCACCTCGCGTTCGTGCTGCTCCGCAGCCTCGCGGCTGTCAAACATTCCGAGATTGCGGCGCTTGCCGGTCTTTTCGTCCTTCTTGCGCGAATAGAGGCGGTATTTTCCGTCTTTGAGTTTTCTGATCATCTATCACTCCCCGAGCCGCTGCTTCCCCTTGAGGTTGCGCGCGGCTTGTTCGATCGCCGCCCGGTCGTTGCCCAGCCTGTCGATCAGTTCCTGCGCCTGTTCGCCCGATATGCCGGTGCGCACAGCCAGGGCCTCCACCGTCAAGACGTCGGAGCTCGCGACCTCGCGGGTTTCCGGCAGGGCATCGGCTGCCGTCAGCGGCAGGGCTGCCTCCCTTTCGATCTCGGCCTCGGCCCGGTGCCAGTGCCGCTCGGGATCGCCATGGATCCCGCCTTCGCGTTCCCAGATCTGGTATGCGCGCTCACGAATCCTGTCTTCCCGGTCGTCGCTCATGCTGATTCCTCCTGTGGGTATTCGGATGAACGCCGCACCAACACGAACGATCCAAGAAATCTGCGTGATCGGCGGTCGCACAAGCGCCATGCACTGCGGCCGCCAATTCGCCACCTGCACCCACCTACTCGCACTGCCGGCGCGGGCCGCCGGAATAGGGCTGGTAGGTGTTGTCCTCCGGCCGGTAGGAGCGGTAGCGGCTGAAGCAATATTGCACGTGGTCGGGCGGAAGCCAGGCGCCGCCGGTTTCATCCGCCAGAACATCGCCATCCATCGACCACGTGTCGGTCGCCTCGACATAGCTGGCGCCATCGTCGGCAGGCTGTGCGGCGCGGTCGGCCGCACCGGCATCGAGATAGGGCGAGATGCAGGGACGCTGCTCTCCGCTGTAGGAGGTGTAGTGGTCGTCGCTTGGCCTGTAGGAGCGGTAGCGGCTGGCGCACCATTCCACATGGGCGGCGGGCATCGCCTGCTGCTCGTCGGTTGCCGGCGTTGTCGGCTTGATGGAGGCGGTGGCGGTGGTGTCGGGCGACGAAGCTGCGGCATCGGCAGGTTTCGCGGCGCGATCAACTGGGGCCTGATCAAATGGGGCCTGATCAGACGGGACCTCTGCTACCTCTGGGATTTCTGGGACCTCTGGGACCTCTGGGACCGCTGCGACCTTCGGGACCTCTGGGACCGCGCGGGCGGGAAGGCGCTCAAGATGCTGCGAAGCGGGGTTCACCTTCCGCGGCTCCCTCGGCCACAGTTCGGCAACACTGGAAGTCGGAGCGACCGGCCGCACCGGTTCGGCGGAGAGAATCCACATGGCGAAAGCCAATCCACTGGCGAAAACCGCCAGCGTCAGCACGAAGCCGCCAAGTACCGCCGATAAAGCTTTCACCTTGCGCTCCTTTGCCTCCGTCATCTGTTAAAATGCGAGGCATTGGATCCGGTTCCAACCAAGCGCGGCAGCATGAACTTCCGTGCACAAAGGAAGCCCCCTCTCCGCCTCGGCTTCGCCGAGCCGCCTCCCCGCTTCGCGGGGCGAGGAACCAAGCTTTCAAGGGTCGCGGACAAGCTCGGTATAGGTCCTCAGCTCACCATCCTGCCCACGAATCCGCCACGTCTCCCCGTCCCGCGCCTCGACATGGCACGGGCCGAGCGGCACTTTGCCGCCGCCATCGGGCAGATCCAGCACGTAGACGGGGTTGCAGATGCCCGACAGGCGCGCCCGCAAGGCGCTGACCAGCGCTCGTCCCGCGGCAATGGTGGTGCGCCGATGCGCCATGCCGCGCGCGAGGTCGCCGTGGTGCAGGTAATAGGGTTTTATGCCGAGGCGGTACATCAGCTCGCGGCACAGTTCCTCCAGCACCTCGACGGTGTCGTTGACGCCTTTCAGCAGGACGCTCTGGTTGAGCAGCACGAAGCCGCCCTGCCGCAGCGCGCGGCAAGCTTCTTCGGTGGCCGGCGTGATCTCCCGCGCGTGGTTGAAATGGGTGACGACTGTGACCATCAGCCGGCCCTGCAGCGAGCGAACCATTCCTGACGTGACGCGCGAGGGCAGCGCTACGGGCACGCGCGTGTGGATGCGCAAGAGCCGCACATGCGCAACCGCCTCGATGCGGGCACGGATTTCTGCCAGCGCCTTGTCCGGCAGCGACAGCGGATCGCCGCCGGTCAGGATCACCTCGCGGATTTCGGGGTGGGCCTCGATATAGGCGAAGGCCGGCTCCAGCGCCTCGCGCGAAAAACCCCGGCCGATCGAGGTCAGCGACTCCTTGCGGAAGCAGAACCGGCAATAGACCGCGCACTGGTAGGTCGCAAACAGCAGAACCCGGTCGGCATGGCGATGCGTCAATCGCGGCACCGGGCTGAAGGCGTGGTCGGCGATCGGATCGTCGAGCTCGCCCTCCTGCTCGGCCAGCTCTTCGGGCGACGGGATGACCTGCGCCCGGATCGGATCGGCGGGATCGCTCCAGTCGATCAGGTCGAGATAGGCTTTTGGGATGCGAACCTTGTGGCGCGTGGCCGCGGCGTGAGCCGCCGCGCGCTCGGCTGGCGACAGCGGCAGGGAGTCGAGATCGCGCACCTGCCGCACGCCGGCGCGAACATCGCCCTGCCACGCGGCGTCGTCGTCGGCCGCCATGCCGGCGTCGGGGGTGTCGAGGTGTGAGGTCATCAAAAGCTCCTTGAATTCGGGGCTGTACAGCATTGGAGCCGAGGTGCGAACCCTTGCCGGATGCACTCAGCGGCGAAGCTGCCAATCTCCCCCGCGAAGGCAGGGCCATTGCAGGTGGAAAGCCGAGGCTTTCGCTCTACGATGTACCCCCACCCCTAACCCCTCCCCACAAGGGGGAGGGAGACTTCCGTTTGCGCTGACCTCGGCAAATTGCCATGCCTTTCGGGCGCCAAAGGGGAAGTTAAGGCGCGCGGCAGCGTCCCCTCCCCCTTGTGGGGAGGGTTAGGGTGGGGGTCCCACCTTCGCAAGAATCCAAATGCGATTGACCGGCCCACAAGGGACCCACAAGGGGGGAGATTGGCAGCTTCAGCGCCCGCCTGGTTTCTCAGCACGCCCATCCGGCTTCATGATGATCTCGCGATGCGGATAGGGGATGTCGATGCCGTTTTCCCTAAAAACATCCCACAGCGCCAGCAGCACCCTGCCGCGCACATTGGTCAGGCCTTGCTGAGGGTCGTGGATCCAGAAGCGCAGGACGAAGTTGAGCGAGGATTCGCCGAAGTCGGTGAGCCAGCAGACCGGCCGCCGGTACCGCTTCGACCCGGCCGACGCTCATGGCGGCCTTGATCGCCAGTTCACTGACCTTATGCGGGTCGGCGTCGTAAGAGACGCCGAAATTCACGTCGAGCCGCACGAGGTTGTCGCTGAACGACCAGTTGATGACCCTTTGGGTGATGAAGTCCTCGTTCGGGATCAGGTATTCGCGGCCGTCGCGCGTCACCACCGAGACAAACCGCGCCCGCAATTCGCGCACCCAGCCGAAAGTGCCTTCGAGCGAAATGGTGTCGCCCGGCTTGATCGACTTGTCGAGCAGGATGATCATGCCGGAGACGAAATTCGAAACCACCTTCTGCAGCCCGAAAGCCAGGCCGACGCCGACGGCACCGGAAAATATCGTCAGGGCCGTCAGGTCGAGACCGACGGAAGACAGGGCGATGGCACCCGCCACCAGCACAAGGGCGACCTTTGCGACCTTGCCGACGAGGACGCGGATCGAGGGCGTCAGCTCTTCGGAGATGCGGACGCGCTCGTCGATATACTTGCCGACGACCACCGCAAGCCAAACCGTGGCGATCAGCAGCAGCGCCGCTTTCAGCACCAGGAGCGCCGAAAGGCGCACCGCGCCCAAAGGTATTGCGAGGCCGTCCAGGAAAGTCGCGGCCTCGTCATCGATGCCCAGGATGACGAGGGCCGCATAGATCCAGGTCAGCCAGGCGAGAGCCCGCGCGACAAAGCGATTGCGGACGATGCGCGACAGCACCGACGCGAACAGCCACGCGAGGGATAGCGAGAGCGCAATATAGATGAAATGGGTCCGGCTTGGCCAGGTGATGGCGCGCATGAGAACGAGCGCGGCAAGCAGGAAGACCGTGAACAGGATCCAGTCGGTGCGCCGCAACAGGGCAACGACGACCCTCAACAGTCCGGGATGCCCCTTGATCTGGCGTGCCCGGTTCTCCACGAGCGGTTCGATGCGCTGCGCCGCGAGCTTCGCGACGAGGAAGAGCACGACGATGATGGCAGCCTGATAGAAAAACCACGGCGTGACGGCGTAGTCGAACCATCGGCTGGCCCAGGCCAGCGATTCATCGATGGCGTTTCGAAGATCCATTCCCACACGACCGTTATGGACTGGCGACCAGCACAATGTCGCCGGCCTGGTGAAGGGTCAAGCCGGCGCTCTGCGCTTCAGCCACGCGCCACCGGCGCCTCTTGGCCGGTGCGCTCAATAGGTCAGGTATAGCCGCCACTATAGGAGTGACGCGCGCGGCCAGGCAGCGGCCGCCAGAAACAACAACCGATTGAAACAACCGCTGGAAAATCGCCAACGCGCAACATTGAATCACTGTTACATTAGCTTGCTCTTAAATTAGTTTTAGCGTATGTATGCAGGTGGCCGGTGATCTACCCCCCAACCGGTTAGGCTCGGCGCCAGTCCCGCCCCCCTCAGGCCAACGACGCCGGGCCGCTCGGCCTTCCTCGCGGCAGCTCAGCTCCGCAATCAAGGCGCCTCCTGCCCGCTCCCCAATTCACGTTGACGATACATCCTTCACTTCGTCACCCCAAGGCGAAGCAAGGAGCGAAGCGACGCGGCGCAGACCCTGGGATCCATGCCGTTACCTCAGAGCGTCACGACTGTGCAGAACCTTTGATGGCGGAGCGAGGCGCCCCCCTCTGTCCTGCCGGACATCTCCCCCACAAGGGGGGAGATTGGCCGTCATTGCGGCTTTCGGCAATGTCCAACGTTGATGAACAGACGCCGTCAGCGAGGCGGCCGATCTCCCTCCAAGTGGGGGAGATGTCCGGCAGGACAGAGGGGGGCGCCAAGGATCGCTATATTTATCCTGAGCCGCTGCTTTCTTTGGCTGATGTCACGGCATAGATGCCAGGGTCTGCGCCGCGTCGCTCCGCTCCTTGCTTCGCCCTAGGATGACGAAGGCGTGGTGGGATTTGGCCAATCGCCAGCGTTGGATCGGCGGCTGCAGGCCGGCTGGCAGCGACCGACAGTCAAAGAACCAAATCCCCTGTGAAGAAAAAACAGGCGATATGCGCGCCCTATCCCCGCAGCCCAGGCGCCTCCTGCCCCGTTCTCTCGACATACTCCGTATAGCCGCCGCCGTAGGTATGAATCCCCTCGGGCGTCAGTTCCAGGACCCGGTTCGACAGCGCCGCCAGAAAATGCCGATCATGCGAGACGAACAGCATGGTGCCCTCATACTGCGAAAGTGCCGTGATCAGCATCTCCTTGGTGGCGATGTCGAGGTGGTTGGTCGGCTCGTCCAGCACCAGCAGGTTGGGCGGGTCGAACAGCATCAGCGCCATCACCAGCCGCGCCTTCTCGCCGCCCGACAGCACCCGGCATTTCTTGTCGATCTCGTCGCCGGAAAAGCCGAAGCAGCCGGCCAGCGCCCTGAGCGGCGCCTGGCCGGCCTGCGGAAAGGCGCCCTCCAGCGTCTGGAACACGGTGCGTTCGCCCTCCAGCACTTCCATGGCGTGCTGGGCGAAATAGCCCATCCTGACGCTGGGCCCGCGCGCCACCGTGCCATTGTCCGGCTCGGAAGCGCCGGCGACCAGCTTCAGCAGCGTCGACTTGCCGGCGCCGTTGATGCCCATCACGCACCAGCGCTCGCGGCGGCGCACCTGGAAATCCAGCCCCTGATAGATCGGGCGGCTGCCATAGCCCTTGTGAACGTTCTTCAGCGTCACCACGTCCTCGCCGCAGCGCGGCGCCGGCTGGAAATCGAACGACACTTTCTGGCGGCGTTTTGGCGGCTCGACGCGGTCGATCTTCTCCAGCTTCTTCACCCGGCTCTGCACCTGGGCGGCGTGCGAGGCGCGCGCCTTGAAGCGCTCGATGAAGGCGATCTCCTTGGCCAGCATCGCCTGCTGGCGTTCGAACTGCGCCAGCTGCTGCCGGTCGGCGATCGCCCGCTGCTGCTGGTAGAATTCATAGTTGCCGGAGTAGGCGGTCAGCGAGCCGCCATCGATCTCGACCACCTTGTCGACGATGCGGTTCATGAACTCGCGGTCGTGCGAGGTCATCAGCAGCGCGCCGTCATAATTCTTCAGGAACTGTTCCAGCCAGATCAGGCTTTCCAGGTCGAGATGGTTGCTCGGCTCGTCGAGCAGCATGGCGTCGGGCCGCATCAGCAGGATCCTGGCCAGCGCCACGCGCATCTTCCAGCCGCCGGAAAGTTTTCCGACGTCGCCGTCCATCATCTCCTGGCTGAAGCCGAGGCCGTCCAGCACCTCGCGGGCGCGGCCATCCAGCGCATAGCCGTCGAGCTCCTCGAAACGCGCCTGCAGGTCGCCGTAGCGGGCGATGATGGCGTCCATCTCGTCGGCGCGATCGGGATCGCCCATGGCCGCTTCGAGCGCGCCCATCTCGGCCGCCACTTCGCTCACCGGCCCGGCGCCGTCCATCACTTCGGCAACCGCGCTGCGGCCCGCCATGTCGCCGACATCCTGGCTGAAATAGCCGATGGTGACGCCGCGATCGACCGAGACCTGGCCCTCGTCGGGCTGCTCCTCGCCGTTGATCATGCGAAACAGCGTCGTCTTGCCGGCGCCGTTCGGGCCGACCAGGCCGACCTTCTCGCCCTTCTGCAAGGAGGCGGAGGCCTCGATGAAGACGATCTGCCGGCCGTTCTGCTTGCTGATGCTTTCCAGTCGAATCATGCTTTTCACGCGCGCCCAAGGGAGTTTCCCCGCGCCAATACGCGATAGGCGGCGCCTGCGGAAGCCCGCAAATCAATCGGAATACGACGCCACATTCGAAGTTCGAACTGAATTGGCGGAACCTCAGATAGGGCCGGCAGTTTAGAAAGATGACCACAAACAGCGAAGGAGGACGAGATGAAGACCCTAACCGCTATTTTGCTCGCCACCTCAATGATCGGGCTGACCGCCGGCACGGCAAGCGCCACCTGCCACGACACGACCGCATCGATCGAAGCTCAATCAGGCGTCGCAAAAGACGCAACGCGCGCGCCCCTCGAAACCGACGCGAATACCGGTAACAGGGTAAAGGGCGGCCCGGCCAACAAGACCGGCAACACCATGCCGCTCGCCAACCAGGAAGCCGGCGGCGATAAAAACCTTGCCACCTCGCAGCAGGATGTCGAGGCGCAGCAGGAGGGCGAGAAGACAGCAGCGGCCAAGGCCGACCCCTGCAAGCCGGATTGACGCGAATTGAAAATCCGACCGCAGACGGCGCGCCGTAGCACAAGGCGAAGCGCGACGGTCACCCAATCCCGCCGGTCACCGCGTAGGCGCCGGCGGGGCGTCCGTCTTCAAGACGGACGACGGCGGTGACGATCGAGCCGTACGAGCCGCGCCAGACGCTGTGGATTCTCTCATGCTCGTTGGCCGGCACCACCGCGCGCCCGGTCAGGCGCGCGCCGGTCTGCTGCATGGTGACAGGCTCGCCGTTGACATGCACCTTCACACGAGTGTCGGTTCCGACCTCGCCATCGAAGTCGAGCATGATGGTTATCTCATCGTCATCACCGGCATGGCGCGTCTCGGCGGCAAGCGCGACGGTCAGCGGCGGCGGCTCGCCGAGCGTGCTTGCGTTGTGGCGGGCGAAAAAAACATCGTCGGGAAGTTCCGGCGTGCGCGACGGGCGGCTGCGGCGCTGGCCAAAACGCTCGAAGTCGCCGGCCAGCCGCAGCAGCCGGGTGTCGTCATAGGCCTTGCCGGCGAAGGTTAGGCCGACCGGCATGCCGATATCGGCCATCGCGCCCATCGGCACGGTGACGGTCGGAATGCCGAGATGGCGCGGCACCAGATTGCCGTTGGCGACCCAGGTGCCGTTGCGCCAGGCCAGCGCAGCGGAGGCCTCGCTGACATCCGCATCGGCCGGCCCGACATCGGCGACGGCGGGAAACACCACTGCGTCGAGCCGTTGCGTATCGAGCCAATCCTCGAAATCGATGCGCCGCGTCGCCTCCAGGCCTTTCAGGCCAGCCTCCAGATCGGGAATGGCCCGGAATGGCGTCACGCCGCGCTTGGCCCGCTCGACATATTCCGCCACATCAAAACTGTCCTCATAACGGTCCGGCAGCGTGCCCGGTGGCTGCGGGAAGATTTTTGCGCCGTCGACCGACGCGAGATCGGGGATGGTAGGGTCGGCATTGGCGCGCAGGAAATCGTCCCAGGCGAAGACGCACAGGTCCCAGATCTCGCGCTCGGCGAATCCTTTGGGAATCAGCCCGCGATCGACCATGTTTTTTGTTCCCGGCCGGTCGCGCTCGTAGTTGGAGACGACGGGAAAATCGACCTCGACCACATCTGCGCCGAGCCGCCGCAGATCGGCCGCCGCCTGCTGCCACAGTTCCAGCACCGACGCGCGGGTCTGGATCGCAATTTTGGCCTCCGTATCGAGGCCGATATACATGCGGGGCACGCCGAGCCGCATGCCTCGCAGCGCTCCCTCCAGCTCGAGGCCGGTGTAGCCTGGCGGCCGTACGTCCGAGCTCTTCGGCAGCGCCACCCAGGGCTGCGCACGCCAGAAATCGCCCCTTGTGTTCGGATCGTCGGCGACGATCACGTCGAGCAGTTCGAGCATGTCGGGCACGCTGCGCGTATGCGGCACCACCACGTCCATCGTCGGCACCAGCGGCCAGTTGCCGCGCACCGAAATGACGCCGCGCGACGGCGTGTAGGCGACCAGCGCGTTGTTCGACGCCGGCGCGCGGCCCGACGACCATGTCTCCTCGCCAAGCCCGAAGGCGGCGAAGCTGGCGGCGGTCGCGGTGCCGGAACCATTCGACGAGCCCGACGCGAAGGCGGCGGTCAGGTAATCGGCATTGTAGGGGCTTTCCGCCCGGCCGTAGACGCCGCGCTGCATGCCGCCATTGGCCATCGGCGGCATGTTGGTCAGCCCGATCAGCACCGCGCCGCCGGCCCGCAGCCGCCCGATGGTGAAGGCGTCCTCGTTGGCGATGAGATGTTCGAAGGCCGGCGATCCGGCGGCCACTGTGAGGCCTGATACCTTGTAGCTGTCCTTGGCGGTATAGGGGATGCCGTCCAGCGGCCCGAGCGCAGCACCGTTCCTGCGGCGCCAGTCGGACGCGGCCGCCTCCTCGAACATTTTGGGATTGAGCACCGGAACGGAGTTGAGGGTGATGCCATGGCGGTCGTACCTGGCGATGCGCCTGAGATACGCGCCGACCAGCTCGACGCTGGTGACGGTGCCGGCCTCCAGCGCCTGCCGCAGCTGTGCGATGGACGCTTCGACGATGTGGAGATCGATCATTGTGTCCCCGACGCTTGGTACTCGAAGCGGTATTGGCCTCGAAAACCGATGCCGTAAAGGGGTTTTGCGAAGGCGGCCGTGACAGCCGATCTCCCCCCTTGTGGGGGAAATGTCCGGCAGGACAGAGGGGGGCGCTGTCCCGCCGGCCTGTCAACCATTCGTAGCAACGCCCGCAGACTGGTTCCTGGTTGAGAATGAGTTAGAGCAAAGGCTGGCGATCCTTCGCGCCCCCCTCTGCCCTGCCGGACATCTCCCCCACGAGGGGGGAGATTGGCAGCGTCGGCGGCGGCGCTCCTTTCTGTAACGTCGAGCTGTAACGTCGAGCGTCGCGCCACCTTCGCACATCACTCCGGCGCTCCGGCGAAAAGCACCACCCCGTCTCCGCCGCCTGCCGGCCAGTCCCGGATGGTGCGGTCGTAGCCGCCGGTCAGCACTGTGCCGTCAGCGGCGAACGCCACGGCGTAGATCGGTCCGGACCGGCTGTCGAACAGCGCGGTCTCGCTGCCGGTTTCCATGTCCCACAGCCGTGCCGTGCCGTCGAGCGAACCGGACAGCAGCCGCTTGTTGTCGGTCGACAGCGCCAGCGCATAGACCGTGCCCGAATGGCCCTCGAGGCGGCGGACTTCGCGGCCGCTGTCGAGATCCCAGAGCTTGATCGTATAATCGCCGCTGCCGGTGATCAGATGGCGCCCGTCGGCCGTGAACACCACGCCATAGGGGCCGCGCTCATGCCCGTGCCAGCTGCGCAGCTGCTTGCCAGTATCGATGTCCCATAGTTTTAGTGTGCCCTCGATACTGCCGCTGATCGCGCGTGTGCCGTCGGGCGAGACGGCGACCCCGCTGATCGACCAGTGGTGCCCCGGCATCACATTCAGCACCGAGCCTTTCTCGATATCCCAGACGATGACCCTGCCGGTGTCGTGCCCGCTGACAGCACGTTTGCCGTCGGGGCTGATCGCGAGCTTGTTGACGCCGCCGTTCTGGCCTGACGAGAAGACGTGCAGCACCGCGCCATCGGCGAGCTGGCGCAGCACGATCTCGCCATCGTCGCCCGCCGTCAGCGCCCGCGCCCCATCGGGCAGGAAAAGCGCGGTACGCGCCATGTCCTTGTGGATACCGAGGGTGCGGATCAGGCGCTTGCCATCGATATCCCAGAGCTTGATCGTGCGGTCGGTACTGGCGCTCATGATCGAGTGACCGTCGGACGCCACCGCCAGCCAGACGACGGGCTCGCGGTGGCCATCGGGCTGCGTCGGCTGCGGCGGCGGAGCCTGAGGCAGCGGCGCGACGGTCTGCGGTGGCGCAGCCGGGGCTGGAGCAGGCTCCGGCGGTGAGACAGGTGGGGCAAGCGCGACCTTGGATGGCGAGGCAGGAGCCGCTTCCGGTTCCGGGGCCGGTGCGCTGGTGACCTCTTGGCTTTCCGGCGCGCTCGGCACGGTTTGCTCGGCGATCAGGCTTTTGCCGGCGTCCTGTGCCTGCCGCGACCACGGGCTGAGCTGGTCGGCCACCAGAGCGAGCACGGCGAGGAACGGAACGACGGCAAGGAGCCGCCGCAGGCGTGGTCTTCCGGCGGGTTGCAGTTCGGCGCCCCTGCCGAACAGAGGCGTCTTCGGAGCGAGCGTCGATCGGCCCGGCAACAGGCCGGCCCAGAACAGCAGGGCTGCAAGAGCTGAGACAACACCCGCTGTCCCGAAGAAAGCCAGGCGCACCGACGCGAAAGCGTCGCCGACACCCCCGCCGCCCAGCGCGAAATACACGCGTGTGAAGCAGAGCATGCCGATCGCCAGCAGCAGCATTGCCAGCAGCCTGTCGACAAACCTGTTCATCGGGCTCCCCCCGCGCCGCTGTTCGCTTCGTCCGCAATGATGCAGGTCGGCGCCGGGCTTGTCGATGCCCGGTCAATTCCGAAGAGCGAAACAGCGAGCGCAAAACGCGCGCCTGCGCCAAAGCGCTCGATATGGCCTGGCGACACTCTTGGTCGCCGCAATGTTGCCCGGTCGCGCGCTAGAATCGCCTAGCAGGGAACTCAGCACCGAGGCCAAGTGACGGATGATTGGAAACTACCCTGGGACGGCGGCTGCCTGTGCGGTGGGATACGCTTTCGCATAAGTGCGCCGCCCTTGCTGACCATGGCCTGTCATTGCACCGGCTGTCAGAAGCTGAGCGCGAGCGCTTATTCCCTGACTATGGCGGTGCCAAGCAGCGGCTTCAGCGTTACGCAAGGCGAGCCGGTGGTCGGCGGCATGCATGGCCCGCACCGGCAACTCTACTGCTCGCACTGCAAGAACTGGATGTTCACCCATCCGCACGGCCTGGACTTCTTCGTCAATGTTCGCGCGACCATGCTGGACGAGCACCATTGGTATGTGCCCTTCGTCGAGGTCTTCACGTCGGAAAGGCTGCCCTGGGCAACGACCGCCGCCAGCCACAGCTTCGCCACCCAACCCGACCTTGAAGGATACACACCTTTGATCGAGGCCTTCGCCCGCGAAGGCGCGCGACCGGGCTAAGGTTTCGCTCTACGATGGACCCCCACCCCTAACCCTCCCCACAAGGGGGAGGGAGACTTCGTTGGCGCCGAACTCGGCAAATTGCCTGCCTTTCGGCGCCAAAGGGGAAGTTAAAAAGCGCGCGGCAGCGTTCCCTCCCCCTTGTGGGGAGGGTTAGGGTGGGGGTCCACCTTCGCAAGAATCCAAATGCGATTGCCTTGCCCACAAGGGGGGAGATTGGCTCCCCCCTCACCGCAACTCAACCCACACCGGGGCGTGGTCGCTGGCGCCGGGCTCGCCGCGAACGTCGCGGTCGATGCCTGCCCCGGCCAGCCGGCGCGTCAGTTTCTTGGACAGCAATATATGATCCAGTCGCAGGCCGGCGTCGCGCTGCCAGCGGTTGCGGCGATAATCCCAGAATGTGTAGAGCGTCTCCTTCGGGTGTTTTTTGCGCAGCGCGTCGGTCCAGCCCTGGTCGAGCAGCGCTGCGAAGGATTCCCGGCTCTCCGGCTGCACCAGCGCATTGTCGTCATAGGAGCGGGTCGGATAGATGTCGCGCGGCTCGGGCACGATGTTGTAGTCGCCGGCCAGCACCACCGGCAGGCCGGTGTCGAACAGTTCTTCCGCATGCGCGTTCAGGCGCTCGTGCCACGCCAGCTTGTAGGTGAATTTCGGGCCGGGCTGCGGGTTGCCGTTCGGCGCATAGAGGCAGGCGACGACGATGCCGCTGACCGCCGCCTCGATGTAGCGGGCCTGGTTATCGCTGTCGTCGCCGGGCAGCGCTTCGCGGGTCAGAACGGGTTCTGAACCCCGCGCCAGTATGGCGACGCCGTTCCAGGTCGGCTGTCCCACCCAAACCGCACCATAGCCGGCCGCGGCGAGTGCTGTGCGCGGAAACTGCGTCTGTCTTGCCTTCAGTTCCTGCAGGCAGACGATGTCGGGCTTGGCGACAGTCAGCCAGGCGAGCAGGTTCTGCAGCCGCCCGTTGATGTTGTTGACGTTGAAGGTGGCGATCTTCATCGGCCTGCTTCAGCGCACGATGCGCCGGTCCACGCCTTCACCGCATCAGTCATCGTCTTCAGATGATCGGCGGCCGAAAAACCGGAGATGCTCTTGCGCGGCTTCAAATCGTGGTCGCCATCTTCCAGCCACCGCATTTCGATGGTGTCGGAAAGGTCGTAGGTCGCGACCTCGTCCCTGGTCCCGAATTCGTCGCGTGTGCCCTGAAAAATCAATGTCGGCGTCTTGAGACCGGCGAGGTGTTTTGTCCGAAGCTGCGTCGGTTTCCCCGGCGGATGGAAGGGATAGCCGAGGCAAAGCAGCCCTGAAATGTCGCCCTTCGAAAACACCTCGTCGGCGATCATCGAAGCGACGCGGCCGCCCATCGACTTGCCGCCGATGATGAGCGGCCCGTTCACGCCCTTCGCCCTGAGGTCGGCGATCACCTTGACGTATTCCGGGTTCACCGTCTCGGCGCGCGGCGGCGGCTTGCGGTGGCCGTAGCGGCGGGCCGCCATGTAGTGGAATTCGAAGCGCGCGACGCGAAACCCGGCTTCGGCCAGCGCTTTTGCCGTGGCGGTCATCGAGGCAGAATCCATCGGCGCGCCGGCGCCATGGGCGAGCAGGATGGTGATGGGGGCGGTGTCTGGGCCGTCGAAGAGGAAGGTGGTCATGGGGCGGCCCACTCATCCCACTTATAGAGGCCGCGTTCCGTCCCACCCCCCTCTGGCCTGCCGGCCATCTCCCCCTCAAGGGGGGAGATTAGCAGCTTCGTCTCCCCGCCCACTCCCCAACGGTGGCAGTTGGCGAAACCGTCGGTGACAGCCAATCTCGCCCCTTGAGGGGGAGATGTCCGGCAGGCCAGAGGGGGGTGTTCAAGCGCGATCAAACGAAGCCCTCACCCCGACATCCGCGCCAGCTGCAAATCGATGAACTGAATACCCTTGGCCGCCATGCGCGCCCATTCGGAGCTGGCGTCGAGCTCGAGATAGCGCGCCCAGTTCCGCCGCGCCTCGGCGAGGTTGCCGGCGTCGAACTCCAGCCTTGCCAGGTTGAACACCGCATCGGCATAGTTTTGGTCGAGCGCGATCGCCTTCTGCAGATGCCGGCGCGCCGAGCCGTCGCGGCCCTCATCGCTCATCAGCCCGGCCAGGTTGAACCAGGCCTCGACAAAGCCGGGGTCGCACTTGATGGCGCGGGCATAGTCATGCGCCGCCTCGGCCGCGCGTCCGGCGGCGCGCAGGCAGTTGGCGCGGTTGAAGGCGGCGATCGCATCGCCCGAATCGATGGCCAGGCAGCGCTGGTAGAGTGCTGCCGCCTGCTCGTGGTCTTCAGCCTGTTCCGCGGCTTCGGCGTCGGCGAACAGTTCTTCCAGCGTGTCGTCATCCGGCGTTCCCAGATCGAACAGCAGTTGGCCGTCGAGTTCGCTCTGGCCGCCCTCGAGATAGATCTGATCGGCGCGCCCATGCTGCGAGCCGACATTCAGCGACTTGGCGGTCAGCGAAGCGACCGGGCCGCAGCGGTGCACCGAGCGCGCGATCGCCCCCCACGAGGCGCCGCCGGCGACCAGCCCGGCATATTTGCGGGCCAGGATCAAATCGCGAAACGAATAGGGTTCGCAATCATGCTCGAAGGCATCGAAAAGCGACAACAGGTCGAGGTCGGCGGCGGCAAGCCGCGACTGGTCAATGAGCGACTGCCTGGGCAGCGCCGAAGCCTCCGGCGCCTTGATCAGCCCGAGCAGGCGCAAAAAACCGTTTTCGCTGATCAGCTTGCGCCCGGCCGCACGCTCGGCGGCGACGCGGCGCTCGATCTCGGCATCCCCGGCCTTGGCCAGAAGTTTGCGGCCGAACACGACATGGCTGGTGCGCCTGTTGACGCCGCGTCGCAACTGGCCCTGCCGGCGCTCGACTTCACGCGCCGCCAGCCTCAGCGGGAACGCCGCCAGCGCGCCGATCGCGCCGAAGACGCTGCCGGAAATCATACCGGTGGGCGCTGTCACCCTTTGCTCTTGCCGACGGCCTTGAGCAGATTGGCCTTGAGCGGATTTTCCTTGGCCGCGCCGGCGCCGCCCCTGGCGGATTTCGTTGCCGGTTTCGCCGCTTCATCGGCCTTGCTCTTGCTCCTGGCCGGCGGCTTGGCCGATTGCGACAGGCTGGCCTTCAGCGCATCCATCAGATTGATCACATTGCCGCGCTCGGGCGCGGCCGCAATGATCGGCTTGTGACCCTTGAGCTTCTCGCGGATCATCGCCATCAGCGCGATCTCATAGCGATCCTCGTAGTTCTTCGGATCGAACGTGGTTTCCTTCTGCTTGATCAGCGCCTCGGCAAGCTGCAGCATTTCCGGGTCGGGTTTGCCGGCCGGGATGTTGCCGAAATATTCAACTGTGCCGCGCACTTCATTCGGATTCCTCAAGGTGCAGACGAACATGCCGTTCTCGCGCGCGCCGATCGTCACCACGCGCTCGCGGCTGGACAGCACCAGCCGCGCAATCGCCAGCTTGCCGGATTTGCGCATGGCTTCGCGCAGCACCGCGAAAGTCTCCTCGGCCATCGCGCCATCGGGCGCCAGATAGTAGGGCGCGTCCTGATAGATGACATCGACCTCGCCCTCGTCGACAAAGGCCTCGATGTTCATCGTGTGGTTGGATTCGATGCGCACCGCCTCGAGGTCGGCATCTTCGATGATGATGTACTGCTTGTCCTCGTATTCGTAGCCCTTGACCAGATCCGAGCGCTCGACCAGCCCGAGTTCGGGATCGACCGGCTTCATGTTGATGCGGTTGTGGGTGTCCTTGTGCAGCTGGTTGAAGCTGATCCGCTCGCTGGCACTCGTCGCCGGATACAGCCGGACCGGACAGCTGACGAGACTGAGCTTGAGGTAACCTTTCCAACTTGCCCTGGGCGCCATGAAACTCTCCTACGCGGCCGTGCACCGTCGAACATTTCGCAGCGCTTCGTCCAAAGGACGAACGGCGCCGCGCAAAACCTACATCGCCCTCACAATACCGGCAAATCCCTAGCGAAATCTTCCATGTCGGCCCAAGGATCGCCGGAGGTGTTTAGAAGGCCCGGCAGCGAAGAATAATTCAAATCTTCCGGAGCGTCGATGGATTCCAGATCGGACCAGCTCACCGGCGTCGAGGCCGGCAGGTTTGTGCGGGCGCGCAGCGAATAGGGTGCCGCCGAAGTGTGGCCGCGCGCGTTGCGGTGAAAGTCGATGAAGATGCGCCGCTTGCGATTGTCCTTGCCCATGGTGGTGGTGAAGGTGTCGGGCGCCGTGGCGGCCAATGCCGAGGAGATGGCGCTGGTCGCCTGGTGCAGTTTTTTCCAGTTCTGTTTTTGCGTCACCGGCACTGATATGTGGATGCCCTTGCCGCCCGAGGTTTTGGCAAACGGCACCAGCCCCATCGCCTCCAGTTCGGCGCGGATATGCACCGCCGCCTCGACCACCTCGCGCCAGCCAACCCCCTCACCGGGATCGAGGTCGAAGACGATCAGGTCGGGTTTGTCGAGGCGCGTGCGATGGGTGCCCCAGGTGTGGAACTCGACGACGCCGAACTGCGCCAGCGCCAGATAGCCCTTGGCGTCCTCGACCGACAGGTAGGATTTGGTCTCGCCCTCGGAATTGGTCGCCTCAAAAGTCGCCACCGATTTTGGCATGCCGGTGAAGGCATGGCGCTGGAAGAAGCAGTCCTGCGGCTTGCCGGTCGGGCAGCGCACCAGCGACACCGGGCGGCCCAAAATGTGCGGCAGCATGAAGTCGCCGACCAGCGCGTAGTAGACGGCGATATCGAGCTTGGTCGGTCCGGTTCTGCCGAACAGCCGCCGCGTCGGGTTGGTGACCCAGATCGTGGCGAGGTCGGCCTCGGCGATCAGCCGCTTGCGCTTGGCCGATACAGGCGTCGACAGGCCGACATCGCGCAGCCCGCGGAACACGGCATGGCGCAGCGCATTATCGGTGGTCCGGTTGGCATAGTGGATATGGGCCGAAAGCAGCGGCCGCACCCAGTTCATCTCGCGCATGATCTCGCGTGGAACGCCTTCGGGTGCAGACGCGCCGGCGCGCAGCGGCTGCAGCCGGGCCAGCAACGCGGTGGCGGTGGCGGCGTCGAAGCCGGTGCCGACCTTGCCGCGATAGTGCAGCTCGCCATCCTCGAATTCGCCGAGCCCGAGCGCGGCCAGCCCCTCGGCTGCAGCGGAGGTGGTGTAGCCGGCGATGACGAAATCGCCGGTCTTCAGCGCCTTGGTCTTGGTCCAGGTCTTGGTGCGGCCGCTCTGGTAGATCGCCGTGGCGCGCTTGGAGACGATGCCTTCCAGCCCCATCTCGGAGGCCTGGTCGTAGAGCGCCTGGCCATCGCCTTCGACGTGGTCGGAGAACTGGATGGCGGAGTTGGCGCCCAGGCCGGACAGCAATTGCGACAGCAGCGCCTTGCGCCGGCCGAGCGGCGCTTTTTTCAGGTCCCAGCCGTCGAGATACAACAGGTCGAAGGCATAGTAGTGGAGCTTGTTGCCGGCGCCCTCGGCCAGCGCCTCCTGCAAAAGGGCAAAGCGGCTGATGCCCCTCGCGTCGAGCACGACGACCTCGCCGTCGATGATTGCATCGCGGCAGGGCAGCCTGGCAAAGGCGAGCGGCAGGTCGCCATAGCGCCTGGTCCAGTCGAGGCCGGCGCGGGTGATCAATTTGACCGCGCCGTCGGCCAGATGCGCCATGGTGCGGTAGCCGTCGAATTTTATTTCGTGCAGCCAGATTTCGCGCGTTTTTTCGGCAGGGCCTTCGCCGCCCGGCGGCTTCGGAACCTGCGTGGCCAGCTGCGACTCGATCCGGGAAGGCAGCGGCGCCTTGACCGCACCCGGCAGCGCACCGGGTTTCAATGCCACCGGTTTCGCAGGCCTTGCGGCAGGCTTCGGGGTTGCCGCCAGCTCCTCGATGCGACGGCCGGATTTGACGCTTTCCGGCCGGGCTTCCAGTATATCGAGCCTGGCGTCGGCGGCGAGGTCGCGCTCCTTGAACAGCAGCCAGTTCTTTTTGCCTTCATCCTCGCCGGGCTTCGGTTTCAGCCTGGTCAGCATCCAGCCGCCATTCAGCTTCTCGCCGGCGAGACGAAATTTGAAGGAGCCGGTGCGTAAGCTCTTTTCGACATCGTCCATCGGCGCCCAGACGCCGGTGTCCCAGACGATCATCGGCCCGCCGCCATATTCGCCCTCGGGAATGACGCCTTCGAAGTCGATATATTCGAACGGATGGTCCTCGGTCTCGACCGCCAGCCGCTTGTCGGCCGGATTGAGCGACGGGCCGCGAGGCACCGCCCAGCTCTTCAGCACGTCACCGACCTGCAGGCGAAGATCGTAATGGTCGGCAGTAGCGTGATGCTTGTGCACGACGAAGCGATTGCCTTCTGCGGCAACCAGCCCGCCGGCGGGCTCCGGCGTCTTGCTGAATTCGCGCTTGGCGCGATAGGCCTTGAGTTTGGAAGGAGCTGGCATATCAAAGACCGAAGCGCGCGGCAGTCAGCAACCAGCGTCTCATTCCTTCGCGCCCCCCTCTGTCCTGCCGGACATCTCCCCCACGAGGGGGGAGATTGGATGTCACGAATGCTTTCGCCAATCTCCAACGTCGCAAACAGGGCGTCAACAGTGACGCTGCCGATCTCCCCCCGTGTGGGGGAGATGTCCGGCAGGACAGAGGGGGGCGCTGTCCCGCCAGCATCAAAATTCCACCGCAGCGGCGCTCACGCAGCTCAATCGTCGGTGGCCGGCGTCAGTTCGAGCTCGGCAGGCGACAGACCCTGCTGGAGCTGGCTCAGCCGGAATTCGTCGACCCAATAAGCCTCGCCGTCGACGAGGACACGCGCCTTGTAGGCGCCGGCGGAAAAGCTCTGTGCGGTGATGTAGACCTTGTGGCGGCCGAGCGCCCTGCGCACTGCAGCGCGCTTGGAATTCTGGCTGGTGACGGAACTGGCCATAGACTGCTCATACACACGCCGCCGCAGGAGAAGACGGCTGGCATAAGGATGGCCGAGACAGACGGTCGTGTCAATTTTTAAACTCGCCTACGGCAGCTTCGCCAGTTCGGCAGCGTGGCGGATGGCAAGCAAGGCGTCCCGGTTGGTCACCGGATAGCCTGCGATGAAGCGTTCGACCGAAAAGCCTGGAAAATCGGCTCTCAAGCGGGCCGCGGCGCGCGCCGCCTCGCCGGTCTCGCCCATGGCCGCATGCGAAAGTGCCAGGAACATCAGCACGTCCGGCGACTCCGGCGAACTCCTGCGGAGCGCCGCGACAGCTTCCCGATGCCTGCCGGCGGCAAACAGGATACGGCCTTGCATGCCGAAATACCAGGGCGGGGCCAATGGATTAAGGCGCATGGCACGCTCGATGAGCGGGATCGCCTCGGCCGGATCGCCGGCGACAAGCGCTTTGCTGCCGGCGAGCAGCAGCAGTATGCCGGCGTGGTTGCAGCCGTATTCGAGAGCCCGCCGGTGCGCGCGCTCCGCTCCTTCGAGATCGCCAAGGCATGCCCTGACATTGCCAAGGCATGCGTGAGCGCAGCTGTCCGTCGGGTCGAGACGCAAGGCGTTTTCGGCCGTGATCCACCCGTTCTCGATCGACGTCAGCACGTCGTCGCCAAAGCCGTTGCAGGCCTCGATCGAATAGGCGTAGGCGAGTTCGGCCCAGCAGTTGGCGAAGGTAGGATCAAGCTCCAGCGCGCGCGAAAAGAAGCGGATCGCCTCGGCATTGCTGGCGCGGCTGAACATGGTGTGCTGTTCGAGGGCAAGCAGATAAAAATCGTAGGCCCGCAAGCTGGCCAGCGGCTTGCGGCGAACCGCATTGCGGCCGACCGTGGCCAGCGTTCCATAACTGCCGGCGAATACGTTGATGATGCTTTCGGCCAGGCTGTCCTGCAGCGCGAAAATGTCATCGGCCGGGCGATCGTAGCGCTCCCTCCAAAGGTCGACGCCGCTACTGGCATCGGCAAGCTCTATCGTCAATCGAATCCTCTGGTCGTCCGCACGCAACTGGCCCGATACGAAATAGGTGGCGCCGAGCGCCTTGCCGTCAGCCGCGAAATCGGCCGGCTTGCTGCCCAGCGATTTCATCGTGTGGAAGGCGATGACAGGCAAGCCCGCGTATCGCGCCAGGTTGATGGTGATGTCTGACGACAGGCCGTCGGCAAAGCGGTGCCAGCGCTCTTCGGAATTCAGGCATTCGATCGGAAATATGGCGAGCACCGGCGGAGCGTCCGACTGACGTGACTGCCCGCCCGGCCGAGCGCCGGAAGCGCCGGCAAAATACGCCGCGAGCCCGATCTTGGTGCGCACGCCAAGTTTTTCGTAGATGGCCGCAAGGTGGGTGCGAACAGTGGTTGGGGCAATGAAAAGTGCATCGCCGATTTCGCGATAGGTCATGCCGGTTGCGAATTTTTCCGCGACCGCGCGCTCGCGACCCGACAAGGCGTCGAGCGTCTGCGCTTTCGAAGCGTCATTGACCGTCATGGTGGAACCCGTCCCAAGACAGAATACTACAAATGCAGGAGGCCGAATACTGCATCTGCCCGATCCCGTCGCAGGCGCACAAATTGCAAGGTCGTTTGCCGCAAAAAGCGGCAATCCGGGGGAGGTTTCCATGCGTCCTGTTTCGATAATGCTGGCATGCACGATCTTGAGTTTTTCCGCCGCCCAGTCGCCGTCGTTCGCTAGAGGATGCAGGCAGGTGCTGGAATCGGATGTGAAAATCACGAGCATGCGCCTCTATGCCGACATCCTGGCCAATGCCGCCCGCAACGGCTGGGACTACACCCCTGAATCGATCGTCAGTGGCTCAAAGCGGCATTTCGAGGAGATGAAGCTGCAGTTGAATGACGCCGGCTATGAGATCATGCCCGTCGGCGTCCGCCTGTATTGCAAGCGGTGGGACAAGCTCGCCGCCCGCTAGCAACCAGCGATCCGCCCTTTGCGGCGCAAGCTTTGGTGCAGGCCAACTGTCTGCTTCTGCTTGCCGCTGCCTTTTGCGGCTTCGGCAATGTTGCGCAGAAGACTGTGCTGGATCATCTCGATCCGCTCAGCGCCGTGGGCATGCGCTGCCTGATCGCGGGGCTCATGGTCCTGCGGTCGTATCTGGATCAATCACCCTGCTGTCGCTGACAGCAGCAAGCCGGCGGTGGCAGACTGAGAGATCGGGCAACCCGGCGAACCCCGCGAAGCCGCCAAACAACAGGCCGGGGACCCGACCGGAACCGAATACCGCCTGTTCTTGCGCAAATCTCCGGCCTTGGCTAGCATCCGCCCGCCGGCGCCGAGCGGAGGAGAACGTCGCGGTGGACCGGCTGGAGCGCCGTTGCGTCCCCCTGGGCGCTCAAAGGACACTCCATTTCTGGATCGACGCAGGAAATTTCGGAAAATCGGAACCGGTTTTCGGGTTCATGCGCTCATGTGGGAGGAGACTAAATTGATCAACAGACGTGAATTCCTGCTGTCGTCCGTGGCGATGGGCACGATGGCGCTGGCCGCTCCGCAACTGGCTTTCGCCCAAGACAAGCTGACCATTCTTGGTTCGGTGCCGAGTCTCGGCTTTCCGTTCTTCGTGCACATGCTGAACCAGATCAAGGCGGAAGCTCAGGCGCAGGGCGTCAATCTTGTCGAAAGCGACGGCCAGAACTCGGCGCCCAAGCAGACCGCCGATATCGAGGCAGCGCTCGTGCAGAAGGTCAACGCCATCGTCATCTCGCCACTCGACGTCAACGCGCTGGCCCCGGCCATCGAGCAAGCGATCCAGGCCGGCGTCCCCGTCGTCACCATCGACCGCCGCGTCGACGGGGTCGAAGGCATCCTCGCCCATGTCGGCGCCGACAACGTCAAGGGCGGCGAGGCCGAAGCGCAGGCCATGGTGGCGGCTTTCCCGAACGGCGCTAAGATCTTCCATCTGCAGGGCCAGCCAGGTGCCGGGCCGGCGATCGACCGCAACAAGGGCGTGCACAACGTCCTCGACCCGATGAAGGACAAGTACCAGATCATCTTCGAGCAGACCGCCAATTTCGCCCGCGCCGAGGCGCTCTCGGTCACCGAGGCCGGCCTTGCCGCCAACGGCAAGCCCGACGCGATCATCTGCGCCAATGACGACATGGCGCTGGGCGCGGTCGAAGCCTGCGCGGCGCGCAACTTCACCGACGTCAAGATCTACGGCTTCGATGCGCTTCCCGAAGCGCTGGTCGCCGTGCGCGACGGCAAGCTGGCCGGCACCGTCGAACAGTTCCCCGGCGAGCAATCGCGCACCGCGGTGCAGATCGCCGTCGCCTATGCCAGGGACAAGACCGAGCCGAAGGAAAAGCTTGTGCTGCTGACGCCGATCGTCATCGGCAAGGACAATCTCGACAAGGCGGAAAGGCTGGGCGAGACGAAGTAGGCGGGTCCAGGGCGCGCGGTGGCGAAAGCAGCGTTCTGTCGCGCCCCCCTCTGCCCTGCCGGGCATCTCCCCCACTTGGGGGGAGATTGGCAGCTTCAACGCCGGCTCTCCCTCTGCAACGTTGGTGATTGGCGAATCCAGTTATCAAGGCGCAATCTCTCCCCTTGTGGGGGAGATGTCCGGCAGGACAGAGGGGGGCGCTGTCCCGCGGCCAATCGCAATCAGGGAGAAACCTTTGCCCACAGCTGAAGCCATCGCGCCATCTCTCCCCCTCCTCGCCGTCGAGGGCGTGACCAAGCGTTTTGCCGGCGTCACCGCGCTGAGCGATGTCTCGCTCGAGGTTCGGCCCGGCGAAATCCTCGGCCTGCTCGGCGAGAACGGCGCCGGCAAGTCGACGCTGCTCAAGATCCTGTCCGGCGTGATGCCGCCGTCCAGCGGCCGCATCGTCTTCGACGGCGTCGAATTCAATCCGCACAATCCGCAGGATGCCAAGCGCCTCGGCATCGTCACCATCTACCAGGAACTGAGCCTGATCCCGACGCTGACCGTGGCGGAGAATATTTTTATCGGCCGCGCGCCGCTCGGGCGCTTGGGCCTGGTCAGCTGGCGGAAGATGGAGGTAGACTCGCGCGCGATCATCGCCCGCGTCGGCCTTGACCTCGACCCGGCGACGCCGGTGTCTGCGCTGTCGGTGGCCGAGCAGCAGCTGGTCGAGATCGCCCGCGCGCTGTCGCTGAAGAGCCGGCTCATCATCATGGACGAGCCGACCTCGGCGCTGACCGAAACCGAAGTGCAAAAACTGATGTCGATCATGGGCCGGCTGCGCAAGGACGGCGTCGCCATCATGTTCGTCACCCACCGGCTGGAAGAGGCCTCCGCGATCTGCGACCGCATGACGGTGCTGCGCGACGGCAGGCTGGCCGGCCATCTCGACCGCGATGGCGGGCCGATCAAGCTGCCGAAAATCATCGAGAAAATGGTCGGCCGCGCCGCGTCCGAGCTTTATGCCAGGCCGACGCTGCGCGATGTCGCCGGCGACGTCAGGCTTTCCGTGCGCGGCCTGCGCACGGTGCGCGATCCGCAGGCGCCGCACGCCATCGTGCTCGAAGGCATCGATCTCGACCTCAAGGCCGGCGAGATCCTCGGCGTCGCCGGCCTCGTCGGCTCCGGCCGCACCGAGCTTGCCCGCGCCATCTTCGGCGCCGACCGCATCGCCGCCGGCACCATCACCCTCGACGGCAAGACGATCGCGCCTGAAACACCCGCCGACGCCATCGCCCTCGGCATCGGCCTGGTGCCGGAAGACCGCAAGCATCAGGCGATCTTCGCCGCGCTCGGCATCCTCACCAACTTTTCCGTCGCTGCGCTCGGCCGCTACTCCAACGCTCTCGGCTTCATGGCCGAGCGCCGCGAGCGCCAGGCGCTGGCGAGCTACAGAAAAACGCTGTCGATCCGCATGGCCTCGCCCGAGCAGCCCATCGAGGGGCTGTCCGGTGGCAACCAGCAGAAGGTCATCCTCGCCCGATGGCTGGCGCGCGACCCCAAGGTGCTGATCGTCGACGAGCCGACGCGCGGCGTCGATGTCGGCGCCAAGGCCGAGGTGCACCAGATCCTGGTGCAGCTCGCCGGGCGCGGCATCGCCATCATGATGATCTCGTCGGAATTGCCCGAAGTGCTTGCGGTGTCGGACAGGATCGTCACCATGCGGCGCGGCCGCATCACCGGCGAGATGCCAGGTATCGAGGCGACCGAGGAAAAACTGATGGAACTGATGGCGCTCGATCAAACGCAGGAAGCGACGCAATGACCAGCACGACCGAACAGAGCCAGCGCGGCGGCATCAATGTCGCGCGCCTGCTGATGAGCTTCGGACCGCTGATGTTCCTGGCGCTGCTGATCGTCGTCTTCACCGTGCTGAAGCCGAGCTTCATCGACCCGATCAACATCTTCAACATCATGCGGCAGATCTCGATCACCGGGCTGATCGCGCTCGGCATGACCTTCGTCATCCTCACCGCCGGCATCGACCTGTCGGTCGGTTCGCTGCTGGCTTTCTGCGGCATGGTCGCGGCGGTGGTGGCCAAGGGCGGCACCGCCAACACGCTGTCGCTGTCGACGTCCGGCGCACAAGGCTATGGCTGGTTCGCAGCCCTTCTGGCCGCCGTCGTCGTCGGCGCCCTGGCCGGCGGCGTCCAGGGCTTTGCCATCACCCGGCTGAAAGTGCCGCCCTTCGTCGTCACGCTCGGCGGCCTCACCGTGTTTCGCGGCCTGACGCTGACGATCTCCAATGGCGGCCCGATCTCCGGCTTCGACGCTTCGATGCGCTGGTTCGGCACCGGGCTGATCGGCCCGGTGCCGGTGCCGGCGATCATATTCGCGGCGGCGGCGATCCTCTGCCACATCGTCCTGCGCTACACGCGCTACGGCCGCGCCGTCTACGCCGTCGGCGGCAATGCCGAGGCGGCGCGGCTGTCCGGCCTGCGCGTCGACCGCATCCTGATCTCGGTCTACATCATCGTCGGCTTCTTCGCCGGCCTTGCCGCCTTCGTGCTATCGGCCAGGCTCAATTCCTCGGAAGCCGTCGCCGGCATCGGCTACGAGCTGACGGTGATCTCGGCGGTGGTCATCGGCGGCACCTCGCTGTTCGGCGGCATTGGCTCGGTCGGCGGCACGGTGGTGGGCGCGGCACTGATCGGCGTGCTGCAGAACGGGCTGCAGTTCAACAACGTCTCGTCCTACACGCAAAGCATCGTCATCGGCCTGATCCTGATCCTCGCCGTGGCCTTCGACCGCTGGCTGAAATCGCGGGTAAGGCGGTAGTCCGAGGGGCAGTACCTAGGTCGGCGGGACAGTACCCCCCTCTGTCCTGCCGGACATCTCCCCCTCAAGGGGGGAGATTGGATGTCGCATCGGCTTTCGCCAATCTCAGAAGAAGCGCTACCGGCGAAGCTGCCAATCTCCCCCCTTGAGGAGGAGATTGGATGTTGCTGCGGCTTTCGCCATTCTCCAACTTGGGGAAAAGCCGCGTTCATGCCGGTGCGTTGAGACGCTGCGAACGCGTTGCCCAATCGATGACTGTCCCGCCGGCAACGGTAGAACTCGTCAGCGGCGCGAGAAGATCGTTGCGGCGGGCGAACGCCACGAAGGTCGCCCGTGCCGTCTCGGCGTCGATCTCTCCGTCCATCGCCGCCCGGCAGGCTTTGGCGGCGATGTCGTGCGCGGCCGTCCGGCTCGCCCGCGGCCAGTCGGCAAGCAGCGCATAGCCCTCAGCCGCGCTTTCTATCCTGGTCGGCGTGCCGAGGCCGGTCAGGATGGTGACCGGCTTTTCAAAAGAAGAACGGTCCATGACACTCTCCTTTCCGGTTCAACTGTCTCCAACAGGCGCAGGCATGCGCGCCTGCGCGGCAATCATTTACGCTCCTCCTGGCCGGCCCCGACGCGTTGGGCCGACAGGAACATCAGCGTATAGGCCGCCTTGCGGCGATCCCAGCCGGCCTGCTCGGCCATGTCCAGCAAGCCGTCGACCAGGGGCGCCAGCGCCGCCCTGCAATCGGTTTCATAGTTGAAATCGTTCTTCGGGCGGGTCGGCGCCGCGATCTTTCCAAAACTGTCCATCACATCCATGGCACCTGCTCCGCATTGGTCCGGACCGGCAAGACCGTGCCCGCTTTGGCGGACACGGTCCATCTGCCGTTCAGAAGCCTCGCTTTGGAGGCCTGACCTTAGTAGTCCATGCCACCGCCGGGCATTGCCGGTGCGGCAGCTTCCTTCTTCGGCTTCTCGGCCACCATCGCCTCGGTGGTCACCAGCAGGCCGGCGACCGACGCGGCGTCCTGGAGAGCGGCGCGCACCACCTTGGCCGGGTCGATCACGCCCTGCGCGTAGAGATCGCCGAACTCGTTGGTCTGGGCGTTCCAGCCATAGCCGAATTCGGTCTTCTCGCGCAGCTTGCCGACGATGATCGAACCTTCCGCACCGGCATTCTCGGCGATCTGGCGCACCGGCTGCTCGATGGCCCGACGCACGATCTCGACGCCGGTCCTCTGGTCGGGGTTGTCGACGGCGACATTGTCGAGCGCCTTCGCTGCCCTGAGCAGCGCCACGCCGCCGCCAGGCAGTATGCCTTCCTCGACCGCAGCGCGGGTGGCGTGCATGGCGTCGTCGACGCGGTCCTTGCGCTCCTTGACCTCGACCTCGGTCGAGCCGCCGACGCGGATGACGGCGACGCCGCCGGCGAGCTTGGCCAGGCGCTCCTGCAGCTTCTCGCGGTCATAGTCGGAGGTGGTCTCCTCGATCTGCGCCTTGATCTGGCTGATGCGTGCCTGGATCTCGTCCTTGCGGCCGGCACCGTCGACGATCGTGGTGTTCTCCTTCTCGATCAGCACCTTCTTGGCGCGGCCGAGCATCTCCAGCGTGACGTTTTCGAGCTTGATGCCGAGATCCTCGCTGATGGCCGTGCCGCCGGTCAGGATGGCAATGTCTTCCAGCATCGCCTTGCGGCGGTCACCAAAACCCGGCGCCTTGACGGCGGCGACCTTCAGTCCACCGCGCAGCTTGTTGACGACCAGCGTCGCCAGCGCCTCGCCTTCAACATCCTCGGCGATGATCAGCAGCGGCTTGCTCGATTGCACAGCGGCTTCGAGCACCGGCAGCATGGCTTGCAGGTTGGACAGCTTCTTCTCGTGGATCAGCACATAGGGCTCTTCGAGCTCGACGCGCATCTTGTCCTGGTTGGTGATGAAATAGGGGCTGAGATAGCCGCGATCGAATTGCATGCCCTCGACCACTTCGAGCTCGGTCTCGGCGGTCTTGGCCTCCTCGACCGTGATGACGCCCTCATTGCCGACCTTTTCCATCGCTTCGGCGAGGAAGCGGCCGATCTCGGCATCGCCATTGGCCGAGATGGCGCCGACCTGGGCGATCTCGTCGTTCCTTGTCACCTTGCGGGCATTGGCCTTGAGTTCGGCGACGATGGCGTCGACCGCCTTGTCGATGCCGCGCTTCAGGTCCATCGGGTTCATGCCGGCGGCAACCGCCTTGGCGCCTTCCTGGACGATCGACTGCGCCAGAACGGTCGCGGTCGTCGTGCCGTCGCCGGCGACGTCGCTGGTCTTCGAGGCGACCTCGCGCACCATCTGCGCACCCATGTTCTCGAACTTGTCCTCAAGCTCGATTTCCTTGGCGACGGTAACGCCGTCCTTGGTGATGCGCGGGGCGCCGAACGACTTGTCGAGGATGACATTGCGGCCCTTTGGACCGAGCGTCACCTTCACCGCGTCGGCGAGGATGTTGACACCGCGCAACATCTTCTCGCGGGCTTCGGTATGGAATTTCACATCCTTGGCAGCCATTGGATAACTCCTTCAAATAGGCAGCTTTTCGTTGACTGATGGCTTGTTCGGGCCCCGCTCAGGCGGCCTTCTTTTTTATCTGGTCGGTCATTTCAATCACGCCCAGCACATCGCTTTCCTTCATGATAAGCAGGTCCTCGCCGTTGAGCTTGATCTCGGTGCCCGACCATTTGCCGAACAGGATGCGGTCGCCGACCTTGACGTCGAGCGGCTGCAACTGTCCGCTATCGTCGCGCGCGCCGGGGCCGGCGGCGATGACCTCGCCTTCCTGCGGCTTTTCCTTGGCTGTGTCAGGAATGATGATGCCGCCAGCGGTCTTCTCGTCGACCTCGATGCGGCGGACCAGGATACGGTCATGCAATGGACGGAACGCCATGTCGTTCTCCTCATGGGACAAACAGATTTTCTTGGACCTCCCTTCGCAGCCGACCAGTGGGTCGGTGCGACGGTGCGCGACCCCTGCTCAGGCATCACGCGCCTATCGAATTAGTCTGCCTATCCAGCCTTTCAAGAGGACTCCGAAAAAATTTTAGCACTCGCCGTTGTCGAGTGCCAACGCACCGTAATAACGCACTGTAATGATGGCGCTATTCCAGGATTTGAAACGACGGATGCGACTTGAAACCGGGGCGCAACCTTCCGACATCGTCGTCGATCCCGGCACCGTCTGCCGGCGGCCGGAACCGATGAGGAAGCGGAGGCGTTTTTGCATGCGGAGGATGGACGCCTGATCGTTCGGAAAGGAGACGGCCATGGTCGGCAATGAGTTCCAGGTCAGCAACGAATTCCGGCTCCAGATGCAGGGTTTTGGCCTGACGACGGCAGAGATCCATTATCGTCTTCCCGACTATCGGGACCTGCTGCAGCTTTTCATCTGGCAGCAATACGACATCGCCCCGGATTTCCCGACGCTGAAGCATTTCCTCGAATTTTGGGAACGTGAGATCGAGGGCCCGCTGCATTCTGTGCGCGTCGCCCATCACCGTCTGATCCAGCCCTCCGAATGGCGGGCGGTGGACGGCGTCATTACGCTGCAGTGAAATAGAGAAAAGGTGGCGCTTTTCATGAAAGGCGCCGCCTCTGCAGCACATCGCGTCCGCCCCGGCTTCAGGTTCCCCGGCTTCAGGTTCATTGGCGTTCAGGTGGATTGATGTTCAGGTGGATTAACGTCCCGTGACCAGCAGTCCGGCGGTGCGTGCCGCCTTGACGAAGGCGGTGCGCGCCTCGCGGGCGGTGCGCCAACCGTCGAGCGCGTCGCGGCAGGCGCGAAAGGCTGCGCGCCAGTTGCGGCCGCGCGCCCGGTCCGGCCATTGCTGCATGCATTCGATGGCTTCCCAGCTGCTGGCGACCTTGCGCTCTCCGACGGATTGGAGCTTCAGCGTGATCGGCTCGGAAAATGGGACGTCGTTCATCACTTCCTCCTTTTCCTTTTGAGAACAACCAGGAAGGCGGCCCGATCGGCGCCCGACTGGACGAGATGGTTCGTATGGCTGCACGCTTCAAGACCTCCCCCGTCTCCCAGTCTGCTTGCCGAAACCCGGCGCTATATGTCGTCGTCCGGCGGTTCGAGAAGCCCGATCAGCGTCGCCACCCTTGCCGACGGCAGCGGGCGGCCCTCGTTGACCAGCGCCTCATCGGCGCCGACCCAGGCAAAGGCCTCGCGCAACTCTTCGATCGTCGCGCCGGTCGAGGCGATGTCGGCGATGACGGCGTCGTCGACCGGGCCCAGCACCGAAATGATGTCGTCGCGTGTCATGGTCATGATGTCCTCCATGCGGCGTGCCGGCGCGACCCTCAAACGTCGGTTGAAACCGGCATTACCAGTACAATCCGGCAACAAAAATTCTGGCAGCGGGACAGAATCTGGGTCTTGATTTCGGCCTGACAATAACCAGATGAAAATTGCCGGTTGCCGAATGGGACCGGCAGAACCAGGGAGCGCCAAGCTCTTTGGCGTCCCTCGTACTATGTTGCTCCACGGAGGATGTAGCTATGAGAACCGCATTCGACTTTTCCCCGCTCTATCGGTCGAGCATCGGTTTCGACCGCATCTTCAACCTGCTGGAAAACGCGCCTCAGGCAGTCGAAACCTGGCCGCCCTATGACATCGAGCGAAGCGACGAGAACACCTATCGGGTGAGGATCGCCGTCGCCGGCTTTTCCGAGAACGATCTCGACATCAGCCACGAGCCGAACCTTCTCATCGTCTCTGGCGAGCGCAAGGAACAGGACGAGGTGGAATATCTCCATCGCGGCCTTCCGGTGCGACCGTTCACACGGCGCTTCGAGCTTGCCGATCACATGACGGTCACCGGCGCCTCGCTCAATAACGGCCTGCTGACGATCGACCTCGTTCGCCAAGTGCCCGAAGAGATGAAGCCGCGTGGCATCACGATCGCCAAGCAAGACGGCGCGCCGAAGGCCGGACAGGTCGAGAAGCCGAAGCAGGCCGCCTGAGCGAAGGCGATCTCTGGCGTTCGCCTTTGACACAACCAGTCGAGAAAGGAGAACAGCAATGGCTATTCGTGATCTCATTCCCTGGGGCCGGGAGAACAGTCCGGTTCCCAGCTTCTATCGTGACGAGGACCGCGACCCGTTCATGGCGTTGCATCGCGAGATGAACCGCCTGATCGACGACCCCTTCCGCGGCTTCGAAACGCGCATGCCGATGCTCAGCGGATTTTCGTCGGCGCGCGGCAGCTGGCCGAGCGTCGAAATCGCCGACGGCGAGAAGGAGATCCGCGTGACCGCGGAAATTCCCGGCATGGACGAAAAGGACGTCGAGGTGATGCTCGATGACGGCGTGCTGACGCTGCGTGGCGAGAAGCGCTCCGAGACCGAAGACAAGGACAGGCAGTTCTCCGAGCGGTTCTACGGCCGCTTCGAGCGCCGCATCCCGCTCGGCTACGAGGTCGAGGAGGACAAGGTGAACGCCGCCTTCCACAACGGCGTGCTCACCGTGACGCTGCCCAAGACGGAGCGCGCACGGACGAAAGCCAAGCGCATCGCCATCAGTGGCAGTGCCGCCAGCCCCGGCAAGAGCAAGCACTGACGACATCGGCAGCCGGACGCGCCAGCCGCGCCCGGCTGCGCAGATCCGCGCTCCCCGCCAAAGGCGCGGGCTTCATTTGTTCGGCCGATGCGCCTGACGGCGCGAAGGCCGCATAATGAGTATCTACGGAGCATTGAGTAGCAGCGTCGCTACCGTGGCGTTCCTGGCGCACAGGCTACGGAGCCCGTCATCCCTTGGGGTGGCGGGCTTTCGTATCAATTGTCGGCTTTATCGGCCTGTGAAAAATCCTCGCCATCCGCTTCGTGTCACGATCGCGGGCGGAGGCAGCCACCCGTCTCAGATCGCCTCGCGCTGCCGTTCCGGCGTGGCGACCAGCAAGGCCGCGGCGGCGTTGGCGGCAGCAAGTGCGCCCTCGACCCGATGGCCGCGGGCAAGGCCTGCCGCGAACGCGCCGACGAACTCGTCGCCGGCGCCATGGGTGCTGACCACCTTCACCGGAAGGGCGGCCCGCGCGAATGCCTGGCCGTCGCGGCCGCAATAGGCAACGCCCTCCCCGCCGGCCGTGACGATCGCCGCCGGGTAGAAATCGATCAGCATGCGTGCCGCCTCGGCAGCACCCTCGAGCGTATCGACGACCGCAACGCCGGCCAAAAATTCCGCCTCGATGGCGTTGACGATGACGATATCGGTGAGTGCGATCAATTCGCCGGACAGTTTTCGCGCGGGGGCGGCGTTGAGCACGACGCGGCCGCCATGCGCCTTCACCGCCCGCGCTGCGGCAATGTTGGCGGCTTCCGGCACCTCGTTCTGCAGCAGCAGCACCGCCGTTTGCGCAACCATCTCGGTCGCGGCCACGATGTCGTTCTCGCCCAAGGTGAGATTGCTGCCCGAGACGATCACCGCGCCATAATCGCCGCCGGCGTCGAAGATCGCCACGCTCATGCCCGAGCCGGCGCCAGGTGCGACCCGCACGAAGCGGCTGTCGACGCCGCGGCGCGCGAGATTGCCGACAAGCGCGCGGCCAAAATCGTCATCGCCGACGGCGCCGATCATTGCCGAGCGCACGCCGGCCCGCGCCGCCGAGACCGCCTGGTTGCCGCCCTTGCCGCCGCATTTCGGCTGCCAGGCATGGCCGGTCACGGTTTCGCCCTTGCGCGGGCGGTCAGGCGCTTCGACCATGATGTCGTAGTGCAGGCTGCCGAACACGGTGACCAGCGGAGCTGTCATGTGTTCCTATCTTTCATGTGCCCCGATCCTTCATGAGCCGCCCTTGTCCCGGCGTTTCGAGGTCACCGCCGACATCGTGCGGCCGAGATTGCGCTCCGCCGCCTGGTAGTCGCGCTGTGCCACCGCGACGAACAGCGCGTCGAGAATGTTGAGCTGGGCGATGCGCGCCGCCGCGTTCTCGCCCATCAATGGCGAGCCCTGCGCGGTCGAGCACAGCACGATGTCGGCGACGGCGGCCAGCGGCGAGTTGTCGTAATTGGTGATCGCCAGCGTCCGCGCACCGCTCTTGCGGGCGAGATGGATGGCATCGATGACGGCGCTGGTGTTGCCGGAATGCGAGAAGCCGACCGCGATGTCGTCGGCGCCGAGCAGCGAGGCCGACATCAGCATCATGTGCGAATCGTCGTAGACGGATGCGCGGATGCCGATGCGCAGGAATTTGTGCGAGACGTCGCGCGCGATCTGCGCCGAACCGCCGACGCCATAGAAATCGCGGTTCCTGGCGCGGTACAAAAGATCTGCGGCGCGGTCGAAATCGTCCATGTCGAGGATCGCCAGCGTTTCCTCCAGCGCCTGGATCGAAGTGCGGAACACTTTTTGGACGATCTCGGCCGAGCTGTCGTCGACCGACAGTTCCTGGTGCATTTCGGCGGTCGGCAGGCGGCTGTATTCATAAACCGCGGTGCGGAAGTCGCGATAGCCGGAAAAGCCCAGTTTCTTGGCGATCTTCACCACCATCGCCTCCGACACGCCGGCTTCTTCGGCGATCTGCTTGAGCGGAATGGTCTCGTCGAAGCCGCGCCGTCCGAACACGGTTTCCACCACCTTCGCCTCGAGCGGTGTCAAATGCGGCATCATCATGCGGATCCGCGGTCCTACTGCTTTCAGATCCAGGCTGGTCAAGGTCATCCACGTCCCCTCGTCACGCGATCGATGAACATCGCGGCGAGGATTATAAGGCCAGTTGCCAAGAGCTGATAGAAGGACTGGACATTCATCAGCGTCAGGCCGTTGCGCATGGTGCCGAGGATGACGGCGCCCAGGATGGTGCCGACGACGCTGCCCTTGCCGCCCATCAGCGAGGCGCCGCCGATGGCCGCCGCGGCAATGGCATCGAGCTCCCAGAGATTGCCGAGAATGGGCTCAGCGGCACCCAGCCGTCCGATCAGGATCTGCGCGGCAAGGGCCGCCAGCAGGCCCGAGATCATGTAGGCGGCGATCTTGGTGCGAGCGATCGGCACGCCGGCTATGTAGGCCGCCTCCTCATTGCCGCCGACGGCGAGCAGATATTCGCCGAAAGGCGTCTTCTTGAGGATGATCCAGGCGATCAGCGCGACCACGGCCACGATGATGACCGCCAGTGGCAATCCCAACAGCGAGCCGTTGAAGATGGCGCGGAAGCCGGCTGGCAGGCCGAGCACCGGATTGCCGCCGGTATAGATCAGCGCCAGCGCCCGGTAGGTGCTGAGCGTTCCCAGTGTGACGATGAAAGGCTGCAGCCCGACATAGGCGACCAGCACGCCATTGAGCAGGCCGCAGACGAGGCCGATGGCGAAGCCGGCGGCGATGGCCAGCGGGAACGGCACGCCGGCAACCAGCATCGAGGCCGAGATGACGGCCGAAAGGGCTGCCGTCGGCCCGACCGACAGATCGATGCCGCCCGAGATGATCACCAGCGTCATGCCCAACGCCAGGCAGGCGTTGATGCTCGACTGCTGCAGGATGTTGATCAAATTGCGCTCGGCAAAGAAGCCCGGGACCAGCGCGCCGAAGACGGCGAGGATCACCACCAGGCCGATCAGCGTGCCGGCGTCGCGCAGCGAAAACCGGTGCAGGAATTCAGCCCGTGGGCGCGCTGCTGTGTGTTCGGTTACATCAGTCATCCGCTGGTCCTGTCCGTTATGCCTTGCCGGCCCGATGGCCTTGCGCCTTGCCGGCCTTGCGTCTCCGATTGGGGTATGGCGTGCGCCGCGATCGCCTGTTCGCTGAGATCAGCCCGGTCGAGCTCGGCGGCGACCGTGCCATCGCGCATGACCAGCACGCGGTCGGCGAGCCGGATCACCTCGGGAAGCTCGGACGACACGACGACGACCGAATGGCCTTCGGCGGCAAGCTCCTCGATCAAATGGTAGATCTCCGCCTTGGCGCCGATATCGATGCCGCGGGTCGGCTCATCGAACAAAAGGATGCGCGTTCCCGCCGCCAGCCAGCGGCCGATGATCGCCTTCTGCTGGTTGCCGCCGCTGAACAGCCGGATCGGCCGGTCGAGCAGGAACGGGCGCAAATTGACCCGCTTCATCTTCTCGGCCGCGACCCGTTTCAGCCTGGTGTGATCGATGACGCCGCGCGGTGCGAACACGCCCATCGAGGCCAGCGCCATATTGCTGGAGATCGACCGCAACGGCACGATGCCTTCGCGCTTGCGCTCCTCCGGCACCAGGCCGATGCCGGCGGCGATGGCGTGGCGCGGATTGGCGAGTTTTATGGCCTTGCCGTCGATCTCGACCCTGCCCGACGAGGCGCGGTCGGCGCCGGCCAGCAGCCGCAGCAGTTCGGTGCGGCCCGAGCCGACCAGGCCGGCAATGCCCAGCACCTCGCCGCGGTGCAGGTCGAACGAGACGTCATGGACCTTGGTTGCCGAGGCGAGGCCACGCACGCTCAGTCTGACCTCGCTGGAGGTGTGCGAGCGGTGCTGTTCCTGGGCAAGCTCGCGTCCGACCATCATCGAAACGACGGCTTTTTCCGACACCTGCGCCAGATCGACGGATCCGACCACGACGCCGTCGCGCATGATTGTGGCGCGCTGGCAGATGCCGAACACCTCGTCCAGCTTGTGCGAGACATAGACGACCGCGACGCCGTCGCGCGCCAGCCCGGCAATGACTTCGGCCAGCCGCTCGAACTCGCTCGGCGTCAGGCTCGATGTCGGCTCGTCCATCGCCACGACGCGTGCCCGATCGAGCAGCGCCCGGGCGATCTCGACGATCTGCCGCTGCGCGACCTTCAGGCTGCCGAGCGGGACTGCCGGATCGATGGTCGGATCGAGGGCGGCAAGGGCTTCCGCAGAGCAGCGCTCCTGCTCGCGCCGGGCGACGAAGATGCCGCCGCGCGTCAGCGGATGACCGAGGAACATGTTCTGGGCGACGCTGAGATGCGGCACCTGCTGCAATTCCTGATGCATCATGGCGACGCCCGCGGCGCGCGCCGCGACCGGATTGTTCAGCGCCACCGGTCTGCCGTCGATCAGCACGCTTCCGGCGGTCGGTCTGTAGACCCCCGACAGGATGCGCAGCAGCGTCGATTTGCCGGCGCCGTTCTCACCGAGCAGGCCATGGATTTCGCCGGCGCCGACGGAAAAGGACACATCGCTCAGCGCTCGCACCGCCGGAAACACCTTGGAAATGCGCTCGAATTGCAGCCGCGGGACAGACATTGGTTCTATTCTCCAGGCAAAGGGCGCCAGCCCGGCCGGCACCCGCAGTCCTGCCCTTAATTGCCCGCTGCCGCGTCCTCGAGCAGCGCCTTGCGCACGGCGTCGCCGGCGCCGGAATAGCGGTCGGCATTGTCCTTGGTGATAAGCGCCTGCGGCGTGGCGACAACGCGCGGCAGCTTCTGCCCGGCCACCAGCCGGAGCGCCGATTCCAGCGCCACCTCGCCGGTCAGCACCGGGAAGCTGTCGACGGTGCCGGTCAGCTCGCCGGCGCGGATCGAGGCATAGGCGTCGGAGATGCCGTCGGTGCCGAAGACGGCGACCTTGTCCTGCAGGCCGGCGGCCTTGACCGCCTCGACGATGCCCAGTGCCATGCCGTCATTGTTGGCATAGAAGCCGATCAGGTCGGGGTGCTGCTGCAGGATGTTGCTGGCAGCGTCGTAGGACGTCTGGCGATCCCAATTGCCGGGCACGCTGGCGACGACCTCGAACTTGCCGGTCTCGGTGATCGTGGCCTTGAAGCCATCCGTGCGCTGGACTGCGGCATAGACGCCGGCCTGGCCTTCGACGATGGCGACCTTGCCGCCGTCCGGCCGGTTCTTGATGAACCATTTGGCGACGCGCACGCCATTGTCGCGCTGGACATTGCCGACATAGTGCTCGGCCTGCGGGATGACCGCGTCATTGACGTTGACCACCGGCACGTTGGCGGCCCTGGCCTGTTCCATGATCGGCTGCAGGTTGGAGTCGGTCTGCGGCGAGACGAGCAGCACGTTGTAGCCTTGCGTGACCAGGCCTTCGGCGATTGTCAGCTGGCCGAGCTGGTCGCCCTCGCTCTGCGCCGCCTGGTAGACGACCGGCACGCCGACGCGATCGCCCAACGACTTGTAGCCCTCACCCAGCGAGCGCCAGTATTCGTTGGTCAGCGTCTTGGAGACGGCGCCGGCCCTGGTGCCGTCGGGCAGCTTGGGCAACGCGCCGAACTTGGCCTCGAGTTGCGACCAGTCGATGCGGTCCTTTTCGGTGTCGGAATTGAGCGGCGCGAGGTCGGTGGAATAGGCGGAGCCGATGGACAGCGCCATCAACGCAGCGGTGGCGGTGGCAAGCAGAAATTTCATGGTCTTTCCTCCCTTGTTGAACGATTTTGAGGCCGAGCCTCAGTTCTCCGGCCCGAGCATGGCTTCTTGGATGATGGCTTGCGACGCGACCGCGTCCTGGCGGCCGATGGCGGTGGACAGGCGATTGTCCTTCTCCAACTGCTCGACGACGCGCAGCATGCGCTTGACGGTGGCGATGTTGACTTCGCATTCGTGGATCGGATCGAGCCCGGTCATGTCGGGAAATGTGTCGAAGTAGATGGCGCCGGCGTAGCCGTCGCGGCGGATCTGCCTAAGCAGCTCGATCGTCTGCAGCGTATGCACCGCGCCGACCATCAGGCCGTCGTCGCGCTTGGCGTAGCCGTCGTTGAGATGCACGCCCAAGAGCTTGCTGTGGCGCGCCACAAGTGCTGCGGCAAAGGCCGGCTGCTCGTCAGCATAGAGCACATGGGCGAAATCGAGCGTCACGCCGAGATTGGGCAGGCCGATCTCGCGGATCGCCAGCAATGTCGTCGCCGCGTCGGGCATCAGGCTGTAGGAACGCGGCTCGTTGGGCTTGTACTCCAGGCTGATCAGGCAGTCGGGATCATGCGCTGACACTTCACGAATACCATCAATTTCGTGTTGCCATAGCGTCGCGTAATCGGCCTGGAAAGCATAGTCGAAGCCATCCTGGCCGAGCCACAGCGTCATCAGATTGGCGCCGGCCTGACGCGCGGCGTCGATGCCGGCCTTGGTCAGGTCGATGGCTTCGCGGCGAACTGCCGGATCCGGATTGGTGAAGGCGCCGAGCTTGAAGGCCGGATTGGAGTAGTAGCGCATGGCGAAACCATTGATGGAAAGCCCGAGATCGCCGAGTTTTTGTGCCATTTCCGCAGGTTTTTCCTCGACATGATCGGGAAAGTTGAGGTCAAGGTCGGTCAGCCCCGCAACTTTCGCCGCACGCGCCGCCATCTGCAGCATGGACGGCTTGCCGACAAGATCCGGCCATTCGGCCTGCGGCCGCGAGGCAAAAGAATTGAGGCGTGTGGCGAAACGATTGACTGTCATGGACGACCTTTCTTGGGCATAACTTCACATACTATAGTTTATTTGTAAAGTCGAATATGCCGTTTGATTCAAGACTGGGCGACGGTACAGCGTACATAGCGAGGAGCAGGCGGCCACGAAGAGACGAACTGCTGACGCACGATTTGATCCGCGTTCATGATGCTTTAAGCGCAGTTGTTACCGTTTTCGCAAAAACGGTAACAACTCAATGATGGCCGTGGGAGCGAAGTTGTGTTATTACCCTTTTCGCGAAAACGGTAACAACGCCCATGCAGCAAATACCCCACCCATACCAGACGCTCTATTCCGAGTTGGCGCAGCGGTCGCTGGACGCCGCGTTTTCGACGGAATTCAACATCGGCGGCCGCTTTGTCACAGCCGAGGTGAAAGGCCGCCGCTACTGGTATCTCGACCTACCTACCCCTGACGGCCGCAAAACACGCAGATATGTCGGCCCCGTCGACGATCCTGAAATCACCAGGAGGGTCGAAAACTTCAAAGACCTGAAAGCCGACATCAAAGAGCGGCGAAAACTGGTTTCGACACTCGTTCGCGAAGCCTACCTGCCACGGCCGGAAAGGAAGACCGGCGACATTGTCCAGGCACTCGCCGAAGCTGGCTTCTTCAGACTTCGTGGCGTCCTGGTCGGTACCGTCGCTTACCAATGCTATCCAGCCGTCCTTGGCGTTCGCCTATCTAGCACGTCAATGGTCACCGGCGATGCCGATTTTGCGCAGTTTCATTCGATCTCGACGGCCGTCGATGACAAAATGCCACCCGTGCTCGATACGCTGAGGCAAGTCGACCCGACATTCCGAGAGATTCCGCACCAGGCTGATGGCCGCTTCACGACGCAATACTCGTCTCGCTCCGGATACAGGGTCGAATTCCTGACTCCGAACACCGGTTCGGCCGACTACGAGGGTCATCCTACAACCATGCCCGCGCTTGGTGGCGCGTCGGCGCAGCCCCTGCGCTTTCTCGATTTCCTGATATACGAACCGATCCGGGCCGTTCTCCTGCACGGCGCCGGCGTGCCGGTGAACGTGCCTTCGCCCGAACGGTACGCGATCCATAAGCTCATCATCGCCAGCCGCCGCCGGACGGACAACGACGGCACCGCCAAGAGCCGCAAGGACAAGATGCAGGCTGCAACCATCATGGAAGCCATGATCGAACAACGGCAGTCGGAAGATCTGGCCGATGCTTTCATGGAGGCATATGGCCGCGGTGCGGCCTGGAAGGAAGCCATACGCAAGACACTGTCCCAGATTGACCACGGCACGCGCGAAACCGTCCTGCCGGCGCTGGCCCGCGCTATTCGAAAGCTGGAAAGAGATCCTAGCGAATTCCACCTTGAAGACGTGGCGGCCGCACCGAAGCCGTAGGGCCTGCGCATAAAGGTTCCGGGCGGGCGCTGCTGATCGTAACCCTGTACAACCGCTCGTCGCCCTTGCGTCTTGCGCGCCAATTGATCATCCTCGCCGCAGTTGCACCGCGGCCGGGGGGTTCGCACATGCCGACGCTTTATGCGCTGAAACCGGCCTTCCAGGCCAGGCTGCGGCCGCTCGCCGACCGGCTGGCCGCGGCCGGCGTCACCGCCAACCAGATCACGCTGCTGGCTGCCGCGCTGTCGGTTGCGACCGGCGTTGTGGTCGCGGCCCTTGCCGGTCATCGCGCGGTCTTCCTGCTGATGCCGGTGGTGCTGTTTGCGCGCATGGCGCTCAACGCCATCGACGGCATGCTTGCGCGCGAGCATGGCCAGGCCTCAAAACTCGGCATGTATCTCAACGAGCTCTGCGACGCCGTCTCCGACCTGGCGCTGATCCTGGCCTTTGCCGCTCTGTTCCCTGCCTGGGGCGTCGTCGCCTTTGCCGTCACAGCAGTGCTTGTGGAGTTCGCCGGCGTGCTCGGCATCGCGGCAGGCACCGGGCGCAATTATGCCGGGCCGTTCGGCAAGAGCGATCGGGCGCTGGCGCTCGGCATCGTCGCCGTCCTCGTCGCCTGCGGCCTCTGGGTGGAAGCCATCACGCCGTTTGTGTTTCCGGCGATGGCTACACTCTCGCTGGTGACCGCCATCAACCGGATACGCAGCGGCCTTAACGGGAGCGGCGACTGAAATTGCGGTCGCATCCGCCTGGGGAAAAAAAATGCTTCACGAACCGACGATTGCTGCTTCCGCAGTTGAGCAGCGGGTGGCGCAGGAGCGCAGCTTCCGCAGCCATGACGGCACCGAGATCTTCTACCGCTACTGGCCGGCGGTCGGGCAACCCGCCAGGGGCGCGATTGTGCTGTTCCACCGCGGCCACGAGCATGGCGGCCGCATGGCGCATCTGGTCGACGAACTCGATATGCCCGGCCATGCCTTCTACGCCTGGGACGCGCGCGGCAATGGCCGCTCGGCCGGCGAGCGCGGCTATGCGCCGTCTTTTGCCGCACTTGTGCGCGACATCGATTGTGTGGTGCGCGAGATCGGCAGAGACGGTTTTTCCCAGCGCGACATCGCGCTGATCGCGCAATCTTTCGGCGCGGTGCTCGCCGCCGCCTGGGTGCATGATTATGCACCGCAGATTCGCGCCTTGGTACTGGCTTCGCCGGCCTTCTCGGTCAAGCTCTACGTGCCTCTCGCCAAGCAAGGCATTGCGCTGTGGCAGAAGATCAAGGGCCGCTTCTTCGTCAATTCCTACGTCAAGGCCAAGTTCCTGACGCATGACCCCGAGCGCATCGCCTCCTTCGAGGCCGATCCGCTGATCACGCGGCCGATCGCTTCCAACATCCTGGTCGAGCTCTACGACCACGCCGCCCGCATCGTCTCGGATGCCCGCGCCATCACCGTGCCGACGCAATTGCTGATCTCCGGCAGCGACTGGGTTGTGCGGCATGGACCGCAGCACGAATTCTTCGTCAATCTCGCCAGCCCGGCCAAGCAGCGGCATGTGCTGCCGGGCTTCTTCCACGACACGCTGGGCGAGCGCGACCGCCGCAAGGCACTCGACCTGATCAAGCCGTTCCTCGAAAGACAGTTCTCGACGCCACAGAAGCCGGTCGACCTGACCGCGGCCGACCGCGCTGGCTACACACGCGACGAGGCCGACCGGCTGGCCTCGCCGCTCGCTTTGCTGTCACCGAAAGGCCTCTACTGGGCAATGAGCCGCGCCTCGATCCGTATCGGCGCCTGGCTGTCGTCAGGCATGAAGACCGGGATAGCCACCGGCTTCGATTCCGGCTCGACCCTCGACTATGTCTACGAGAACCAGTCGCGGGGCGCCGGTCCGCTCGGCCGCATGATCGATCGCACCTTTCTCGACGCCATCGGCTGGCGCGGCATCCGCCAGCGCAAGCTGCATCTCGAAGAGCTGATCGGCAGCGCCACCGGGACGCTGAAGGCCGCCGGCCGCACGGTCCATATCGTCGATATCGCTGCCGGCCACGGCCGCTACGTGCTCGATGCCGTTGCCAAATGCGCCGAGCCGCCGGCCAGCGTGCGGCTGCAGGATTTCTCCGAGCTCAACGTTTCGCTCGGCTGCAAGCTGATCGCCGAGCGGCACCTGCCGACCAGCGTATCGTTCCACCAGGCCGACGCCTTCGACGCCGAGATGCTTGCCGGGCTCGATCCGGCGCCGGACCTCGCCATCGTCTCCGGGCTTTACGAATTGTTTGCCGACAACGCCATGATCATCCGCTCGCTCGGCGGGCTGGCCAGGGCGATGCAGCCCGGCAGCCTGCTTGTCTACACCAACCAGCCCTGGCATCCGCAGCTCGAAATGATCGCGCGCAGCCTGACCTCGCATCGCGGCGGCCAGGCCTGGGTAATGCGCCGGCGCACGCAAGGCGAGATGGACCAGCTGGTGGCGGCGGCCGGCTTCGAGAAGCTCGACCAGCGCATCGACCAGTGGGGCATCTTCACCGTATCGGTCGCGCGGCGCGTCTGAGCATGGTCTTGCCTGTCCTTGGCCCTGCCGCCCTTTCTGCCCCTGCGCGCGAGCCGTACGCCGGCATCGTGCTGCGCGCGGCGTTGTGGCTCGCATTCCTGGCGCCGTTCTTCTACGCGAGCTACGGCTTCGCCAACTGGTTGGCGTCGCAGCGCGACGATGTCGGCAGCATCGTCTTCACCTGGGAGCGCGACATCCCGTTCATCGCCTGGACGATCGTGCCCTACTGGTCGATCAACCTGTTCTACGGCCTGTCGCTGCTGCTCAACGATACCAAGCGCGGCGTCGATCGTCTCGCCGGCCGCTATCTCACGGCGCAGATCGTCGCCGTCGCCTGTTTCATCCTGTTCCCGCTGACGGCGACCTTTGTGCGGCCGCAGACATCGGGCCTGCCAGGCTTCATGTTCGCGGTGCTCGGCGGCTTCGACAAGCCGTTCAACCAGGCGCCGTCGCTGCACATCGCGCTGCTGGTCATCATCTGGGATCATTGGCGCGATCGGCTGAAAAGCATGGCCGGCGTCGTCTGGAATGCCTGGTGTCTGCTGATCGGCGCCTCGGTGCTGACGACGTGGCAGCACCATGTCATCGATATCCCGACCGGCGCTTTGCTCGGCTTTTTCGCCTTGTGGCTGTTTCCGCGCCACGGCGAATTGCCGTTCGCCGGCTTCCGGCTGACCGCTGACGCCGGCGCGCGGCGGCTGGCGCTGTTCTACGCGCTGGTCGCAGCGCTGGCGCTGGCCGGCGCCGCTGCCGGCGCCTTCGTTTCGGCGCTGTGGCTCATCCTGCTGTGGCCGGCGCTGGCGCTGGCCATCGTTGCCTTCGCCTATGCCGGAGCCGGCGCCAAAGTGTTCCAGAAAACGGCCGACGGCAGCGTCTCGCTAGCCAGCCGTGTCTTGCTGCTGCCCCACCGGCTTGGCGCCAGGATCAATGCATGGATATGGACGCGCAAGCTGCCGCCGCATGTCGCCATTGGCGACGGTGTCTTCCTCGGCCGCTTTCCCACCGTCGCCGAGGCTGGCGCATTCGGCACGGTGATCGACCTTGCCGGCGAGTTGGAGCGGCCGCGCGGCGTCGCCTGCCGCTGGACGGCTGTCGCCATGGTCGATCTTTTGCCGCCCTCGCCCGAGGCGCAGGCGCAAGCGGTGGCGGCGATCGAGGACGCGCGCAGCCACGGCACTGTGCTTGTCTGCTGTGCGCTCGGCTTCCAGCGCAGCGCCGGCGCCGTCGCCGCATGGCTGGTTGCCACCGGCCGCTCGCCAACGCCGGCGCAGGCGCGAACCAAGCTCGCCACCGCGGGCCGGCCGGTACATCTTCACGTGGACCAGCCGGCATGAGTGCCCATCGAGACAAGGCCGAAGCGTTCGCCGCCGGGCTGATGACGCAGGCGGTGTGGCCGCTGTTTTTGGTGCTGGCCGCATTGGCGGCCGCGCCGGTCATTGCCGTGGCAGCGCAGCCGCAGGCGACCACGCTGGCGGCAGCGGCCTGGCTGGTCGCGGCAGCGAGCGGCGTGGTCACTCTCGCCGTCTCGGCCCTGCTTGCCTTCGACGCATTGCTGTTCTGGCTGATGGCGAGCCACATCAGCGAGGCCGCCGGCGGTGCCTCGGTCGACGACGTGCTGGCGCGCATGCGCGTAAAACCGGCAGCAGCCGGCATCCGCTCGCTCGACCGGCGCATCGCGGGCACGCAACGCCTGCTGATGAAGCAGCGCATCGCGCTCGGCCTGTTCGTCGCGGCGTCGCTCGTCGCCTTGTCTTTCTGAGCCCGACGATGAGCAAGCTCGGCACAAGGAGCTTCACCCTGCTGCAGACCGTGACGTCGGTCGGCCTGTCGGCGCTGGCCTGGGCGGTGACCGGCGTGCGGCCGATCTGGAACGGCAGCCAGCCGTCGAACCGGCAGCGCATCTACTTCGCCAATCATGCCAGCCACGGCGATTTCATCCTGCTGTCGGCCTGCCTCAGCGAGAAGCAGCGCGCCCGCACCCATGCCGTCGCTGCCGCCGACTATTGGGGAAAATCGCGGCTGCGCCGGTTCATCGCGCAGGACATGCTGTCCTCGGTGCTCATCCACCGGCAGTGGACGGACGAGGCGCAGAACCCGATCTCGATCATGCTGTCGGTGCTCGACGAAGGTCATTCGCTGATCATCTTCCCCGAGGGCACGCGCAACATGACCGACCAGCCGCTGCTGCCGTTCCGCTCCGGCCTCTACAATCTGTCGATGGCGCGGCCCGACGTCGAACTCATCCCGTGCTGGATCGAGAACATGTCGCGGGTGCTGCCCAAGGGCCAGTTCGTGCCGGTGCCGCTGCTCTGCCGGGTGGTCTTCGGCGCGCCGATCGCCATTGCGCCCGGCGAGGAACGCCGCGCCTTTCTCGACCGCGCCCGCCAAACACTGCTGGCGCTGAACCCCCGCCCGCTAACGCATGATGCGGAAAAGTGGAATCCGGTTTTCCAAAGAACATCATGCGACCAAAACAGCGTCGAGCCCAAAGAGCGGAGAGACCGAAGAGCTGGAGATCGTGCCGGATCCGGTATCCGGCACGATGCTGCAAGACACGATGCTCCAAGAGACGACTAGAACAACATGCCAATGCACGAGACCCTTATCATGGTTGTCGGCCTAACTGCGGTGCTGACCACGGCAAGCCTGGTCGCCGGCATCCTGTCGTGGCGCGCGCCGAAGCCGCTGTCCTCGACGCTGGTCAATCTCAACCAGCGCATCAACGCCTGGTGGGTGATGGTGGTGGCGATCACCGTTGCCTTCTTCTTTGGCCGCGCCGGCATGACCATCCTGTTCGCGCTGATCTCGTTTGCCGCACTGCGCGAATTCGTGACGCTGACGCACAGCCGTCGCAGCGACCATTGGGTGCTGCTCGGCATGTTCGGCATCATCATCCCGTTCCAGTACTGGCTGGTGTGGACTGCCTGGTACGGGCTGTTCACCATCTTCATCCCGGTCTACTGTTTCCTGCTGATGCCGGCGATCACCGCGCTGCACGGCGACACCGAGCGCTTTCTCGAGCGCATCTCGGCGCAGCAATGGGCGGTCATGATCTCGGTCTACTGCGTCAGCCACGTGCCGGCGCTGCTGACGCTCGACGTGCCCGGCTTCGAAGGCCGCAACTTGTTGCTGGTCGCTTTCCTGATCATCACCGTGCAAGGCAGCGACGTGCTGCAATACATCTTCGGCAAGCTGTTCGGCAGGCACCTGATGTCGCCGAAGGTTTCGCCGTCGAAGACCTGGGAAGGGCTGGTCGGCGGGCTGGCGACGTCGAGCCTGCTTGGCGCGCTGCTGTCGTTCCTGACGCCGTTTTCGCCGCTGCAGGCGGCGGGTGTCGCCTTCATCGCCTGCCTGATGGGCTTCCTCGGCGGGCTGGTCGCCTCCGCCATCAAGCGCGACCAGGGGGTAAAGGACTGGGGCCATCTGATCGAGGGCCATGGCGGCATGATGGACCGCGCCGACAGCCTGGTCTTCGCCGCCCCGGTTTTCTTTCACACGGTGCGCTATTTCTGGACGTGAGAGCGATGCTACGACCTCAGAGGCTGTTTCGAAAGTCGCTCCGGCGAGTCATATGGTGGTGGTTTCGAGAACCGGGGCGCAGCGGACATTAGAGCGCCGCGCGTCCATTGGACGCGCAAAGGACGCTCTAACACTTTGGTTGGCGCATGATCCTTTCCGGAAACCGAAGGTTTCCGGGGTCATGCGCTGGTCCGTGAGCACCGGAAGCGCAGAAAACGCCATCAGATGGCCGCCGGAGTAGAGTTTCCAAACGGTCTCTTACTTTGCAGCGGCAAGCGGCGCCTTCCTGGCCGGGCGCGGCCGGCGGCGCATGCGGCGCTTGGCAGCGAGTTTCAGCGCCACCGGCGGATCGGTCGACAACGCGCCCAGAACGGCTTCGACCATGCCAAACGCCACAAAATCGGCGTTGAGGTCATTGGCCATTTCGACGGCTGCCACTTTATCGTCGCCGTCATTCGACCAGAACACGATCCCTACCCGCAGCGCCGACTTGGCACGTTTCAGCCGACGAACAAGGAAACGGGCGTGCTTGACCGAGTCACGGTTCAGGAATCCGACCACAACGGTATCGACCGCGTCGAGCTCGAGCCGGCGAATGCCAGTCGGATCCATATCGGCAAAGCTCGCCTTCGAGACCGTTGCCCCTTGCACTTCGAGCACCTGCGCCAGCATTGCGGCGGCGGCATCGTCGAGTTCGCCGCGGCCGCCGGCACACAGCACCGACATGTCCGTGCCATCCGGCAGCTCAGTGTCGTCCTCGCCCTCCGCTTGGGCCTGCTTGTCCCTGTCCTTGTACTTGTCCGCCGTGGCAGGCTCGACTGTGGCCGGATCACCGTCCTCCTCTGCTTCCTCCCGTGCGCTGTCGTCGAGGTTCGCCACCAGCATCAGCGCGCTGGCCGCCACCCGCCGTCTTTGCTCATCGCCCATGACGCCGCGCACACGATCCTGCTCGCCGAGCAGCAGCGCGGCAATGGCGACCTTGTCATAGAATTCGAACAGGTATTTTTCCTCCAGCATCTCCTCGGCGTGATCCGTGGCTTCCTCTGGATCGCCGGCCAGCAGCCGTTGGTAGAGCCGGGCGTGGGGTTCGAGCACCGGTTCGTTGCCGAACAGGACGTCGAGGAATTCGAACTGCGGCACGTGCCTGCCGAGCACGACGAGGCAGACTGTGAGCGGCGTCGACAGGACCAGGCCCAGCGGGCCCCACAGCCAGGTCCAGAAGATCGCCGCGACGATGATGGCCAATGGCGAAAGCCCCGTTCGTGAACCGTAGAGCCACGGTTCGACGACGTTGCCGGTGATCATTTCCATGGCCACGAACAGCCCGGCGGTCCACAGCACGAGCGACCAGCCGGGCGCCACGGCAAGCGCCAGGAACAGCGGCAGCAGCGCACCAATGATCGGGCCGATATAGGGAACAAAGCGCAGCGCCAGCGCCAGCAATCCCCACAGCAGTGCATTGGGTATGCCGAGTACCCAAAGCCCTGCTGTAACCGGTATGGCATAGACGATATTCACGACCAATTGCATGAGCAGATATCGGCCGACCCGCTTGCCCGCTTCCTGGAGCGCCTCGGTGGTCCGATGAAGGTCGCCGTAGCCGACGAGGCGTATGAAACGATCGCGCAGGTCCTCGCGCTCAAGCAGCATGAATATGACGACGACGACGATCAGGCCGGCCGATGCCAGCGGGCTGATCAGCGGGCCGATCAGGTTCTGCAGAACCTGAATCGGCCTTTCGCGTGCGATGATCTCGACTGGCACCGGCTCGCGCCGTGGCTGATCCGCGGCGGGCGGTGAGGTTTCCTGCCTGTCGAGTTCCTGGCCAACGCGTTCGATCGCCTCGCTCAGCCTGGCGATGACGCCGCCGCCGACGCCGGTCTCCTTCAGGGATCGGACTTTGGTCAGGATATTTGACTGGTAAAGCGGGATGTTCTGCGCCAGTTCGCTGACCTGCGTGGCGACAATGAAGGAGAACAGCGCAAGGACGGTGAATGCGCCCAGCACACTGGCGATGACCGCAGGAAGACGCGGAATGCCGACCCGTTTGAGTGCCGAAACCAAGGGTGCAAGCGCAAAGGTCAGCAACAGAGCGATTGCGATCGGCAGGAAAACCTCGCGCCCGAAATACAGGGCCGCAACCGCCGCCACGACGGTCGCGACGGTGGGCAGCGACATGCGCGGCAGGGCCATGGCAGCGGAAACAACGCCCACCAGCCCGGGCTCCGACGGATGCATGCCGTTTCGCCGATTGGCCGCCACTTGATGCCTCCATCCCGCCATGGCCATGATCAGGCATATTGAGCCGGCATGCAACGTCCCCACCTTCGTGCCAGCGAGCCCCGCGCGAGCGACAAGCGGTCTTCGTCTCTCGCTTAGCCCGAGGGTCAGACGGCCCGGTGTCAGGCGGAATAGCTCAGCCAATGACGGTCGAACACGTCGACGATGGCGCGGAACTCGGCCGGCGGGATCTGGCTGGCGCCGCCGTCGCTGTCTCCGACGAGGAATTGCGCCAGCTGCCGGTCAACCGCTTCCGTCTGCTCGACGGACAGGCCAAGCGATGCCAGATCGGCGGCGATCGATCCGTCGGGCGGCAGATATCCGCCCCATGGCCGGGGCGCCGGATTGCGCAAGCGGACCATCAGGATCCGGGTCAGCGACGGCTGCGGCTCCGGGCCGATGATGGTGGTGCCGCACAAATAACCGCCAAGCACGCTTCCCGGCCGCGAGTGCGGAAACAGGCACAAGAAGAATTGCGCTTCGCCGCTGGCTTCCTTCAGATGCGCATAAAGCCCGCGTTTTGCCGACGTCATCTGCCCACCGAGCAGCAGCTGCCCGGTCGGAAAGGCCTCGCGATAGGCGGCGGTCAGGCCGTTCGCCCCCGGCCCGACCTCAATCGACAGGCTGCCCCTGATCAGCTGGCCGCGATAATAGGGCGACAAGGCGCGCGAATAACAGGCGTAGGTTCCGGCAAGGGCCAATCCAAGGCTTCGCTCCTCATGCCCGGCAGCGGTTTCGAAATGCGCATTGGCGCGGCGCTCCAGTTCGGCCCTGTCGATGCCGTGGCGGGCACAGATCGCCGCGGTAAAACCTGGCAGGTCGCTCTCGGCGATCCAGGCGCCGGTCTGCTCCAGCTTGAGCAGCTTCGTCCAGTCGTCGTAAACGCTGAACTCGCGTGGCTGGGAGCGCCCCTGCAGCCATTTATCGGCGCGGCCGAGGTCGAACGCCGTCTTCGGGTTGACGCCCCGGAACGCCGCCGCAAGGTCCTTGCGGGTGACGGTCCCCAGCACGGCCGCGGTCAGCCGCAATTTCTGCGCGATATGCTGTGCCATCCTACCCGCCCCTTATGCCGCCGCGAGGATAGCACGCGCCGGCACCTGCTCACACTATACTTTTCCACAAGCTAATATTCCAGAAATTCCGGAGAATTCCACGTCCTTCCACACGGCGGCCGTGTTCGGGCCGGCGGCCGCGGTTAACCTTACGTTAACCATGGAGGGACCTCGTCATGAAACTTGCCCTGTCTGCACTTCTTGCCGTGCTCGCGCTGTCGCAAGCCGTGGAGGCCAAGACGAAAGCCGTTGCCACCGATACCAAAGCGGCGACTGCCGAGAAAAACCGGCCGCCGCTCGACAACAAGTCCACCAGCGGGATCACGTCGTCTGATGCGACGGCGGCGCCAGCCGACAACAATGGATCCAGTCTGTATCCGCCGGCGATCTATTTCAATTTCTAGAGTCCCTCCATCCGTTGTGGGGCTCAATCTTTAACCGGCCGTATGCCGCTTGCGGTGTCCGCGATCGACGGGTCCGCATTTCGACAGGTCACCTTTTCGACAAGTCACTTGTTCGACAGGCCACTTGATCGACAGGCTTAGCCGGCGGCGCGCCAGCCTATAATCCTCCACGTTCCTGTGAAGTCGGCTTCAACCACGAGGCATCGCCGACTTCGACGGGCGATGCGGCCACTTGACATGAGCAGCGCGGGTGCCCTGCCCGCTTCACGCGCCAGAGATGGCACAGTTTGCCACCACGCTTGACCTTGCCGCCATCCGCCGGATAGTCCGTTGTCCGGCTTCGATGAAAGACCCTGATATGACGGACGCGATCGTAAGAGACAGCAACGGCACCCAGTTGAACGAGGGCGATTCCGTCACCCTGATCAAGGATTTGAAGGTCAAGGGCACGTCGGAGACGATCAAGCGCGGCACGCTGGTCAAGAACATCCGCCTCACCGGCAATCCCGGTGAGATCGAGTGCAGCACCAAGCAGGTCAGGGCTTGGTGCTGAAGACCGAGTTCCTGAAAAAGGCGTAATCGCGCCCGGCACTCGGTGCGTAACCGGCCGCCCCGGAGCCACTCCTTGAAAGCCGCCGAAAGTGCGATATATCAATGACTAAGCGTGCGTTGCACGCGACGTAGTGCTTTGGTCAAGCTTCATCTGTGGAGGTTGTCATGGCAAACGATCTGATGGAAGGAAAGAAGCCTCAGGATTGGATCAACCTGATCCTAGCGGCATGCCTGTTCATCTCACCTTGGGTTGTCGGCTTCGCTGCTGAAACCACTGCTGCCTGGAACGCCTGGATTGCCGCGATCTTGCTCGGCGCCCTGGCTCTCGCGGCGCTTTCAGTATTCGCCGAATGGGAAGAGTGGGTGAACCTTGTCGTCGGGCTCTGGCTGATCGCCTCGCCCTGGCTGCTCGGCTTCGTGGCAAACGCCAACGCAATGGCGACCCACGTTGTCCTCGGCGTGCTGGTGGTTGCGGCATCGGCCTGGGCAGTCTGGGACTCCCGTCATCATCCGCCAGCGCATGCGTGATCGGTGACAACTGATGCATGTCGCCCAAAAGCATGCCCTCGGACCTGACCGAGGGCGCGTAGCGGTTTTGGGGTAACGACAGGCACAGAAACAAAGACTTAAAGCGCGTCGATTTCCTTTCGAAGGCGAGGCGCTTTAAGGGGAGGAGCGCGGCGCGCGAGCGGCGGGCTCCTTCTAAAGCCTGAGATCGGGCCCGCTAGAGTATTTTTGCAGCCTGGTGGAATCATTTGGCGTTGCAGAAATGCGGCTAAAACGAACAGACAGAGCGGACGCCAGTCAAATTCGCACGCCTCCCGCCCGCCGTATCCCGGCCAAATTGTCTTTTTGTGCTCCAAAATCTGGCCGCCCAAAAACCGCCGCCGCGGATGCGGATGGCAGCGCTGGCGCGGCGTTCGCTTAGGACACGCCGACGAGCATGCCGCGCTGCACCCGGCAAACTTCCACTTATGTTGCACTGCGTTAGATTTGTTGCATTGCAATATCAATGCATTGCGTCGAGTCTTCGCACGGGTGGCTTTTCAACGACTTCGCGAGGGTTTTGCCGTGTCAGCATCGTTTCGGCCTGATATCGAAGGGCTGCGTGCGTTAGCGGTGTCCGGCGTCGTCGCGTTCCATTTTGGTCTGTCGGACCTGCCCGGCGGCTTCACTGGCGTCGACATCTTCTTCGTCATCTCCGGCTACCTGATCACCGGCCAGTTGCTGCGGGAAATCGCCGAGGACGGCAGGCTGGACCTGTGGCGGTTCTATGCAAGGCGCGCCCGGCGCCTGCTGCCGGCCTCGCTGTTCGTTATCTTCGCCACGCTGGTCGCCGGCTACTTCATCCTGTCGCCGGACGAACAGTCGCTCTATTCGAAAGGCGCCATGTTCGCCTCGGCCTATGCGATCAATTTCTGGCTGATACGCTGGTCGTTCGACTATTTCGCCCCCGACGCGGCGAACAACCCCTTCATCCACTTCTGGTCGCTCTCGGTCGAGGAGCAGTTTTATTTCGTATGGCCGGGGCTGCTTCTGCTGGCGGCATGGCTGCGCCCGGGCAAGCGCACGGCGATCCTGGTGATCGGCCTCACCGGCGCGGTGTCGTTCGCCGTCTGCGCCTGGCTCACCACTGTGGCGCAGCCCTGGGCCTTCTATTTCTCGCCGCTCAGGGCCTGGGAGTTCGCCGCCGGCGGTCTGGCGACGATGGCGCCGGCAAAATTCTGGCGAGAGCGCCCGCAACTGGGCGCAGCACTGGCATGGCTTGGCCTGGCGCTGATCGCCGGTGCCTATCTGACCTTCAGCGAGCAGGACACCCCCTTCCCCGGCTTCGCGGCGGTGGTGCCGGTGGCCGGCACCGTGCTCCTTTTGCTCAGCGGCTCCGGCAATGTCCAAAGAGGGCCGAGCGCCATGCTGGCGCTGCCGCCCATGCAATGGCTGGGGAAACTTTCCTACTCGCTCTATCTCTGGCACTGGCCGGTCATCGTCTATGCGACGATGATGGTGCCCGACCTGTCCTGGCCCGGGCGGCTTGCCTGCGCGGCATTGACGCTGGCGCTGTCGCTCTTCACCTATAATTTCATCGAAAACCCGATCCGTCGCAATGGCTGGCTGATGGCGAACGCGGCGCGCGCACTAATCCCCGCCGCAATGCTGACCGGCGCCGGCGTCGTGGCGACTTACGCCAATGCGCGCCTTGCCGTGGACGGCCTCGACCCCTCGCAACGCATCATTGCCGAAACTGCCGCGCAGCCCTCCACCGCGCGCGCCAAGGTAGGCTGCGTTGTCGACTACGAGACCGTGACGCCGAAGGCCTGTGAGTTCGGCGCCAAGAATGCCGAGCACTCGATCGCGCTGTTCGGCGATTCGCATGCCGATCACTGGTCGACGCCGCTGATCGAGGCGGCGAAGAGAAACGACTACAAGGTCGTCACCTGGCTCAAAGCCGCCTGCCGGGCGTCGCGGCTGACGGTCTGGAGCTCGAAGCTGAAGCGCGACTACACCGAGTGCGATCAATGGCGCGAGCAATCGATCAAGGAGATCATCGCCCTGCGCCCGAGCCTGGTGGTGATCTCGGAGATCTCGCTGACCAGTTCGCGCAAACTGTCGCCCGACGCCCGGCAATCCGAAAGCCTCGATCAGGACTGGCAGGGCGGCCTGCGCGCAACGCTGGAGGCGTTCAGCCAGGCCGGGCTGAAAGTCGCTTTCATCCGCGATGTGCCGTTCAACACCCTGTTTGTCGACACCTGCGTGGCCCGCGCGCTGTGGCGTGGACAGACGCCATCGGTATGTGACGCGCCGCGAACCGACGCCGCCAACGACGCCATGGCCGCGGTGGAGCGTGACATCGTGCGCGCCGTCCCCAACGCGACCTACATCGACATGACCGACCGGTTCTGCGACGCCAAAACCTGCCATGTCTTCATCGACGGCAAGCTGGCCTATCGCGACCGCCACCACATGGCGACGCCCTTTGCGCAAACGCTGGAGCCGACGGTCGAGCGCGCGCTGTTCTCGACCGGGGCGGCCGGGAAGTAAGGCGCGCAAGACGCGCCTTTCACCAGCGTCTCGGTGCAGTCTCAGTGCTCGCAGTCTCAGTGCCCCCAGTCTCAGTGCAAGCCAAACTCGCGCAGCAGTTCTTCGCGGTAGCGCACGAACCGGCTCTCGCTGCGATCGCGGGGGCGCGGCAGTTCAACCTCGACCAGCCGCGCTGTGCCGCCCTTCTCCTTGGGCAGGATCAGCACCCTGTCGGCGAGATAGATCGCTTCTTCCAGATCATGGGTAACCATGACCATGGTGACGTTCTCCTCGCTCCAGATGCGCGCCAGTTCCTCCTGCATGCCGATCTTGGTCATGGCGTCGAGCGCGCCTAGCGGCTCGTCGAGCAGCAGGATTTCAGGTTGCACGGTCAAGGCCCGGGCAATGCCGACGCGCTGTGCCATGCCGCCCGAAAGCTGCCTGGGATAGGCATCGCTGAATTCGGCCAGGCCGACGAGCGCGGTATAGAAGCGGGCCTTGTCCTCGGCCTCCGCCTTGGGCACGCCCCGCACTTCGAGGCCAAAGGCGACGTTGCCGAGCACCGTCAGCCAGGGCAGCAGGCGCGGTTCCTGGAAGATGACCGCGCGCTCGGCGCCGACGCCATGGACCGGCCTGCCGTCTATCGCGACACCGCCGCTGTCGGCGGCCTCAAGACCGGCAAGGATGCGCAGCAGCGTGGTCTTGCCCGATCCGCTGGCGCCGACGATGACGAGACATTCGCCGGAGCGGATATCGAGGTTGAGCGCCCTCAGCACGGCAAGCGGGCGCCCGCCGAGGGTGAAGGATTTGGAGAGGTCGCGTATCGTGACCTCGCCGCCGCTTGTGCTGGCCATGGCCGTCTCCCGATCAATTGGTTTTCGTTTCGCGGCGCCCGTAAAGAATATCCGCGGCTTTCAGCCTGCCCTTGGGCAGCCGGCCGTCGCGCTCGAGCACGCCGACCCAGAAGTCTATGTCGCGGTCGTCGACCTTCGCCCCTTCGCGCAGGCCGAAGCCGGTCCAGTAGCGCGCCAGCTCGCCATTTTCGCCGCGTTTATCGAAAATCTCCGCAAGCACCTTGCGCGCCTCGTTCGGGTTCTGGCGCGACCAGTCGGCGGCGCGGGTCGACTGTTCGACGAAATTGCGGGCGCCGTCCGGATGCGCTGCGATGAAGTCGCGGCGCAGGACAATGAAGCCGCCGGCCAGTTCGCCCAGCACGTCGGTGTCGTTGAACACGCCGCGCACACCGCCCTTGTCGACCAGCGCGCCGGCAAACGTCGCCTGCCAGTAGCCCAGTGCCGCGATATCGACCTGGCGTGACCGCAAGGTCTGTTCAAGCTGCGGCCCGGGCACAACGACGAGGTTGGCGGCATCAGGCGGCAGGCCGACGCCGTGCAGCGCCTCGCGCACGGTGTAGTCGAGATGGGCGCCGAGCGTGTTGACCGCAATGGTCTTGCCGGCGATGTCGGCGATCGATTTGATCGGGCTGTCTTCCAGCACGTAGAAGACGCTGCGCACTTGGCCGTTGATGCCGTTGCTTGGATAGGCAGCGACGAAGTCGTTGCCGCCGGAGATCGAATTGATCACCGCAGCGGTTGCGGCCGAGCCGAGATCGACGCTGCCGGAGGCGAGCGCGAACAGCGATTCCGGGCCGCCGCTGGAGTAGCCGACATTCTCAAGCTTGACGCCGACGTCCTTGAAATAGCCGAGCGCGTCCGCCAGCTCATGCGGCGAGATGCTGCCACGGCTGGCGAGGTAGCGCAACGTGACCGGCGCGGCTTGCGCAACGGCGAAGCGAGGCAGGCCGGTGGCGACGATGCCGGCGGCAAAGGGAGCGCTCGCAAGCAGGGAACGGCGAGTGATTGGCATGGTCCGGACTTTCGTGTTGGAGGATGGGGCCTGTTGGAGAGGATGGTTGAAAGCTGTTCAGTCGATGGGATTGCTCCAGCGGCAGAGCCGCCGCTGCAGGCTGACCAGCGCCTGGTTGGCGATCAGGCCGAGGCCGGCAAGGATGACGATCGCTGCAAACATCAGCGGGATCTGGAAGTTGTACTGCGCGTTCATCACCTGGAAGCCGACGCCCTTGTTGGCGCCGATCATCTCGGATGCGATCAGCAACAAGAGCGCCGTGGTCGCACTCAGCCTCAAGCCGACGAAGATCGAAGGGACGGCCCCCGGAAGCACGACCCGGCGAAACGCGGTGAGCCGCGTGGCGCCGTAGACCCGGGCCATCTCGAGCAGTTTCGGATCGACTTGCTTGACGCCGCTGATGGTGTTGAGCAGCAGCGGAAACAGCGTCGCCCAGAAGATGACGAAGACCTTTGATGCCTCCCCCAGCCCGAGCAGCAGGATGAACACCGGATAGAGCGCCAGCGCCGAGGTCTGCCGGAAAACCTGCAGGATCGGGTCAAGCGCGGTTTCGACGGCGCGCACCTGGCCCATGAACAGACCAAGCGGGATGGCAACCGCCACCGCCGCCGCGAAGGCGAGGCCGGCGCGCTGCAGGCTGATGGCGATGTCGCCAAGCAAGGTGCCGCCGGCCAGACCATTCCACAGTGCGGAGACGATCGTGTCGACCGGCGGCAGCACCGCGGCGTTGACCCATCCCGCGCTGCTCGACACCTGCCAGATCGCGAGGAAGCCGATCAGGATGCCGTAGCGGGACAGGAAGCGGATCACAGTGCGGTTGGCCAGGCGCGGGAAATCGGCGCCAAGGCCGGTTCTGCCGTCATGTGCATCGATCGTCACCCGCTGCTCGATGTGTTGCAAACTCATCGTCTTGCCCTTTGCTTCAAGAGAATCTATTCGGCGGCCAGCACCTTGGAGCGGGCGGCGGTCCAGGGGTTTTCCGGCCGCCTGAGGCCGAGATTCTCGCGCAGCGTCCTGCCTTCGTAGGCGGTGCGGAACAGGCCGCGACGCTGCAGCTCGGGGATCACCAGGTCGACGAAGTCGTCGAGCGCGCCGGGCAGCCACGGCGGCAGGATGTTGAAGCCGTCGGCGGCGTCGTTGCCGAACCATTCCTCCAGCTGATCGGCAACCTGCGCCGCGCTGCCGATCACGGTGTAGTGGCCGCGGGCCGTCGCCACCCACTGGTAGAGCTGGCGGATGGTGAAGTTGTGCTCGTCGGCAATCTGGCGGATCAGCGCCTGGCGGCTCTTCATGCCTTCGGTTTCCCGGCTCGGCGGCAGCGGTCCGTCGAGCGGGTAACCCCTGATGTCGAGCGTCTGGCCGGCTAGCCCATTGAGCAGGGCCACGCCATCCTCGGGCAGGATCAGCTCGTTCAGCTGCTGGTGCTTGGCGCGGGCTTCCTCTTCGGTGCGGCCGACGAAGGGGGCTACGCCCGGCATGATCAGCACCTGCCCGGGATCGCGGCCGACCGCCGCCACGCGCGCCTTGATGTCGCGGTAGAATTCTTGCGCCGAGGCCAGGTTCTGATGGGCGGTGAAGATGACCTCAGCCGACTGGGCGGCGAGCTTGCGTCCGTCCTCCGACTGCCCGGCCTGAACCACCACCGGATGGCCCTGCACCGGTCGCGGCACATTGAGCGGGCCTTTGACGCTGAAATGCCGGCCCTTGTGGTCGATGTCGTGAAGCTTGTCCTTGTCGTAGAAGCGCCCCGACTTCTTGTCGCGGATGAAGGCATCGTCTTCCCAACTGTCCCACAGCGCCTTGACCGTCTCGACATGTTCATGCGCGCGGGCATAACGCTCGGCGTGGGCAGGCTGCGTCTCGCGATTGAAATTGCGCGCGGTCTCGTCACCCGCCGAGGTCACGACATTCCAGCCGGCCCGGCCGTTCGACAGCAGGTCGAGCGAGGCGAACTTGCGGGCGAGCGTATAGGGCTCCTCATAGGTGGTCGAGGCGGTGGCGATGAAGCCTAGATGGGTGGTGAGCGGCGCCAATGCGGCGAACAGCGTCACCGGCTCGAACCCGGCGATCTTGGCATTGCCGCCTTCGCGGGCGCCGAGGCCGACGGTCAGATTGTCGGCGAGAAAATAGGCGTCGAACAGGCCGCGCTCGGCGGTCAGCGCGAGCTGCCTGTGGAACTCGAAATTCGTCGCGCCGTCGGTCGGCGCGTCAGGATGGCGCCAGGCTGCGATATGCTGTCCGCCACCGGGCAGGAAAGCACCAAGCTTGATCTGCCTCGACTTGCTGGGTCTGGTCATTGCGGGCTCCTTCTGAGCTGTGCGGGAAGCGGATTGAGGACACTGGGGCCGGTGGCGTGTTCAGGCGGCAAGACCGACGCTGCGTGGCACCGCCCGGCATGCTTCGGCGACCGCTTGCCTGGCGCGCGCATGGATGGCTTCGGACACCAGCACGCCGTTGGCGAAGTCCTTGTCGGAGGCGTAGATCGCGGTCGGCAGGGTCAGCGCCTCGAAGAAGCCGAACAGCGGCCGCAGCTGATGTTCGACCACCAGCGAATGACGATCGCCGCCGCCGGTTGCAGCAAGGATGACCGGCTTTCCCCGCAGGGATGACGGGTCGAGCAGGTCGAAGAAATGCTTGAAAAGCCCGGTGTAGCTGCCTTTGAAAGTCGGCGAGCCAACCACCAGGACGTCGGCGCCCAGCAATCGCTCGACGATGTTCCTGGCCGATGGATCCAGATCGCCAATGCGCCTTGCCAGCGGAAACGACCGACCGAGATCCTCGATGTCGAAAACGGTCGAGGCTGCACCGGTGCTGCTCGCCACCTCCGCAACGATGTGGCTGATGAACGCCTTGGTCTTCGACGGACGGGTCAGGTTGCCCGACAGCCCCACCACCAGATTTTTAGACATTTTGGCTCCTCGCAAAACGCTTGTGTGCGCTAACTCTACTAAGTTTATAGAGTTTAATGAGAAAGAAGATTTCAAAACGAACCCACCAAGCGGATGGAGTTTGCGGCACATCGCCGTTGATTGGTTCTTTCGACGCGAAATGCGAACGGCGAGTTCGGCAAGGGCGCCTTGACCGCATTCCGGCCATGCGTTGATGATTTCACACCAAAGGCATCGCCCCGGAGGATTCGCATGAAAACAGCCGTTCTGAAGTATCTGCTCCTGGCCATTTTGCTGGCGTCGCCGGCGCAGGCGGGCTGGAAGCCGGTCGAGAAGGTTGAGACCTACGCCGTTTCAGGGCAGACCGGTCCCCAGCTCCATGCCTCGATGGGCGAACGCGGGCCGACGATCGGCAAAAGCAGGGTCCGCGCCATGGCCTATACCAATTTCAAGCTAACCTGGGTCAGGGACTACCAGCGGCAAGGCAATGCCTGCGTGCTGGTGTCGGCGCGCCCAAAACTCATCATAACCTATACCTTGCCCAAAGCGTCCGGGCCAATTCCGGCCGCCGTGCAGAAGAGCTGGGACGTTTTTGCCGCTGGCCTTGCCGCCCACGAAAAGGTGCATGGCGACATCATCTTCGACATGGTCCGCAAGATCGAGACGGCGACCATCGGCCTGTCCGTCCCTGACGATCCCGGCTGCAGCAAGATCAGGACCGAAATGACCAGGCGGCTTGCCGAACTCTCCCAGGCGCAGCGGCAGGCAAGCCGCGATTTCGACCGGGTAGAATTCGCCCCGCGCGGCAATCTGCAGCGGCTGATCGTCGCTTTGCTGATGGGGCGGTAGGGGGATGGAAACCGCAGCAAGGCTGGCGAAGGCGTTGATGACGGCCAATCTCCCCCCTTGCGGGGGAGATCCGCCGTCATCCATGACGTCGCTAATCTCCAAAGCGAGGGTGTCTGATGGGTCACGATCTCGTTCCGCCGCATCAGCGCAAGAACGCAAAATCGATGCGTCGTGTGATGACCGACGCCGAGTTGAAACTATGGAACGAGCTTCGCGCCCATCGATTGATGGGGCTGAGCTTTCGCCGGCAAGCGCCAATCGGACCCTACATTGTTGACTTTGCCTGTCCGACACACCGCCTAGTCGTCGAGGCCGATGGCAGCCAGCACGCGAACACTGAACACGCGCAGCGCGATGCAGCACGCAGCACTTATTTGAAGAGCAGCGGCTGGACCATCCTGCGCTTCTGGAACGACGACGTCATTCGCGATATCGACAATGTCTGCCAGCACATAATCATCGAGGCCGATGCGGACAGGCGCTGACTTTCACCCCGCCACCGGCGTCCACATCACATCCTCGACCCTGCCCGCCCCCGTCGCCAGCATCACCAGCCGGTCGAAGCCGAGTGCGGCGCCGCTTGCCTGCGGCATGATGGCCAGTGCGGCGAGGAAATCCTCGTCGATCGGATAGCGTTCGCCGTAGATGCGCTGCTTCTCGTCCATTTCGAGGATGAAGCGCCGGCGCTGCTCGTCGGCATCGGTCAGCTCGCCGAACGCATTGGCCAGCTCGACGCCGCAGCAATAGAGTTCGAAGCGTTCGGCGGTCCTCGGGTCATCGGCGCCCGGCCGGGCAAGGGCGGCCTCCGAAATCGGATAGCCGTAAAGAATCGTGGCGCGCCCCTGCCCCAGCGCCGGCTCGATCTTTTCCACCATCACCCGACTGAACAGATCGGCCCAATTGTCGTCGGGCGCGGTGCGCAAGCCCGCCTGGACCAGAGCCGCATGCAGCGCCTCGCGATCGGTGCTGCCGTCGGCGGCGACCGTGACCAACAGATCGATACCGGCATAGCGGATAAAAGCCTCGGCGACGCTCAACCGTTCCGGCTCGGCGAACGGATCGGCCTCGCGGCCGCGAAAGGCGAAGCGTTTCGTGCCGGCGCGCTCGGCGGCCAGCGCGACAAGCCCGGCGCAATCCTGCATCAGGCTGTCGTAGGTCTCATCGGCCCGGTACCATTCGAGCATGGTGAAGGACGGATGGTGCAACGGGCCGCGCTCGCGGCTGCGATAGACGGCACTCAGGCTGAAGATGCGTTTCTCGCCGGCGGCGAGCAGCTTCTTGCAGGCGAATTCCGGCGAGGTGTGCAAATAGAGCGGCTGGCGCCGCCCATCCGGGCCGATCGCCTCGGTGGCGAAGGCCGACAGATGCGCCTCGTTGCCGGGCGAGACCTGCAGCGCCGCGGTCTCGACTTCGACGAAGTCGCGGCGGGCAAACCAGTCGCGCACTGCCGCGGTGATGGCGTTGCGCAGGATCAACCGCGGCCGCCGGTCGGCGTGAACATCAGGCGTCCACCAGGGCGAGGCGGCGGTCATGGCGACAGGATTTGCATCGAGGACTGGCGATTGCCGCCAAGATGCGCTAGGCCGCAGCGAACGGCTCCCGCAGCCGATTTGCGCCGGTCGGCGCTCCCAGGCCAGTCAACGCTGTTAGGAATAAAGCCCGTGAAGGTCATCGCCAGTTCCCTACGCAAAGGCAATGTCGTCGAAAAGGACGGCAAGCTCTATGTGATCCTCTTTGCCGAAAACATCCATCCGGGCAAGGGCACGCCGGTGACCCAACTCGACATGCGCCGCATCTCCGACGGGGTGAAGGTCTCGGAGCGCTACCGCACCACCGAGCAGGTCGAGCGCGCCTATGTCGAGGAGCGCGAGCATACCTTCCTCTACCACGACGCCGAAGGCTATCATTTCATGAACCCGGAAAGCTATGACCAGGTCGCGGTGCCGGAAAGCGTGGTCGGCGAGATGGCGCCCTATCTCAAGGAAGGCATGGCGGTGCAGATTTCGCAGTACAACGGCATCGCCATCTCGCTGGTGCTGCCGCAGCGCGCCACCTTCGAGGTGGTCGAGACCGAGCCGGTGACCAAGGGCCAAACGGCGTCCTCATCCTACAAGCCGGCGACGCTGTCCAACGGCGTGCGCACGCTGGTTCCGCCGCACATCACCGCCGGCACCCGCGTGGTGGTGATGACGGCCGATGGCGCCTATGTGGAGCGCGCCAAGGACTGAGAGGCAGGATCATTTTGTCGTCGCTGAAGGTGTCGCGCGCGATGAATGCCTAGGCGCAACTCAGGCCGGTGCCGTCATGCGTGCCGCCTCCTTCACTGGACAGTGCAGATTCAGCCAAGGATGAAACCCGCCACCAGAACCGTAAGGATCATCGACAGCGGGACGGCAAGCAGGCAGCAGGCCTCCAAGGTGTTGATTTGCCAAGAGTTCATCGGGCGCTTCCCAGTTGGTCTCCTGTCTAAACGGTCAGATTGGGATGGCAGTTCCACGAAAAATCTCCGGCGTCATTCCGTGCCACGATCATGCCGATCGACACGAACCCCGGTCATCCAGCGGGCACGTGCCAGATGCGTCGCCCAGGCGCAGAATGCCCGCTCCGGCTCCTGCTCAGGGTCAATGTGCAGGACGCCGTGAGCGACCTCACGCCAATCGGCGCCGTCCGCCGAAGCATCGAGCAGCCGGATATAAGTCAGCATGCAGTGCTCGTCATACGCGGTCAGCGCCGAAGACGTCGGCGCCGTATCTGCGAAATGAGCGTTTTGCGGCATCTTTGGCATTGTGATCTACCAGCAATGGCGCAGCGTAACAGGCCGTCGGGAAACCCGCGCCCTTCAATTGGAGGACGCTGGCCAAAACGCATTGCCAAACGCCCCGTTTGCCCCTTCACCGCGGCCGCCGCATCAGCATCATGCCGTAATGCACCGCCAGCAAGTCCAGCCCGATCTTGAGCAGTTTCGAAAGCACATCCCGCGGCTCACCGGTCTGTTCGGCCAGGCTTTTTACCGTTTCGCCGGCGCAGCAGACTTTTTGCACCACGACCGACACCTCCCAATGCGCAAGCGCCCTGGTGGCGTCGGCATAGGCGCGGCCGGCGGACAGGATACGGTCGGCAACGCCGCCGCCGATGCGTCCGCCGTCGACGCGCTCGATCAGCGCCATCGGCTTGACGCCGTCCTGTGCCGAGACGCGAAAATCCTCGCGGTAGCGCATGCCCGCCTCGCGCTGCTGGCGCGACAGCGAGGTGATGCCGGTCAGCGGGTCGACGTTGCGCACGCGCACGATCCCGCCGGTCGCGGTGTGGCCGCTATTGGACACCTCATAGACGCGCCTCGCCTCCAGCGTGCCGGTCGCCAGCCGCTTGCGGCCGAAGGCATCGTCCTTCAGCGCGAAATCATGGCCGACCTGCGTGCGGATACGCACCTGCTCGGCCTCATCAGTGGGTAATTTGGGCGGCTTGGCCTTTTGGGCGGTCTTCTTGCTCATCTGTGGCTCCTCGTTTCATTGCTGCCTTCGCAGAACCTGGGCTCCTCCGCGCAGCAGGGGCGAGGAACCGGGCCGCCGTGCTTGGCGAGAAGACTCTCGACCGATGCCGCTCACGCTGCGTCCGCGAGAGCCGTACGGCGATGGTCGCAGAACCGCGCCGCGTGATAGGCGCAGTAGCTTTTCAGCGGCCGCGTGCGCAAGCCGCAGCACAGCATCGCCAGTGCCGGCCGGCCGCCGGGCGCGTCGTTTTCGGGATTTTGCTCGAGCGTCAGGTCGAGCGGTGCGCGGCAGCGGTTGAACAGGCAGTCGATGAAGCGCATGGCCGCGACATGCGGCTGGCGTCCGACGGTGGCAGCGGGGCGCGGCGACGGCAGCTTGAGGGCCTCGCCGTCGGGCCCGTGGATCTCGCGCATCAACGGGCGCTGCGGCAGCCAGACCGGCGGCGCCAGCCTGGCCGGCGTGCGGGCGATGCTTTGCAATTTTGTGTCGGTATAGGCGGGCATGTTGTTCTTCCATCGAGACCGAAAGGGTTGCGTAGATGCCGAAGCTGCCTCCTCTCCCCGTTCACGGGGAGAGCATGCCGGCAGGCAGGTGAGGGGCGGCGCGGCGTCGCCGATTACCTCTCCAAGGGGAAACCGCCCTGCCCGTGCGGCGGTCGAAGACGATGACCGTGCCGCCTCGGTGCGGATGCACGAAAGGTCCGCATTGCACGCGCCGAAATTCGGGGCCGGAGCCGTGAGGGGACGGCTCCGGCCGTTCCGGTCGCCGCCGCTGACGGCAGGGCGACCGAATCCGAGGCGCGAGCCTCGGGCTTCATCCCGGCCGGGGAGGAGGACAGCCGGGACGGATGGGAAAACGAGATGGGGCGTGGCTTGTGCATGGCTATAAATAAGCATAACTCAAAAAATATGCAAGCCATTCTTTCATGGACGAAACCGATTCTTATGTTTCAGATGGCGCCATGGCGAAAACCTCATTGTCGATCAAGGTCGGGGCGGCGATCCGCAAGGCGCGCAAGCAGCGCGGCCTGGTGATGCGCCATATTGCCGAGCACAACGACACCGACGTCGCCGCTGTCGGCAATTGGGAAACCGGCCGCAACCTGCCGAAAACCGAGAACCTTTTGAAGACCGCCGCCTTCCTGCGCGTCGACCCGGTGGCGCTCGGCAAGGGCGAGGTCGTCTTCCTCGACGGCGCCGACAATGTCGCCGACGCCGAGATCGTCACCGACGCCGCCCCCCTGCCCGCCGGCCCGATGGACATCGAGCTTCTGGGTGCCGCGGTCGGCGGCGACGACGGCGACTTCACCTTCAACGGCGAGGTCGCCGGCTATGTCCAGCGCCCGCCCGGCATCGCCCATCTGCGCAAGGTGTTCGCGCTACACGTGCTCTCCGACTCGATGGTGCCGCGCTACGAGCCCGGCGAGATGCTCTATTGCGGCGGCCGCGACGCTGTGCCCGGCGACCACGTGGTGATCGAGATGTTTCCCGAGGAAAACGAGCGCAACGGCAAGGCCTTCCTCAAAAAGCTGGTCAAGCGGACCGCTGCCGAGTTGGTCGTCGAGCAGTACAATCCGCCGAAGTCGCTGACCTTCAACCGCTACGCGATAAAACACGTCTGGCGCGTCATCCCGCTCAAGGAACTGCTGGGTTACTAGGGCGGCGGCGGCGGAGCGCTCCTTCTCCCCGCAACGGCATCGCCGGCAGGGGCAATAGGGATTCTTGCGAAGAGGACCCCCACCCTAACCCTCCTCACAAGGGGGAGGGAATGCTGCCGCGCCTTTACTTCCCTTAGCGCCGAGTCAGGCAATCTGCCGAGGTCAGCGCCAACGGAGTCTCCCTCCCCCTTGTGGGGAGGGGCTAGGGGTGGGGGTACATCGTAGAGTGAAAGCCTTGAAGCCTCGGCTTCCCATGCGATTCCCCTGCCCGCAAGCGGGCGCCATCAAGCCCGCCTGGATCTCTCCAGCGGAACCTCGCGCTCGCCAAGCATCCGGGCCTCGGCGCGGCGCTGCTGCCGCTCATTGATGAACGCCGCCTGGATCGAGACCGCCGCGCCCGGCAGGCCATCGGCGCGACAGGCCGAGCAGCGAAGCCGCCCCGACAGCGCCGCCAGCGGCGTCTGCGCGGTCACCCCGAAACGCCTCAGCTCGGCCGGCTTCCACCATCTGTTTCGACCGCAATCGATACACTCGACCGCGATCGAGACGACCTCGGCGATCGTTGCTTCCTTGCCCGGCAATGCCATCGTCCCTGATGCCTCAGTTCCTGTTTTGTTCACAACATTAGGGGTTTTTCCCGAAGAGTCGAGTCGGTTCCGCTCAACCCATGCAAAAGTTTAACTTGTGCCATTTTTTGAGTTATGCTTATATACGACATCCCAGATGAATGGGCGACGGGACCGGGTCTCCGTCGCGCCGCCGCCAGCCAAGGAGACGAAGATGGACGCCCTCTCCGCCCAGTTCGCCCGCGACTGCGGCTATACCGGCGACAGCCCGGCCATGCTCGCCGCCTTCGCCGCTATCCGCCGCGACGGCATAGGCCGGGCGCGCCTCGGCCATGGCTAGCGCAAGGCGCTGGTCGACCGGCTGAAGCTCGGCGAGGCCTTGTTCCTGGCGGCGATCGGCCCGGGGCAGTCGGCGGAGGAGGCGCTCGAGGACGCCGCCCGCTTCATTGCCTGTTATCGCAACATGCCGCGCTGGCGCCAGGAAAGGCGCGGCGCCGATCTCGCCCGCGCCAGGCAGCAGCTTCTGCTGGCGCGCTTCTTCCGCCGCTACGGCCACCGCCTCTGGTCACGGCAGGCGGCGTAAGCTGGAAGTCGGCGAAACCTGCGAATGACAGCTACGGTGCGGATCGCGTTGGCGGAATATATTCGCTATCCGGCACCGGCAGCCGCCCGTCCGTGTTGACCGCCGCAGCCCACATCCGGAAATCGACAACGGCCCTGCAATCTATATTGGCCTGGCCGAAGTAAGGAGCCCCATACGAGCATCCCGCACCCGCTATTCTGGTAATGAATTCAGGCGCGCTGCCGACTGGGCCGAAGGCAACGCCATCGACGTCGAGAATGGTTTTGTAGCCTTGCCACAGCCGGGCCGTCGCCTCCTTCGTGCGAAAGACCAGCCAGTTCTCACCGTCGGAAAACCTGAAAGTAATTGTCCCATCGGAGAATTTCGTCCGCGTGACCTCACCAGTGCAAGCGAGCTTCTCGTTGCGGGCGACAAGGCGCTTGCACTCACCTTCGACCGTCCAGGTGCCGGCCTGCCCGTCTTTTGGTTTCAACGATGCACCGGCTGCCGCCGTTGCAGGCATCCCCACTAAAATGGCCGCTGTTAGCACGACGCTGGCGATGACGGATCGATTGACCAAGGCAACCCCATTTGGCGAATGCGCGCAGTCTTCTATGCCTCTTCTTCTTAAGAATCTCGTCAGAAGCCGTTAGATTTGAACCGTCGTGTCCGAGAACAGACAGTTCTTGCGCAAAGCTCGCCGTCCTCGAGATGGTCATGCGCAAGGACGCCGCCGCTCAACCCGCACTTGCCGTCACCAAGCCCGCGCCGTATGTCTCCCACTCGATGAGCGAGATCAAATTCCGTCGCGCGCAAGCGCCCGACCTGCCGGCGATCGTCGCGCTGCTTGCCGACGATGCGCTTGGCGCTGGTCGCGAAGACGCGTCGACGCCGCTCGCGCCGTCCTATCTCGATGCCTTCAGCGCGATCGATGCCGATCCCAACCAACTGCTGGCCGTGGCTGTCGAAGCCGGGCAAGTGATTGGAACCCTGCAGCTCAGCTTCATTCCGGGTATATCCAGGAGAGGTGCCTGGCGCGGCCAGATCGAAGGCGTTCGCGTCGCGCGGCAATGGCGGTCTCGCGGCGTCGGCAAGCAGATGATCGAATGGGCGGTTGAAGAATGCCGCTCGCACAACTGCAGCTTCGTTCAGCTCACGACCGACAAGAGCCGACAGAAGGCGCACGCTTTCTACGAGGGCCTCGGTTTCACCGCCAGCCATCTCGGCTACAAGATGGGGTTGTAGGTCGCGGCACCTGCCGTCAGGCCAATCGTTTGAAGTCGGCGCCGCCCCTCGTCCGCCTGCCGGGCTCTCAAACATTCCGGGGTAGGTGTCGCCGGCGAAGCTGCCGATCTCCCCTTGCAGGGGAGATGCCCGGCGGGGCAGAAGGGGGAGGATCGCGATTCATTCCAGCTTGGGTTCCTCGCCCCCACGAAAGTGGGGGAGAGGTGGCTCGGCGAAGCCGAGACGGAGAGGGGGACTGCGCCCTACGAAAGCCCCCTCTCCGGGGGGGGGGGGGGCCCCCCCCCCCCCCCCCCCGGGGGGGGGGGGGGGCCCCGCGGCGCGGGGGGCGGGGGGGGGGGCCCCCCGCCCCCCCCGGCAAGGACACACCAAGACGCAGC
>NZ_JBVVQR010000024.1:0-98587 GCF_055811535.1 Mesorhizobium sp. WSM4816 | reverse complement strand
ACGGACAAACCCCGTTTTACGGGGCATGCACATGTGGCATTTCGATTCACTCAAAACTTTCCCCGGACAGCCCTGCCTTACAAGGAGAGAAGGGAAGTCAGCCACAAGGGGAGAAGGGAAGTCAACTTTCCGCCGGAACTGCCTTCGGCTTGCCTTCGCCGTCCAGCGCCACCATGACGAAGTCGGCGTGGGTGACCTTCTCCATCAGGTCGGAGAGGTAGCGCTGCGCCCATGCCTCCACCTTGAGCGTCATCGAGGTGCGGCCGACGCGCTCGACATGCGTATAGATGCACAGCGTGTCGCCGATCTTCATCGCCTTGGCGAACGACATTTCCTTCACCGCTGCCGTCACCACGCGGCCCTTGGCGCGCTCGGCGGCGCGGATGCCGCAGGCCAGATCCATTTGCGCCATCACCCAGCCGCCAAAAATGTCGCCCGCCGCATTGGCGTCCGAAGGCATGGCCAAGGTCCTGAGCGTCAGATCGCCAATCGGCCGCCCGTCCGCGTAATGCACCATGCGCCAAATCCCCTCGATATCGATCTTCTCCCGTATCGGGATGGCACCGATGCGTCAACGCGCTGCCAGGTGCTAGACTGCGCACCAGCGAGTTGAGGAAGGCAGCTGACATGAGACTTACCTCTCGCCCTCTGACATCAGATCTATCGCCCGCGCTCGAGGAGCTGTTCGGTGAGAGCGCCGTCTGCAGTCGCTGTTGGTGTATGTACGGGCGGATCGGCAATTGTTATCGAAAGCGACCAGGCGAGGAAAACAAGGCTGCGTTCCGACAAGCCGTCGAGCATGGTCCGCCTCCAGGCGTACTCGCTTTCGACGGCGCTACTGCTGTCGGCTGGTGCCAGGTGACACCCCGCGATGCCGTGCCCTGGCTCGATCGGCTGTGGCAGTTGAAGCGGGTGGATGATGCGCCGGTCTGGTCCTTGTCCTGCCTCTACGTGCGAAAAAAATACCGCCGGCAAGGCATCACGTCCCACCTGATCGCAGCGGCGCTGCAAGCTGCAAGGCGCGCAAACGCCCCTGCACTCGAGGCCTATCCTTTTGATGCCGGCGTATCGCCGAGCGCTTCCGGCAGCGGATACGCCTCCACCTTCGCTCGCGCCGGGTTCAGGGTCGTCGCCCGCAGGGTGCCAGCCCGCCCGATCATGCGTTATGATTTCACGCAAAATGCTGATGATGGCGTGTAATGCTGGACCGCTTGGCGACGCGGCAAAGGCCGCTTCGGGCAGGACACCAACTGCAAATGAAGTGCCGGTCGCTTTTTTCACAGGCGATGCCGGAAGCTCCGGTGATCGCGGCGGCTTGCGGCGTCTAGGTTGAGCGAGAATTCGGAGCCGGCCGCAGCCATCATGCAGACCTATGATTTCATCATTGTTGGCTCCGGCTCGGCCGGCTCGGTTGTGGCCGAAAGACTGTCGGCTTCCGGCCGCTTCTCGGTTCTGGTGCTCGAGGCCGGCGGCAGCGACCGGCGTTTCTACGTCCAGATGCCGCTCGGCTACGGCAAGACCTTCTTCGACCCGGCCGTCAACTGGAACTACAAGACCGAGCCGGATCCCGGCCTCGCCGGCAATGTCGACCATTGGCCGCGCGGCAGGCTGCTCGGCGGCTCGAGCTCGATCAACGCTATGGTCTGGATTAGGGGCGCGCGCGAGGATTTCGACGCTTGGGCAGCGGCCGGCAATCCCGGCTGGGCCTTCGACGACCTGCTGCCCGTCTTCAAGGCGCTGGAGGACAATCAGGCCGGCGCCGATCAATGGCGCGGGGTTGGCGGTCCGCTGCATATCACCGACTGCTCGACCTCGGTCCATCCGCTGACCAAGCGCTATCTGGCGGCCGCCAATCAGGCCGGCCTGCCGTTCAACCCGGATTTCAACGGCGCCGCCCAGGAGGGCGCCGGCATCTATCAGATCACCACCAAGAACGGCCGCCGCATGTCGGCCGCCCGCGCCTTCCTGCGCCCGGCGATGAAGCGCAAAAACCTCCGCGTCGAGATCAATGCGCTGGCGACCAGGATCCTGTTCGAGGGCAAGCGCGCCGTTGGCATCGAGTATCTCCAAAATGGTGAGACGAAAACCGCCCGCGCCGGCCGCGAGATCATCCTGTCGGGCGGCTCGATCAACTCGCCGCAGTTGCTGCAGCTCTCCGGGGTCGGCCCGTCAGCCCTGCTCGGCACGCTCGGCATTGCCGTCGTCCACGCCAACGAGAATGTCGGGGCAAACCTGCAGGACCATGTCGGCATCAACTACACCTTCAGGGGCAGGCTGCCGACGCTCAACCAGATCCTGCGCCCGTGGTGGGGCAAGCTCATGGTCGGCATGCAATACATGCTGATGCGCTCCGGCCCGCTGTCGCTGTCGATGAACAATGCCGGCGGCTTCTTCCGCACCGACCCGGCCGCGGCACGGCCCAACATGCAGCTCTATTTCCAGGCATTCTCGACCGTCATTCCGAAGAACGGCGAGCGCCCGATCCTGACGCCCGATCCGTGGCCGGGCTTTTCCGTCGGCCTGTCCAACTGCCGCCCGTCGAGCCGTGGCGAGATCATGATCCGCTCCGCCAATCCGCGCGATTATCCGAAGATCGTCGCCAACGCCTTTTCGACCGAGGCTGATGTCGCCGAGATGCTGGCGGCGGTGAAATTCTTGAGAAAGATCGTCGCCATGCCGGCAATGGCCGAGATCATCGAGGAAGAGGTGTTGCCGGGCCCGTCAATCACCTCCGACGCGGATGTCATCCAGGATTTCAGAAAGCGCTCGGGCACTGTCTACCACCCGGTCTCGACCTGCCGCATGGGGCCGGACGCTGCGCGCGCCGTCGTCGACCCACGCCTGCGAGTTCACGGCCTCGAAGGCTTGCGCGTCATCGACGCCTCGATCTTTCCCGACAACATCACCGGCAACACCAACGCCGCCGCGATCATGACCGGATGGAAGGGCGCCGAACTGGTTCTGGAGGATCAAAAATGAAAATCACCGACGTCAAAACCTGGGTTGTCGGCAATCCGCCGCCCGGCATCGGCGGCAAGTATTTCATCTTCGTCAAGCTCACCACCGACGGCGGCGTCGTCGGCTATGGCGAGGCCTACAATGCCACCTTCTCCGCCCACATCACCGCGAGGATGATCGAGGATATGGCCGAGCGCTATCTGATCGGCCGCGATCCGCACGACATCGAGAACTTCTTCCGCCGCGCCTATTCGTCGGGCTTCACCCAGCGCCCGGACGTGTCCGGCATGGGCTGTTTTTCGGCGCTCGAAATCGCCTGCTGGGACATCATCGGCAAGGAGGCCGGCAAGCCGGTCTACAAGCTGCTCGGCGGCCAGGTGAACGAAACGCTGCGTTCCTATACCTATCTCTATCCGCACAGCGGCAGCGTCCATTCGGAAGATGCGCGCGGCAAGAACGTCTACAACGACCCCGACCTGGCGGCCGAATGCGCGCTCGAATATATCGAGCAGGGTTTTAATGCCGTCAAGCTCGATCCGGCCGGCCCCTACACCGCCTTTGACGGTCACCAGCCGCGCCTCGTCGACATCGATCTCTCCGCCCGCATGATCAAGGCTATCCGCGAGGCGGTCGGCACAAGGGCCGACATCCTGTTTGGCACGCATGGCCAGTTCACCGCATCGGGCGCGCTGCGCATGGCCCGCGCCATCGAACCCTACGACCCGCTGTGGTTCGAGGAACCGGTGCCGCCCGACATGCCCGAAGTGATGGCGCAGGTGGCGCGCGGCACGTCGATCCCGATCGCCACCGGCGAACGGCTGACGACCAAGTTCGAGTTTGCCCGCGTCATCGAGAAACGCGCCGCGACCATTCTGCAGCCCGACCTTGGCCGCTCCGGCGGCATTCTCGAAACCAAGAAGATCGCCGCCATGGCCGAGGCCTATCACATCCAGATCGCCCCGCACTGCTATTGCGGGCCGATCGTCGGCGCGGCCAACATCCAGCTTGCCGTGACCTTGCCCAATTTCCTCATCCTGGAATCGCTGAAGCAGTGGGACGGTTTTCACGAAAAACTGCTGAAGAAGAAGATCGAGTGGCAGGACGGCAACGTCATTCCGTCGAAGGAGCCGGGCCTTGGCGCCGAGCTCGACGAAGCCGTCTGCGAAGCGCATCCCTGGACCGGCACGGAGCTGCATTTGCAGATGATGCAAACGCCGTTGACGCCGTGAACGCGCGCAAAAGCTACCCATTTCATCGGTCAACGTGTTCCCCGGCCAGGCTCAAGCTCTGCCGTCATGTAATTGTCAAGCGATTCCAGCATGTTGGCCTGGTCGCCTAAATCACGATCGAAGCGACCGGAACCAAGGTCTCAACAGCTTGATTCAATACCTCAGCCTCAGCGCGCCGGGCAGGATCTCGAAGGTCGCCGGTATGCGCCCCGGCGACTCGCCGTCTATGTCGACCAGCGCGCCGTTCTTTTGCACGTCGCCGAGCGGTTCGACAACGACTTTCCTGCCGCGCAAAATGGTGATTGCCGGATGGTTGCGATGCCGGCCGCCATAGAGCAGACGGATATCCCAGATCAGTTTCAGCTTGCCAGCAGCGCGCAGGATGACGATGTCGAACTGGCCGTCGTCCAGTTCGGCATCCGGCGCGATCATCATGCCGGCGCCGAAGAATTTTCCGTTGGCCACCGCCACCAGCGCGACGCGCGCCTCGACCGGGACGCCGTCGTCGACGGTGATCACGACGTCCTGGAACCGGTAGCGCATGAATTCCCACACGGTGCGCCAGTAGAACAGCGCCTTGGCCGACACATTGCCCTTGCGCTTGTCGGCGTTGACCGCGCGGTCGGTGGCGCCCGACAGGCCGAGGCTGGCGATGTTGATGAAATGGCGACTGGCCAGGGCGCCATGGTCGTCGACATAGGAGATGCGGCCGGCATCGACCCGGCGGGCCTTGGCCTCGGCGATGCGCTTCAGCGTCAGGTCGACCTCGTCCGAAAGGCCGAGCCCGCGGGCGAAATCGATGCCGGCGCCGCAAGGCAGCAGGCCGAGCTCGGCCGTCCGGCCACTTTCCGCAAACGCCTGCAGCAGCCCGTCGGCGACTTCGCTGGCGGTGCCGTCGCCGCCCGCCGCGATCACCAGGTCGAAGCCGCTGGCGGCAAGGACCAGCGCCAGCCGTTCGGCGTCGCCGGTCGCCTGCGTCTCGCGCAGCTCGAAATCGCCGAAATGTTTCCTGAGCGAAGCGCTGACCTCCGGCCAATGCCGCTTGAGCCAGCCGCCGCCGGCAATCGGATTGAGAACCACCCCGACCTTCAAGAATGCCTCCCCATAGGATAGCAACGACACTGCTGTCCTAAAACCCTTCGCCGGCATTGAAGCCCGCGCCGCAGTGTCGGGCAAGGGCCGAATGCTCGATCTCGCTGCTCACCGCAGATCAGGGCCGTGTCCCGCCTCCTGCATCTCGGCAAAATAAACGCGCCGATGCGGGCGCTGGTCCCCGATAATCCCGCTATCCACAGGCTCGCAGCCGTTTCGCCAAACCCTTATCTCCCGTACATTAATCCCATCTCAGGCGGCTACCGATTGCCAAGTCGAAAGGCAAAGCGAAACGGCGGATTTCCTGAGGCCCGTACGGCCCCGAACGCAGGCTTGCCTGTTTTGAGGACCGAGACTACGGGGCCGCGGAAAGCGTGCGAGCGCCTACGGCGGACCGATGCTGCCATGAAGGACGGCAAAAACCTTCGATGGCGCGCTGGACGAAGCTTGCAAGGGTGGAGACTGGCGAGGTCCCGAACGGACGCTGCCCTCGGGCGGTGGCTGGCAGGACCGTCAACATCAAGGCCGGCATGGCGCGACGTCTTTACGGAAGTTGCTGCCGCGACCGTGTCCTGATCTGACAGGGAGGCGCTGGGAGAAATCCCGGCGCCGACTGTTTTTTGGGCTTCTCTCGCGATTTGACCGCATGTCTCACGCGGTTCGCCCGGAGCGAAGCTTCCTGGTGTTGTTTTCAGAAACTGGCAGCAGACCTCAAGTTCGGGCTAACCCGGCGCCGCGTCCGTTGCGCCGATCTTGCGCACCAGCGCCGCCGTCGCCAGCATCGCCCCCATGTCTGATATCATAGGCGCGACATGCTTGGCGTAGTCGAGCGGCACCGAGATATCGGGCAGCTCGAAAAAATTCCTCGTCTGCGGCAGGAGTAAAAATCCGTCGCTGCCATTGAGCGCGACCCGCGCCGGATCATCAGGCCATGTCTCCTTGAGCCATGTCAGTGCCTGCGCCAGCCGGCCGCTCACCAGCGGCTGCGCCGCCTCGATGTTGTCGCTGCGGAAGTCGTAGGCGGCATCGAGCTCGGGCACGCCGCATGACAATTCCTGCATCTTGCTGGCGAACATGCCGCGGAAGAACCCGACGGCCAACTCAGTCCGGCGCGCCGCCACCAATATGCCGGGGAACGGCACCATGGTCCCGAAGGCAACGACGATCCCGTTGAATGCTATCGTGCCGCCGGTGCCTTGCCGGAGATCGGCTTCGTAAAGCTCGAACGGAAATCCCTCGTAGCGGCCGGAGACGATGTCGTCGAAGCGTTTGGTGTTGAACGTGCCGATCGTCTCGCGCGGCAGCCGGTCGAACGAATTCGGCGTCACCTCATGCTCGTAGCGCATGTCCCTGATGAAGCCGAAGATGATCGGCAGCAGTGTCTTGCGGTGCTGCAACCTGCTCGTCGGCTTGATCGCCTGGAAATAGAGCAGGATCGCCGCCACCAACCCGACGACATAGAGCAACACATGCGGCGTCGAGAGCCATTGCTCGTAGGGATCGGCGATCCTGTTGAAAAGCCAGGCGACAAGCGCCACGAACACCAACACCAGTCCGATGAACAGCGGCACCCGCCAGCGGACTTGCCGGTAGGCCGAAGCCCTTTCGGCCTCGTAGGCCGCGAGATTGCGCTTGATGCCGGCGATGTCAGCTTCATCAGGCATGAAATCCGCTGCTTCCATCGCCATCCCACGCCCCTAACAAACTCATGATAGCCGATTTTATCGACATCTCGACTACAGCACTGAGAGGCAGCGCTCCTCAAGCAGATGTTTGCGCTGCCCCTCATCCGCCTGCCGGCACCTTCTCCCCGTGAACGGGGAGAAGCCCGCTGTCGCTGCGCTGGCGCTCGTTCGGCGAGGCTGTGATTCGCGAAGTCATCAAATGACGGCGTGTTTCTCCCCGTTTACGGGGAGAAATGTCCGGCAGGACAATGAGGGGCAGCGCCATACTTGCGATAAGCAACGTGCGACTAGCCCTCACTTACGGCGCTACGGAAAAATCGCAGTCAACCGGCCTTCGACTTTGCTGCGCATTCGGTCCTCCAGCGCCTCAACCGGAACCAGCCGCTCATGGTCGCCGGCGCGCAGCCGCATGAAGGGATGCAGCAGGTAGGCGGCAATGGCGCCACGCGTGCCGGCGTCGGCGCTGATATCGACGGTCAGGATGCTACCGATGCGGCCGGGCCATGGCTGGCGCGCAAAGGCGGTGCCGAGGAAATCGCCGAGCCCATAGGCGACGAGCGCCTTGCCGATCCGCTCCACTGGTTGCACGACATGGGCATGGTGGCCAGCGATCAGCCCGACGCCCTGCGCGGCCAGACGCCGGGCCAGCGCCCGCGTTTCAGCCTGCGGAAAATGCCGGAATTCCCAATCCCAATGTGGCACGGCGCAGGTAAGGTCGACGGCGTCGCGGCGCGGCCATCGTGCGGGGTCGCCTTGCATCGACACACGGCCGGCGAACGCCGCCGCGCCGGCGTTGCGCCACAGCGTGAAGGCGGCGAAGCCTATTGTCAGCGGCCCGACTGCGACGCGTTCGACCGGACCGGCGGCCGCGGTACCGATGCTGCGGATGCCAAGCCGTTCCAGCGCTGCCACGGTCTCGTCAAAACCCTCGACGCCCTGGTCGAGCGCATGGTTGTTGGCGAGCGACAGCACCAGTTTATCGCGCGAGATGCCGACGGCGGCCAGCGCCTCGTCAAGAAACCGCTCGGTCATGGCATGACGGGTGCCAAGCTTCGTGCCCATCGCCGCGCTCGGTCGCTCCACCACCGGGCTTTCGCAATTGCCGATCACCAGATCGGCGGAGCCGAGCAGCGTGGCGATCGCCGGGTCGCATTGCGGCGCGCTGCGATTGGCCACCGCCGAGATATCGCCGACAAAGGCGAACCGCACCGTCCGCGCCGGTGGCGGCTCGATCATGATTCCTGCCGCTGGCGCAAAGCCTTGGCGATCGCCGCTGAGCGAAGGCTTCAAGAAGCGTGGCAGCCAGGACAATTTGTAGGAAAGCGGATAGTTCGACACGCGCAGCCCTGCACCGGGATGAACGGCCACGGTAGACGATGCGCCCGATATAGCGAAGCGCCTCCGTTCGCAATCGTGCGGCCAGAAGCCCGCAGTAGGCGCAACACACAAGATGCGTATATGGTTGCCGCCGAACGGCATACCGGAGGACCAAGATGACGCGATTTTCGAGCCTGCTGGCATCCGCCCTTCTTCTGCTGCTGCCGGTTGCTTCCACCGGTGCCGCGGCCCCCGAACCGGCCGCCCTGTTCGAGGCAAAAACCGTAGCCGACCGCGACAGCACGCTTGCTGCGCTGGAAGCCGCTGCGCCCACTGATCCTGCGTCGGCCTACGCCACCGGCGCCGGCCAGTTCTTCACCGCGCTGGAGATCCTGGCCGGCGGCCTGCACCGCCACGGTTTCGAAAGCCCGCAATCGTTCATGCTGCCGCTGATGCGGCTGCCGGTGCCGGACAATCCCAATCCCGCGCCACTGACCTACGACGGCTTCCGCGCCATCCTGGTCGCCTTCCGCGATCGGCTGGAAAAGTCCGCAGCCACGCTTGGATCCGTGCCTGCCGATGCCGACATCGGCATCGAGGTCGACCTCACCCGTCTCGGCATCGACCTCAACGAGGACGGCCAGATCGCGCCGGACGAAAGTGCCGCCGCGATCATGGCGTCCCTGTCACGCGGCGGTGCGCCAGACCCGGCCGCACCCGCCCTCACCTTCCGCTTCGACCGCGCCGACGGCTACTGGCTGCAGGGCTATGCCGAATTCCTGATGGCGCAGTCGGATTTCTGGCTGGCGCATGACTTCAGCAACGCCTTCGACGGCTCGTTCCACATGCTGTTTCCGCGCGCAAAACTGCCGCTGCAGGACACGCTCGTGCCGCCGGACGGCGGCATGAGCGGCGGCATGTGGTCGGCCGAGTGGCGCATCGCAGACTTCATCTCGCTGGTCCATCTGGTCAATTGGCCGGTGGTCGAGCCGGAGCGCCGCCACGCGGCGCGCCGCCATCTCATGGAAATGATCCGGCTGTCCCGCGAAGACTGGAAGGCGATCCGCGCCGAGACCGACAACGACCGTGAATGGCTGCCCGGCCCGCAACAGAAAGGCGCCAGCCCGCTCACCGGCCTGGAGGTCGGCGAGGAGCAGGTCCAAGCTTGGCACGCCGCGCTTGATATGGCCGAGGACCTGCTCGAAGGCCGCACCTTGCTGCCGCATTTCCGCTTCGCCGACAAAGGCATCAACATGAAGCGCTTTTTCGACGAGCCAAAGCCCTTCGATCTGGTGCTGTCGATCACCGGCCCGGCCATCGCGCCCTATCTCGACAGCGGAAAGATCCTCACCAGCGAAGAGTTCGACCAGATCCGGCGCCAGTTCGGCGGCGCCGGGTTTTTGACCTTTGCGCTGTGGTTCAACTGAGGGCGCGTTCGACATCGCTCCTGACACCCTTATGTCAGCAGCCTGGTTTCCTCTCGCGCCCCTGGCCACTCCGCTCTTTCCATTTTGGCCGATACCTCCCATATTCGGGGCATGGCCAAACTTCCTGACAAAAAGACGCCGCCGCCGGCGCGTGACGATCGTGCTTCGCCGCCCAAGCGGCGCAGCCCGTTGACCGATTTCCTCGATGCGTCGGAGCCCTTGCACAAGGGCGGCTTTGCCGAGGCGCCGCAGACCGAATTCTCAGGCACGCCGCTGACCGGCTCGATCGCCGATTGGGCCGAGCAGATCGAGCAGGAAGCCGAAAAGGAAGGGCGCCAAGTCTCCCCCCTTGAGGGGGAGATGTCGCCGAAGGCGACAGAGGGGGTCGGCAAAGGAGGCGCTCAACATGAGGGCACGTCGAGCCCGGCCGCACCGACCCCACCCGGCGGCTCCGCCGCCACCCTCCCCTCAAGGGGGAGGGAAGTCGCCAAGGCGAAAAAGATCCCTGAACGCTCCTCTTCCCCTGGCCGCACGGCGCGCGGCACCTCCATGGGCGGCGCGGCTTCGGCGCGGGAGCGAACCGCGGCCGGCCTCAATCCGGTTGCCGGCCTCGATGTTTCGCTGGAGGAAGCCGAGACCATGGCCTCCGGCGGCGTCACCGCCACCGTGGCGGCGCTGTCGGCGCTGATCGAGTCCGGCAACCCGCTGCACAAGGACGGCGTGCTGTGGACACCGCACCGCCCGGCCCGGCCCGAAAAATCCGAAGGCGGCATCGCCATCAAGATGGTGTCGGATTTCGAGCCGGCCGGCGACCAGCCGACGGCGATCAAGGACCTTGTCGAGGGCGTCAACGACAACGACCGCACCCAGGTGCTGCTCGGCGTCACCGGCTCGGGAAAAACCTTTACCATGGCCAAGGTGATCGAGGAGACGCAGCGCCCTGCCTTGATCCTCGCCCCCAACAAGACGCTGGCCGCGCAGCTTTATTCCGAGTTCAAGAAATTCTTCCCGGAGAATGCCGTCGAGTATTTCGTTTCCTACTACGACTACTACCAGCCGGAAGCCTATGTGCCGCGGACGGATACCTTCATCGAAAAGGAATCGTCGATCAACGAGCAGATCGATCGCATGCGCCATTCGGCGACGCGCTCGCTGCTGGAGCGCGACGACGTCATCATCGTCGCCTCGGTGTCCTGCATCTACGGTATCGGCTCGGTCGAGACCTACACGGCGATGACCTTCCAGATGCAGATCGGCGACCGGCTCGACCAGCGCGCGCTGCTCGCCGATCTCGTCGCCCAGCAGTACAAGCGGCAGGACATCAACTTCGTCCGCGGCTCGTTTCGCGTGCGCGGCGACACGATCGAGATTTTTCCGGCCCACTTGGAAGACCGCGCCTGGCGTATTTCGCTGTTCGGCGACGAGATCGAGGCGATCACCGAGTTCGACCCGCTGACCGGCCAGAAGACCGGCGAATTGAAGAGCGTCAAGATCTACGCCAATTCGCACTATGTGACGCCGCGCCCGACCTTGAATCAGGCTATCAAGTCGATCAAGGAAGAGCTCAAGCAGCGGCTGGTCGAACTCGAGCGCGCCGGACGCCTGCTCGAGGCGCAGCGGCTGGAGCAGCGCAGCCGCTTCGACCTCGAGATGCTGGAAGCCACCGGCTCCTGCGCCGGCATCGAGAACTATTCGCGCTATCTCACCGGCCGCCAGCCGGGCGATCCGCCGCCGACCCTGTTCGAGTACATCCCCGACAATGCGCTGGTCTTCATCGACGAAAGCCACGTCACCATACCGCAGATCGGCGGCATGTATCGCGGCGACTTTCGCCGCAAGGCGACGCTGGCCGAGTACGGTTTCCGTCTGCCGTCCTGCATGGACAACCGGCCGCTGCGTTTCGAGGAATGGGACGCGATGCGCCCGCTTTCGGTCGCGGTTTCGGCGACGCCCGGCGCCTGGGAGATGGAGCAGTCCGGCGGCGTCTTTGCCGAGCAGGTCATCCGCCCGACCGGCCTGATCGATCCGCCGGTCGAGGTGCGCCCGGCCAAGACCCAGGTCGACGACGTCGTCGGCGAAATCCGCGAAACGACAAAAGCCGGCTACCGCACGCTGGTCACCGTGCTGACCAAGCGCATGGCCGAGGACCTGACCGAGTATCTGCACGAGCAGGGCATTCGCGTCCGCTACATGCACTCCGACATCGACACGCTGGAGCGCATCGAGATCCTGCGCGACCTGCGCCTCGGCGCCTTCGACGTGCTGGTCGGCATCAACCTTTTGCGCGAAGGCCTCGACATCCCCGAATGCGGCTTCGTCGCCATTCTCGATGCCGACAAGGAGGGTTTTTTGCGCTCCGAAACCTCGCTGATCCAGACCATCGGCCGTGCCGCCCGAAACGTCGACGGCAAGGTCATCCTCTACGCCGACCAGGTCACCGGCTCGATGGAGCGGGCGATGGCCGAGACCAACCGCCGGCGCGAAAAGCAGATGGAGTGGAACGCGGCCAACGGCATCACCCCGGAATCGGTCAAGTCGCGCATCTCCGACATCCTGGACTCGGTCTACGAAAAGGACCACGTCCGCGCCGACATCTCGCAGTTCACCGACAGCGCCGGCGCAATGATGGGCAACAATCTGAAAGCCCATCTCGACGCGATGGACAAGCAGATGCGCGACGCCGCCGCCAATCTCGACTTCGAGAAGGCGGCCCGCATCCGCGACGAGATCAAGCGGCTGCGCGAGATGGAACTGTCCATCTCCGACGATCCGCTGGCCAAATATGCCGATATGGAAAGCCCGGTTTCGGGCCGCGAAAAGGGCAAGCACAACAAGGGCCGCGCCATCCACCGCACGGTGGATGATTACGGCAAGGGTCTGTTCCGCAAGCCCGCGCTCGACGAGATGGGCGCCGACGGCGCCGTGCCGGTCAAGAAGCCGCTCTTCGCCAAACCCTCGCTCGACGCCATGGGCCCGGGCACCGACATGCCGACGCCGGCCGGGGCGGTGTCGCGCTCGCTGTTCAAGAAACAGTCGGCCGAAGAGGCGCACGGCTCCGATTTCGGCATCCCCGGAGAGCCGACCAAGCCGCTGTTCAAGAAGAACTCGCTCGACGAAATGACGGTGCGACGGACTGAAAAGCCTGTTGAGGGAAAAGTGCCGGCCAAGCCACAGCCGATCTCCCCCCGTGTGGGGGAGATGCCCGGCAGGGCAGAGGGGGGCGCGAAAGAACACGACGATTCCGCGAAGCCAATCGTCCGCCAGCGCAGTGGTATCGGCTCGTATGAAGATCCGGGCGACGCCCGCCGCGAAAAGCGCCGTCCCGGCAAGACCGGCCGGCCGGGGCGGTAGCGTTCCTTCGCGCCCCCTCTGTCCTACCGGACATCTCCCCCACTTGGGGACCACTTGGGGGGGAGATTGGCAACTTCAGCGCTTAGCTTACTTTTACACGCCCCATTGCCATTTGCCCCTCCCCTGGTGTAGCCAGTTTCCATAACTCGAACGTCTTGAAAGGAGGGCTGCGTGTTGTTTTCCCACCACCGTCAGCGCGGCCCTGTCCCTGCCCTGCGAGCTTGCTTGCAGGGCTGACCAGAGACGGTCCGGGATCTCCCGCTTCGATTTTCTTGGTCTGCCCTTCGTGGTGCTGCAACGCCGAGCCTGCTGGCCTGCCTGCGCACCGTCAAAGTGCATCGAACCGGACCTTTATTCCGGGCAGACCAGAGAAACCAACATGGCCCTGATCAGCCTCAAGTCCCTCGGCGTCACGTTGAGTGCGCCGCTCTTTTCCAACCTTGACCTCAGCATCGGCACCGGCGACCGGCTCGGCATCGTCGCCGCCAACGGCCGCGGCAAGTCCACGTTGCTGAAGTGCCTGACCGGCGAGATGGAGCCGACATCCGGCGATATCACCCGCACGCGCGGCCTGCGCGTCGGCTATGTCGAGCAAGCCGTTCCCGCAGCACTGGCCGAGCATGGTTTTCAGCAGGTGGTGGTGGACGCCTTGCCGGCCGAGCAGGCCGAAAGCGAGCAATGGCGCGTCGATGTCGTTCTCGATTCACTCGACGTGCCGCAGTCGATGCGCGAGCGGCCGATGCGGGCCTTGAGCGGCGGCTGGCAAAGACTGGCGCTGATCGCCCGCGTCTGGGTCACCGATCCCGACGTCCTGCTTCTCGACGAGCCGACCAACCATCTCGACCTCGCCAAGATCAGCCAGCTCGAAACCTGGCTGAACGCACTGCCGCGCGAGGTGCCGGTGGTGATCGCCAGCCACGACCGGGCATTCCTCGACGCGACGACCAACCGGACGCTGTTCCTGCGCCCCGAACAGTCGCCGGTATTCTCGCTGCCCTATTCCAGGGCACGCGATGCGTTGAGCGAAGTCGACGCCTCGACCGAGCGCAAATTCCAGCGCGACATGAAGGTGGTGCAGCAATTGCGCCGGCAGGCGGCCAAGCTCAACAACATCGGCATCAATTCGGGCAGCGACCTTTTGACGGTCAAGACCAAGCAGCTCAACCAGCGCGCCCAGCGCCTCGAAGAGGTCGCAGCACCGGCGCACCGCGAAAAATCGGCGGGCGCGATAAAGCTCGCCAATCGCGGCACCCATGCCAAGGTGCTGATTACGATCGACGACGTGGCGGTCGAAACGCCCGACGGCACGCTGCTGTTCAGGACCGGCAAGCGCCACATCTGCCAAGGCGACCGCATCGTGCTGCTCGGCCGCAACGGCGTCGGCAAGTCGCGGCTGATCAGCCTGATCAGAAATGCCGTCGTCGCGCCGGAGACGGCAGCACAAGGCGTGAAGGTGACGCCGTCGACGGTGCTCGGCTACAGCGACCAGGCATTGTCGGGCATCAGCGGCGACGACACGCCGCTGGCGATGCTCTCGCGCAAATTCGATGTCGGCGAGCAGCGCGCCCGCTCGTTACTGGACGGTGCAGGCGTCAGCATCGACATGCAGGAGCGCAGGATCGGCGTGCTGTCGGGCGGGCAGAAGGCGCGGCTGATGATCCTGGCGCTCAGGCTTGCCAATCCCAACTTCTACCTGCTCGACGAGCCGACCAACCATCTCGACATCGACGGCCAGGAAGCGCTGGAAACCGAATTGCTCGCCCATCAGGCGAGCTGCGTGCTGGCATCGCACGACCGCTCCTTCATCAGGGCGATCGGCAACCGTTTCTGGCTGATCGAGAAGCGGCGGCTGGCCGAGATCGACAGCCCGGAAGATTTCTTCCGGGAGGTGGCAGAAACGGGCGGTTGAAGCTTCGCGGCAAAAAAATCTGACGCTCTGTCGGATCATGGCCGCGCGCCACGTCCTTGGGATGCCGACACGGTGATGCCGGCGCCAATCGAGGAGAGAGCATCATGTCCATTCTGTCATCCGTAGGTCGCATAGCGACCCGTTACTCGGCGGCTCGCGCCCGCTACCGCAGCGAGCGCGCCCTGCTTTCATTGCCGATCGAACTGCGCAAGGACATCGGCTGGCCGGAGATTGTCGTCGACGCGCAAAACAGCCGCCGGATTGCAATCTCCCTGTCTGAGGCAAGATGATCCGAGGCAAGTTGAAGAGACCAACCGGCCGCAGCGGCGCCGTCATAAGCCCTACGCGTCGCACGGGGTCACTCCAACCTCTGACGGCTGGGCGCATCTGGTCCCGGCATTAAAAAAATCCATCTGACGTGTAGGATCGCCGCCGCTTCATTCGTCCTGTGGTCCGCAAGGTCAAACCAAACGCAGAGAGGAGCAAAAAGATGAACGACCAGCCCCAAACCCAGCCTAAAGCGAAAGTCCTCGGCGGATTGACGCCCTACCTTCAGCTGGACGGCGCCTTCAAGGCTTCGGAATTCTATCAGAAGGCCTTCGGCGCCGAGCAGGTCTTCTTCTACCCGCCGGACGAGCAGGGCCGGACGATGCACATCCATCTCCACATCAACGGTTCGACCTTGATGATTTCCGACTTCTATCCCGAGCACGGAATGGCCCCGGTGAAGCCGCAGGGCTTCACCATGCAGCTGCATCTCGGCAGCGACGACATCGACGCCTGGTGGCAGCGCGCCATCGATGCCGGTTGCAAGGTCGGCACGCCGCTGCAGGTGATGTTCTGGGGCGATCGCTGGGGTCAGTTGACTGATCCCTTCGGCGTGGAGTGGGCGATGAACGCGCCAGTAAAGGCGGCGTAGCGCCTCCGTTTCTTCCTTCTCCCCTTGTGGGAGGTGGATCGGCGCGTAGCGCCGAGACGGATGAGGGATGCTGGAAGAAATGAGACGTTGGTGTTTCCCTGGAACACCCCTCATCCGACCGAGCTTCGCTCGGCCACCTTCTCCCACAAGGGGAGAAGGAAATCCAACCCAAGGAGAACCACAATGTCCTATGTCGATGGTTTCGTACTCGCCGTGCCCAAGGCGAATCTCGATGCCTACAAGGAAATGGCGCGGTTAGGCGGCACCGTCTGGATGGAGCATGGCGCGCTCGCCTATGTCGAGTGCATTAGCGACGACGTGCCCTATGGCGAAATGACCTCGTTCCCGCGCGCCGTGCAGGCCAAGGACGACGAGATCGTCGTCTTCTCGTGGGTCGTCTATGAATCGCGGCAGAGCCGCGATGCGGTGATGGCCAAGGTGATGGCCGATGAGCGGCTGAAGTCCGACTGGTCGGCGATGCCGTTCGACGGCAAGCGCATGATCTTCGGCGGCTTTCAGCCCTTCATTGAGTTGTAGGCCCGCATTACGCCAGCCGGTCGAGCAGCGGCTTGAGCCGGTCGCCATAGCGCTTCCACAGATCGACCGAGCCCTGGTACATCGGCTGGCGCACCTGCGCCGCCGACGCCGTGCGCACCGGCCGGTCGGTCTCGTGGAACGACAGCACTGTATCGTCCCATGGCAGGCCGAGATAGGCGATCAGCGCCCGCGTCTGCCCTTCCTGGTCGGCGACGAAATCCTCATAGCGCACATCATGCACGACATCAGGCAGAACGGTGCGCCAATGCGCCATGATGTCGGTGTAGAGATTGTGGAAATCGGCAAGCTCGCCGAGGTCGTAGCCGTAGCGGTGGCTGTCGCCGCGGAAATGCACCTTGTAGATCGACAGGCAGGTCGCCGCCGCGTCGCGCGCGCAATGGATGATCTTGGCCTTGGGCAGCATCAGATGGATGAAGCCGACCAAAAGGAAATTGCCGGGCATCTTGTCGGTGACATGCCGGAAACCCGGATAGCGGGCGTGCAGCAGGTCCAGATAGGCCTGGCCTGCCTCGGCAAAGGCCTTGTCGGGCAGGTCAGCGATCCCGCTGGGGAAACCGCCCTTCATACCAGGCGGAAACTGTTTTCCCACCGCCGTCTTCAATATGCCGAGCTCGCCCGCGCCATAGACTTGGCGGTGGCTGGCGATGATCTGCTCGACCAGCGTGGTGCCGGAGCGCGGCATGCCGACGACGAAGACCGGCGTGTCGTCGGCAATCCCGCTCGGTCTGTGCCTATCGAAGAAGGCCTTGTCGAACACCGCCTTCATCGTTTCGAATTCGGCGCGTGTCTTGCCCGCATCATAGTCGATGCCCATGCGGCGGATGGCATTGCCTTCGGCGAAATAATCGAAGGCACGGCCATAATCCTTCAGATCGTCATTGGCCTTGCCGAGGCCGAACGAAAGCTGCATGCGCGCCAGGCTGCCGTCCGGCGCCTTGGCGTGCTGCGCCTCCATCCCGGCAAGCTCGGCGTCGCGCTCCTGCTGGCGCTTGACCTGGGTGAGCATCAGCCAGGCCCTGGCCATGCCGGGATCGACCGCCAGCGCCTGCCGGAAATGCTCCGCTGCCTCTGCGAGGCTGCCCTTCTCCATCAGCCCGACGCCCAGACCGTGCAGCAGGTCGGCGTCTTTCGGCCGAATTGCCAATGCTTCGCGGAAGACGGCGAGCGCCTCGTCGAGCCGCCCAGCCTCCTGCAGCGTTTCGGCAAGCCCGATGCGGGCGCGGACATGGAACGGGTTGCGGCCGATGGTGCCGCGATAGATCTCCTCCGCGCCCTCGAACTGGCCGAGTTGCTTCAGCGAGGAGCCGAGATTGTCGCGCGCCGCGAGTTGCTCCGGCCGGATTGCCACCGCGCCACGGAAGAAATCGACGGCTGCACCGACACGGCCGAGGTCGCGCATCACCGTGCCGAGATTGTTGAGGAAATCTGGATTCTTGGGTTGCAGGCGCACCGACTGTTCGAGGAGATCAAGTCCTTCGGCGCTGCGCCCGGTCTGGTGCAGCAGCAAACCGAGGAAATGTGCTGCCGCCGCATGATTGGCCTTTTGCGCCAGCACCTGCCGGTAGAGCATCTCGGCTTCCTGCCGGCGCCCCGCCTGATGCAATTGCAGTGCCTGCTGCACGCGCTGGTCGAGCCCCAGCGGCGGCTGTCCGCCTGAGCCGAAATTGCCGCCCGCGCCTGCCGGTCTTCTCGGATCTCTGTTGATGGGAAACCTGCCGTGTTTTGTCCGCCTGCCGCGATCTAAGCCATCGGCGCGGCAGGTTCAAGGGTTCGCAGGCCAGCTTGCCGGAAATCCTGGGTTCATGGGCCGGCCGTGTCAGATCAGGCGGTTGGTCTCCGCAACCTGTCTGGCCCGCCGCAGCGTGCCGTCGGTATCGGCGATCCTGCGCCTTGCTGCCTCGTCATATCGTCAGCCGTGCCGACACCACTTTCGCAGGCCCGGCGACCTGCTTGACAATCGGCTGGATGGTTACGGTCGAACCATCAGGTGTTTTCACGGAAAACATGATTTTTCCTTTCAGATGTAAATAAAAATCGATTCCGGGATGAATTTTTCCGGCACGATCTCAAACAATTCTTGTGAAGTTTCCGGACCGTATCACCATTTCCCAAATAGCCCTAGAAAAGTAAATTTACGAGGAGGTCGGCGACGGGCGGGAATCTTCTTGAATAAACCGCATTTTGGGATTAGTGAATTGAGATCGTTTTTTGGGCCAAGCTTGGCATCTCGCGGCGTCAGAAGTTCTCGACCCGCCAAACTCATTCCAGATCGCCGATACCCAAATTGCCGATACCCAAATTGCCGAACAGGGACCCACGACCTTAGGTCCCGGTGCCGCGAAGCGGGCACCACGCTATCGAATCCAAGACGACACTTCGAGGCACGAGAATGTCTGGCCGAACTACCCATTTCATCGCGCATTTCGAGGCACCCTTCATGATTGGCGGCCTGGAAGGACAATTGCCGGCCGGCGACTACGACATCGACCACGATGAGGAGCTTGTCGATGGCATCTCGTGGCTTGCCTGGCGCCGTGTCGCCACTTTCATCCGCCTGCCGGCAAGGACGGTGAAAAGCCAGACCAGCCAATTGGTCGCCATCGACTTCGCCGAACTCGAAACCGCGCTGAGGCGCGACCAGGAGAATGCCGCATGATCCGCTTCCAGCAGAACGCGCGCCCGCGCACCGACACGCCTGCGCATCTTTTCGCGATCGGCCAGACCGTTCGCATGAAGAGCCGCACCGGCCTTGTTCAGAAGACCGCCGAGTTGTTCCAGATCAAAAGCAGGCTGCCGGTCAAGGACGGCTCGCCGCAATACCGCATCCGCAGCAACGAGGAGACCCATGAGCGGGTCACCACGGAAGACAATCTCGAAGTGGCCGACGATCCAAACGGCTAGCCGCCCATCAACCGTCGCCACCATGTTCATCAATCACGAGGGACCAGGAAATGGCCAAGGGTCAACAGCGCAGCAACCGCGAGACACGCAAGCCCAAGAAGGACAAGACGGCAGCAAAGCCGGCCTCGCCCTTCGGCTCGGCTGTCAAGCAGGCGGAAGCCGGTTTGAAACCGAAGTCCAAGAGCTAGCGGCAAACGGATGAGCAGCCCTGCATTCATCCAGCCACCGCGGGCCGGATTAAAGATCACGTAATTTCGAAGCCCTATAAGGTCCGCTGGAACCAGGCCCGATCACGGTTGGCGCCTGGCGGGCCGCGCGCGAAATCGTCGCTCGCAGCCGAAGGCAGGGAGGCGCACATGGACAGGTCGCGCATCATCGTGACAGCGGTGGTGCTGGCCCTGCTCGGCGCGATAGTGCCCATCGCGGCGATGTTCCACTTTTCATGGGTCCTGGCGGTTCAAGAAGAACACGAGCGGCTGGAGCTGTTCGCCAACCGCGCGATCGCCAGGGCCAGCATATCCCTCAAGGATGCAGCCGGCGCGTTGCGGGAGATCGACCGGTTCACCGGCGACCGCTGTTCGGTGGACCACATTGCCCGCATGCGGCGGCTCGCCATCAACACGCGCTCGATCGAAGAAATGGGCTATTTCGAAAACGGCCTGCTCAAATGCACATCCTGGGGACCGACCGAAGGAAGCGTTGCGCAAGCCGCACCGGATTTCACCGCTGCAGACGGCGTTGCCGTCACTGCCCGGATACGGCCTCTGGCCAACCAGGACCATCCGCTGATGGCCCTGCAGTACAAGCGCCATAATGTCCTTATCGACCCGCTGCGCTTTGTCGACATCGTCGTCGATCCCGACGTTCAGCTTCCCCTGGCGACAAACACGGGCGTCCTGCTCAGCGCGCTGAACGGGCCTGATCCTGCGCGCATCGGGAAGATCATCGCCGACCCGGGCAAAGGCCTGGATGACAGTCATCTGTTTGCCGCGGTGCGCGGGACGGACTGGATCGCCGTCGCCACCGAACCGGAAAGCCAGATTGTCGACAGCGTGCGTCGGCGGCAATTGCTGTTGCTTCCCCTCGGCGCTTTCATCGCCGCCTTCATCATCGGCATGGTTGTCTGGCTGTCACGACGGCGGCTGTCGCCGCTTGGAGAATTGCAGATTGCCGTGCGCAAGCACGAGTTTATCGTCCACTATCAGCCGATCGTCGCGCTCGGGACAGGCAATTGCGTGGGTGCCGAAGCGCTGGTGCGCTGGAGACGACCCGACGGCTCGCTGGTCCGGCCCGATCTTTTCGTCCCGCTGGCCGAAGAGAGCGGCCTGATCGCGGCAATCACCGACCAGATCATCGCCCTTGTTGTTTTGGACCTGAAAAAACTTCTTGTCGCCAATCGTTCGCTCCACATCGCGATCAATCTCAGCCCGGCGGACGTTAGAACGGCAAGGGTCCTTCCGGTCATCGAAAAGGCCCTGCAGCACACCGGAATTCAGCCTCGGCAGATCTGGCTGGAGGCGACGGAGCGCGGTTTCGTCGACGTCGATTCAGCGCGTTCGACCGTCGTTCGCGCCCGCGAGCTTGGCCATGCGGTCGCAATCGACGACTTCGGCACAGGCTATTCGAGCCTGTCCCATCTCGAGGGCCTGCCGCTCGATGCGCTGAAAATCGATAAGTCGTTCATCGACACGATCGCTACGGATTCCGCCACCAGTTCCGTCACGCCGCATATCATCGACCTGGTCAAGACGCTGAAGCTGAAGATCATTGCCGAGGGCGTCGAGACGCAGGCACAGGCCGACTACCTGATGGAACGCGACGTCGACTATGGTCAGGGTTGGTTGTTTGCCAAACCTATGCCCGCGGCCGAGTTCATCGCCTATTGCCGCAAGGCCAGGCTGCCGGCGTAGAAGCAAGAGCCGCCAGCTGCGCTCGCGCGGCTGCGCTCAGTTGATGGATGAGCCTCCCCGCCCGGAGACGGGGAGTAAACCAGCCTCTCAGCAGGGACCGTCGTCTACGATGCGATAGTCGGCGGCGCGAGCCTCGCAAGCGTTGGGGAAGGTGCGCAACTCGCCGCCGCGGCGGGCGCAGACCGGGCGGTATTCGCGCGTGCAGAACGTCTGCTCTCCATCACCGCCACCGTCGCGGCACCGGCCGCCGCTGATGATGCGATATCCGGCCCGCTCGGCAAGGCAGGCATTGGCGAAGGTCTGGCGGTCGCCACCGCGCCGGGCGCAGACCGGATCATATTGTCTGGTGCAAAATTGCGGCTCGGGCCGAGGCGGGCGGTACCCCGGTCCGTCCTCCTCCACCACCACCGCGGTACAGGCTGCAAGTACTGCCGACAGCAACAGGATGGCAAAACCCTGTCGCGAGAAGATTGCCGCAGGAAATTTCATCACCAGACCTCCCTCGAGCCCCCGCTCCAATGCATGTCACCCAAAGCATGCCCACGGGACTCTGACCCGAGGGTGCGAAGCGGTTTGGGACAACGGCATGCCAAAAATGAAGCCGATCCTCGCCATTCCACCGGCCGAATGCAACCCCTGTTTGCAGGCCCCAGCCTGCGTGGCCGGGCTATGGCCGACGATCACCGGACGAGAACACCGCTTTGTCGATGCCGTGCGTGCGGACGCGCCCATGGGCGGCCTTTGGCGCTACCTTGCAACCACCGCGTTTCCGTGCGATAAATTTTGTGTTCGGGCATTTGCGACCCGGAGAGCGGAACGTTTTGGACGACCTTTCCCCGATACTGTGAATCTCTGACGGCCCCGTTTTTCGGCGGGGGGTTTTGACCATGCGCCAATGCATGACTGCCGAAGCAACCACCGGGACTTGCCCACGGCGTCAGGCGGCGGGCAAACCACAAAGACTGACACGGGTGAAGGAGTTTCCCCAATGGCCCAGACCGGCACCGTTAAATTCTTCAACGCTACCAAAGGCTTCGGCTTCATCACGCCAGATGACGGCGCCAAGGATGTGTTCGTCCACATCTCCGCGATCGAGGCTTCGGGCCTGCGCACGCTCGTCGATGGCCAGAAGGTCACGTTCGATGTCGAGCCCGACCGCATGGGCAAGGGACCCAAGGCGGTCAATCTCCGCGCGGACTGAATCGTCGGCGCGCGCACGTCCGCGCGGACGTGCCAGGAACGAGCCCGAGGCCGCTCCAAAGGCCTTGAACCGGCTTTCAGCGCCGGACCCGAGTTTCGAAGGCGCGGCGGTTTCGTCGCGCCTTTTTTCGTGGCAGGGCGGCAAGCCACTGCTCGCAAAACTTTCTCTTGCCGATGGCGCTAAAATAAACGACAAATTTCCACTCGGGCATTTGCCGGCCCGAGACTGGACTTGATGGGATCAAAGGAGCTTCCCATGCCGCAGACCGGCACCGTCAAATTCTTCAATCATGCCAAAGGCTTCGGCTTCATCACGCCGGATGATGGCGCGAAGGATGTCTTCGTCCATATTTCGGCCGTGCAGGCGTCGGGTCTTCCCGGTCTTGAGGATGGGCAGAAGGTAACATTCGACACCGAGCCGGACAAGCGCGGCAAGGGTCCGAAAGCCGTCAACCTGTCGATCGGCTGAGCCGAGCTCGATACAGCATCGGACGATCCGCTGACGCAGCTCCGCTCCTTGTTGAGCATACGATATTTGTGCCTTGCGCCATGCCTGATCGATGAATCGACTGGTCCCAGCCCGCCAATTTCGTTCAGCCCCCGTTCAGCCACGGTCACCTATTAGTCTTCGGTAAAGCCGGACCGCATCCCCCAGATTACCCGGGCCGCAGATTACCCGGGCCGGCACGAAGGAGACTGAGATGAACCGAATTTTCAAGACCGCCGTCCTGTCCGCCGCAATTGTTGCAACCACGCTCGCGACCTTGCCGGCGGCCAGCGCTGGTGACTGGCGCCACCGGCACCACCATCGTGGTAATGGCGATGCGATCGCGGCAGGCGTCCTTGGCCTCGCGGCCGGCGCCCTGATCGTCGGTGCGCTCAACAACCCGCAGCCCAGCTATTACGACCCCGGCTATGACGATTATGATCGCTATCCACGGCCCGCCCCGGTGCGCCGCTACTACGCGGAACCGCGGGTCGTCTACAATGACGGCTATGCCGAGCCATGGACCCGTGGCTGGTATGAATATTGTTCGGATCGTTATCGCTCTTTCAACGCCCGCACCGGCACGTTCACCGGCTATGACGGCGAACAGCATTTCTGCACCGCGAACTGAGGCTTCCCTGCCCCCAAAAAAAGCGCTGTCCGCAAGGCCAGCGCTTTTTTTTCGGCGTCATAAGGAGAGACCGACGCGCGTCGCGTGAGGCTCCGCAGCCACGACGCGTTTAAATCAGGAAGGGGTTGCTCCGGCGCTCCTCGCCGAAGCGGCCGCCGGGACCATGGCCGCAGATGAAGCCGATGTCGTCGCCGAGCGGCAGAAGCTTGTCCTTGATCGAGGCGATCAGCGCGGCGTGGTCGCCGCCCGGCAGATCGGTGCGCCCGACCGAGCCGCGGAACAACACGTCGCCGACATGGGCGAACTTCGCAGCACGATTGTAGAAGACGACATGGCCGGGCGCGTGGCCCGGGCAATGAAAGACTTGGAACGCGTGCTGGCCGAACGAGACGTTATCGCCTTCGCCGAGAAAGCGGTCGGGCACGCAGTTGCGCACCGGATCGGTGATGCCGTAGTGTTTCGCCTGATTCTCGAGATTGGCAAGCAACGGACGGTCGGCCTCATGCGGGCCGATGATCTCGATGCCGAGCGCCTCCTTCAGCTCCATGGCGCCGCCGGCGTGGTCGATGTGACCATGCGTTATCCAGATCGCGCCGGCGTTGATCGCATTGTCCTTGAGCACTGCCAGCACCTTGTCGATGTCGCCGCCGGGATCGACGACGACGCCTTGCCTGTCATCCATGTCGAAGAGGATGGTGCAGTTTTGCTGGAAGGCCGTGACCGGCACGATGCCGGCGTTGAGCTGACCCATGATCGTCCTTTCGCTGTGTCGCTTCTGATTTAGAGACACATGCGAACGTCGTCCACCGCATCCGGCTGTCGCGACAACGCCAAAATGAAATGGGCGGCCGAAGCCGCCCACGCAAAGCCCGAAACCGCTAAAGCGCGTCGCGGCTGAATGGATTTATGCGACGCGCTTTATGTTATTGTTTTTATGCATGTCGTTATCGCAAAACCGCTGCGCACCTCGGGTCAGGCCCTGGAGGGCATGCTTTTGCGCGACATGCATTAAGCTTACTTCTTCGTCGCGTTCATGACCGCGCCGATGATGGCCGTCAGGATGGCGCCACCACCAGCACCGCCGAGGATGTTCTGCACATTCAGCGCGCTGCCCAATCCGCCCGTTGCCGCTGCGGCCGCAGCCGGATCGATCGTGCCGCCGCCGAGCAGGCTGCCGAGGATGGCCGCACCGCCGACGCCGCCAAGGGCGCCGCCGAGGATTTTGGTAAGCTGCCCCATTGCCGCTGTCTTGAGCGCGGCGCCCACCGCCTGACCACCAATGACACCCATAATCACCTGAACAATGATCTGAAGAAGCGTGTTCATGTCCATATTACCAGTCCCTCCATAGCTGCCAGCCTCCCTGGCGACAGCATCATGAGACGCCGAACTGGACGAAAGTCAAATGCCGAGGTGCTTAAATAAAAGGGGCAGTCCGAAAACCGCCCCTACTTGTTAAAAAAGTTGTGACTTTCGTTATTCTGCGGCAATCGCATGCTTGGGTTGAACGGCTGCAGAATAGTCGTTCATCAGAGTCTTGGCGATTTCGCCCACCTCGAATCGGTATGGACCGATTTCTGAAACGGGCGTCACCTCGGCCGCCGTTCCGGTGAGGAAGCACTGCTGGAAGCCTTCGAGTTCTTCCGGCATGATGGTGCGCTCGATCACCTCGAATCCGCGATCCTTGGCAAGACCAATGACTGTACGGCGGGTGATGCCGTCGAGGAAGCAATCGGGGGTGGGTGTGTGGATCTTGCCGTCCTTGACAAAGAAGATGTTGGCGCCGGTTGCTTCCGCAACCTGGCCGCGCCAGTCCAGCATCATGGCGTCGGCATAGCCTTTGGCTTCGGCGGCATGCTTGGACATGGTGCAGATCATGTAGAGGCCGGCAGCCTTCGATTTCGACGGCGCGGTGCGCGGATCGGGGCGGCGCCATTCGGCCAGATCGAGGCGGATGCCCTTCAGCTTCTGTGCCGGATCGAAATAGCTGGGCCACTGCCAGATGGCGATGGCGCAGTTGATCCGGCTGTTTTGCGCCGAGACGCCCATCTGTTCGCTGCCGCGCCAGGCGATCGGCCTGACATAGGCATCCTGAAAACCCTGCTTCTTCAACAGCGTGCGGCAGGCGTCGTCGATCTCGGCAACCGAATAGGGAATCTTGAAGCCGAGCAGGCGTGCCGATTCGTGCAGGCGCTCGCTGTGGTCGGTCAGCTTGAAAATCTCGCCGCCATAGGCGCGTTCGCCCTCGAACACCGCGCTGGCGTAGTGCAGGCCATGGGTCAGCACGTGGATCTTGGCGTCGGCCCATTGGACGAACTCGCCGTTCATCCAGATAAAGCCGTCCATTTGGTCAAAGGGAACGGATGCCATGGTAACCTCCCGCGGGCGGCCGCCCGCACATTATCGTTGCGCGTTTCTTGTCAGCCGCACCGGGCGGCCACTATCTCGAAGCGTAGGCGGATATATAAGGTCCGGCAAACACAGGAAGTTCCGGAAAAACGGCTTTCCCTTGCCTTTTCGTTCGCAATCCGCCGAAAAGCTTGTCAAAAATTACCATTGCCGGGAAATTACGTCAATAGTACTGACATAATTTCCCTTCCGCACGGAGAAAAGATGACGGATCGCAGCCACCCAGCCGGAAAACCGATCAGGACGGCGATCACCGACGAGGACGGCATCGACTTTGCCATCATCGAACTGTTCTTCTTCGCCTATCGCGATTTTACCTCCGATCCGGACCAGATCCTGTCCGACTATGGTTTCGGCCGCGCCCATCACCGGGTTCTGCATTTCGTCAATCGCAGGCCGGGCCTGACGGTCGCCGAACTCCTCGACGTGCTGAAGATCACCAAGCAGAGCCTGGCGCGCGTGCTCAAGCAACTGATCGATACCGACCACATCGTCCAGTTGCAGGGTCCGCGCGACCGCCGCCAGCGCGAGCTCTATCCGACAGCCAAGGGCCGCGCCCTGGCGCTGGCGCTGGCACGGCCACAGTCACGCCGCATCCATGCTGCATTGGAAGATTCCGGAGCCACCGAACGCGCCTTGATCGAGCGCTTCCTGGAAGCGATGGTCAATCCGGAACTAAGGGCGCAGATCGACATTGTGCCCGCAAAAACGTCAGGGAAAAGCCATGGAGACCATTGAAAGGGTTGATAAACCGGCAGCACCGGACGACGATGCGCCGCATCTGCTGGTGATTGATGACGATACCCGTATCCGCAATCTTCTCAAACAATATCTGACCGAAAACGGCTTTCGCGTCACTGTTGCCGGAAATTCCGGCGAAGCGCGGCGCAAGCTCGCCGGCCTCGATTTCGATCTGCTGGTGCTCGATATCATGATGCCGGGCGAAACCGGAGTCGATCTCGCCAAAGCGTTGCGGGCAACCAAGAACGTGCCGATCCTGATGCTTACCGCGCTCTCAGAAACCGACAGCCGGATCACCGGGCTCGAGGCCGGCGCCGACGACTATCTGCCGAAGCCTTTCGATCCCCGCGAATTGATCCTGCGCATCAACAACATCCTGCGCCGCGGCGGTCCGGCTACGACGCCCAAGGTCGAGCAGCTGGTTTTCGGGCCTTACACGTTCCAGATCGCCAGGCGGGAGCTCAAGCGCGGCGGCGAGGCACTGAAGCTGACCGACCGCGAGCAGGAGATCCTGGCGATTTTCGCGGCCCGGGCCGGCGAAACGATACCGCGTCATGAACTCGTCGGCGACGAATCCGAAGTCGGCGAGCGCACCATCGACGTCCAGATCAACAGGCTGCGCCGCAAGATCGAGCGCGATCCGTCCAATCCGGTCTGGCTGCAGACCGTGCGCGGTATTGGGTATCGGCTCAGCGTGGAATAGACTGCCGCCCGCAACCCCTTGTCGAGCGGCTGCGGATGAGCAAAAAGGGCGAATGGCGACCACGCAACTGGAACGGCCGGGAGATCGCGGCTTGAGCGCTCGCGCCAGGCGGGCACTGAAGGCCGTGCCGCTTGCCTGGAAACGGTTCTGGCGCCTGGTTTCGCTTTACATGCCGAAGCGGCTCTATGCCCGCTCGCTGATCATCGTCATCGCGCCGATGATCCTGCTGCAATCGGTCCTCGCGTTTGTCTTCATGGAACGCCACTGGCAGACCGTGACGCAGCGCCTGTCGCAGGCCACGGTCCGCGACATTGCCGCGATCGTCGACCTGGTGGAAACGTATCCGCACGACGCCGACTACGCCAACATCATCCGCATCGCGCAGGATCGCATGCAGCTGAAGATCGACTTGCTGCCGCCCGATCCTCTGCCGGCGCCCGGTCCAAAGCCGTTCTTCTCGATCCTCGACGAAATTCTCTCGTCCGAGATCACCCATCAGATCAACCGTCCGTTCTGGATCGATACGGTCGGCAATTCCAATATCATCGAGGTCCGCGTCCAGCTCGAAGGCAAGGTGCTGCGCGCCTTCGTGCGCCGCAGCCAGGCCTATGCCTCGAACACGCACATTTTCCTGATCTGGATGGTCGGCACCTCGCTGGTGCTGCTGATGATTGCCATCCCGTTCCTGCGCAACCAGATCCGGCCGATCCTGACGCTGGCCGAGGCCGCCGAAAGTTTCGGCAAGGGCCGGCCGATGCCGCTCGATTTCCGTCCGCGCGGCGCCGAGGAGGTTCGCCGCGCCGGCTTTGCCTTCATCCAAATGCGCGAACGCATCGAACGCCAGCTCGAACAGCGCACCGCCATGCTGAGCGGCGTCAGTCACGACTTGAGGACCATCCTCACGCGCTTCAAGCTGCAGCTTGCGCTGACCGGGACCAAGGCCGACACCGAGGCGCTCGGCCAGGACATCGACGACATGCAGTCCATGCTAGAAGGCTATCTCGCCTTTGCCCGCGGCGAGGCAACGGAAGACGCCGGCCGTTTCAACCTTGAAGCCTATTTCGACAAGCTCGGCGAGGAGGCGACGCTGCGCAAGCGCAAACTGTCCACCTCGCTCGCCGGCGATCCAAATGTGCATGTGCGGCCCCACGCCTTTGCCCGGCTGTTGTCCAACGTCGTCGGCAACGCCTTCCGTTATGCCAAGACGGTTGAGATCAACGCCAACCACGGCCGCGGCTCGCTGCTCGTCACCATCGACGACGACGGTCCGGGCATTCCGCCTGAAAAGCGCGAGCACGTGTTCAAGCCTTTCGTGCGGCTTGACGAAGCCCGCAACCTCGATGCCAGCGGCACCGGCCTTGGCCTTGCCATCGCACGCGACATTGCCCGCAGCCATGGCGGCGACATCATGCTCGACAAGAGCCCGCTCGGCGGCTTGCGCGCCGTCATCAAGGTTCCGGCCTGAATTAGAGCGACGTGCGTCCTTGGACGCACAAAGTACGCTCTACACATAGAACCCACGCGACGTGCGTCCAATTGGACGTACTGCCTTCATCCGCCCGTCATGAAACCATGCTGAAGAGCGCGCATGAAGCGCGTGATCCCGATTGATTCGGCCTTGCGGCCCCGCATCAAGGAAACCGACGACCTTTCAAGCAAAGGCCTGCTATGCGCATCCTGATGGTCACCGACGCCTGGCGCCCGCAAGTCAACGGCGTTGTCCATACGCTGGAACGGCTTTCAGAAACCCTGAAATCCTTTGACGTCGAGACGGACTTCCTGACCCCGAATATCTTTCGCACCTTGCCGCTGCCGACCTACCCGGACATCCGGCTGGCGCTGACGACGCCAGGCCACGTGGCGCGCCTGATCCAAGCGCGCAATGCCGATCATATCCATATCGTCACCGAGGGGCCGCTCGGCATCATGGCGCGGCGCTATTGCCGCAAGGCCGGCCGGCCGTTCACCACAAGCTATCACACGCGCTTTCCGGAATATCTGAGCGCGCGCCTGCCAATACCGGAAGCCTGGGCCTATCGCTGGCTTCGCGATTTCCACAATTCCGGACAAGGCACGCTGGTCGCCACCCAGTCTCTGGCGGACGATCTGGCGGCGCGCGGCTTCACCAAGCTCAGGCCATGGACGCGCGGCGTCGATACCGACCATTTCCGGCCGGACAAGAAAAAGGATCTGGGGCTCGAGCGACCGATCTTCCTCTGCGTCGGCCGCGTCGCGATCGAAAAGAACCTGGCCGCCTTCCTCGACCTGGATTTGCCCGGCAGCAAGGTGGTCGTCGGCGAGGGACCTGAGTTGGCCAGGCTCAAGGCCAGATACAACGATGCCCATTTCCTTGGCCACCGCCCGAACGACGAACTGGCCGAAATCTATGCCTCGGCCGATGTCTTCATTTTTCCCAGCCGCACCGACACGTTCGGCAATGTCATCATCGAGGCGCTGGCCAGCGGCACGCCGGTCGCAGCCTATCCGGTGACCGGGCCGATCGACATTGTCGGCGACGGCGTCGGCGGAGCCGTATCGAACGATTTGCGTGAGGCCGCGCTCGCCGCGCTCGATGTCGACCGCGCCGAAGCGCGCCAACGGGCAATGCGCTATAGCTGGAAGGCCTGCGCGGAGATGTTCCTGGAAACGGTTGGAGAGGCGCTGGGCACCCAGCGGAAACTGACACCACCTTTCGTCATCCACGGGCGAAGCGGCGGCAACGCCGGCGCGCAGACCCGAGGATCCATTTCGTGATCTGCGAGCGGCCCGTTTCGGTGAAGAACTTGTTGGGTTGAGGCGGCGGCGGGCCGCACTTACTCCGCAGGTTCATCCGGAACGCTTTGCCGAAAACAGGGAAGCGGAGGCGCTGATCGATTTCAATTACTTGCGCCAGGGTGCAGCTCTTGGCGTCCGTCAGGATCGCGACTGCGCTAGCTGAGGCAGCGACCCGGTAGCGGACCCCTCCCGTCGGAAGCAAGGACGCCGTTGATCAGTTGAAGGTGTGCAGCCGGAGTTTCAGGCTGCCATCTGCCTGCTTTTCGAAGACGTGGGTTGCCATCCCGGCCCACGGCTGATCCTCACCATTGGCGTCTTTACCCTTGGCCGACCATTTCGCCGTGCCAAACAGCAGGTTGCCGTCACCTCCTGCTTCGATCAGTTCGAGCTTGTGGCCTGTCACTCCCATGCCGAAGAGGCCGCCAAAGAATTTTTCGACCCCGTCCGGTGCCTTGATGACGTCATGGGTGGCGGGCAAGAAAGATCGCGTCGTCGGTGTAGAACGCCGCAACCGCCTTTGCGTCTGCTTTGTTGAAAGCAGCGTCCCAGGCCACGTAAGCGGCTTTCACCTGATCGTCGACGGGGTCAGCGTTGGCGGACGACCACGAAAAGAGGCAAAGGGAAAGCACAGCGAAAATCGCAGTCAGCAGTCGAACCATCGTATCCTCCCGAGAATTGGCGGCACAACTCGACAGATGCCGCGTCAAAACAATAAGCCTGGGCCGTTGGGCTGTCGACTAATCCGTTTGGGGTGGTCCAAACCATCTAATCTCTCAAGGGCTCTTCCACTGAAAATCGATCATATGGCCGCCCACAACGAAAGCTCAATCGATGTTGTCGCCGAGGTTCTGGTGATCACGACTTTGGGGAAACCACGCGCTTCATCCTCGTGCGGATGGTCAAGTTCAAACAATTGCTCGCACCTATAACTGTCCAGAGCGCAACCATTTTTTCGTGGGAGATCGGTGGAGCTGGCACGCTCGATGCGTTTGAGATCAAAAACCAGGAACGGCCACGGAAGTCTGCGCGTCGGCTTCGGTGACGAAGCTAAAACAGTCGGCCGCCGTCAGGCACCCTGCGTTCGATCGCACCGAGGACGACCGCACCCTCCTCGTCGGGAAAGCCAAGCGTCAGCACTTCCGACATGAAGGGGCCGATCTGCCGCGGCGGAAAATTGACCACCGCGAACACCTGCCGGCCGATCAGCGTCTCGGGCGCATAGTATTTGGTGATCTGCGCCGACGATTTCTTCACTCCGATGTCAGCGCCGAAATCGATCTTCAGCTTGATCGACGGCTTGCGCGCCTCGGGAAACGGCTTGGCCTCGACGATCGTGCCGGCGCGAATGTCGACCCGGTCGAAATCGGCGAAGCTGATGTCGGGCTTGCGCTGGCTGCTCGAACTCATGGCGGGTCAGGACCTGGCTCAGGCGTTTCCGTAGGTCTCGAACAGGACGCCGGCCAGCGCATCCTTGGCCGAGGTTCCCGACCAGACGACGAACTGGAACGCCTGGAAGTAGCATTCGCAGGCTTCCAGCGCCGACGACAGCAGCACCTCGACCTGCTGGCTCGACGGCTCGACCCCGCCGGCGAGCAGCAGCGACTGGCGGAACATGATCGCGCCCTCCTGCTCCCAGAGGTCGAAATGGCCGAACAGCATCTGCTCGTTGATCAGCGAAAGCAGCCGCATCACTTCGAGCGCGCGCGCCTCTGGCACCTTGATGTCGAAAGCGCAGGCCAGATGCAGCGCCTCGAAATCCTCCATCCAGGAAAATGAGACGTGGTAGTCGGTCCAGCTTCCGGCAACCGAAATCGAAATCTCGTCGTCGCCGGCCCGCTCGAAGGACCAGTCGTTGTTGTGCGCCACCTGCTCGATAACATCCACCGGATGGATTTCGCGCGAGAATTCGAGTTCGAGAAGTTCCATGAATGCTTCCTGTCGTTCCTTCGCCTCGGCCGGCGGGGCACCCACAACGAACAATTTTGTCTAGAACTCGGACGGCCGGGACTTCGTCAACGCACAAAGACCCCAGACCGGACCCCACCGCCCGGCGCATGACCCTGCTCCGAATCATGCAACAAATTCAGTCTATTGATCGGGAGTCGCGTGACCAGCCCAATTTTTCGCACTGCGTCATTCGCATGTGGAAAGCCGCTGTCACAAAGATTCACGCAATGCCGGTAAGCGATTCACGACAAAGCGCTTTTTGCGATTGTGCTTTGTGGAAAAGTTTAACGTTATTTTTTTGGTCTGGGCTTCGCCGCAGCCGCAGGCGCGGCCTGCCCGGTCAGTTCGGCGAGCTTTGCCTCAAGCGTCTCGATGCGCGCAGCGAGACGGGTGTTTTCTTCCCTGGCTTTTACCGCCATGTCGCGGGCGGCCTCGAATTCTTCGCGCTGCACCAGGTCCATCGAGTTGAGAACACGCTCGGCCTGCCCCTTGAAGGCGGTTTCCACTTCGCGGCGCACGCCTTGCGCGGCACCGGCAGCGTCGGTCATCAGCTTGGCGAATTCATCGAGAATGCGGTTCGGTCCGGTCGACATGGCAAATCCTCGCTTGCTCGATTTGACGTAGTGGCGCGCGACGCGGAATGCAAGAACGTTGAGGCTGCTACGTCATCAAGTCGATGCAATTTGACCTAGTCTCGCAAGCCATAGCTGGTACCATCCAAGGAAGAGCATTCTGACGGGGACTGAAATGGCTTTCAGTGCGAATTTGGACCAGCGTATTGCCGCACGCGACGCCGCGCTCGCCAAGGGCATCGGCGATGCCGACGCAGGGCGGGTGAAGCCTGTGGAAGAGGTGCTTGACCGCCTGGAGGCCAAATACAGGGCATTGGCCGGGACCAAGCGCTGAGGCGGCAGTACCGGCACGATCAGCCTGCTTCCCGAAGCCGTATTTGCCGCGCCAGCGTCGCCTTGACCCCGTCAAAACCCTGCCGCATGGTCCGCGCCCGAACGTGATCGCAACCGGGAGATCCTGTTGAGCGAATATCTTATGCTGCCGCTGGCCGCCCTGCCCTTCCCCAACATCGACCCGGTCATCGTCCAGATCGGACCGCTGGCGGTGCATTGGTATGGCGTCGGCTACATCGTCGGCATTCTCTTCGCCTGGTGGTATGCCAAGCGGCTCGTCACCAATGCGAGGCTCTGGCCCGACGGCACCATGCCAATGCGGCCCGAGGATCTCGACGACTTCATCGTCTGGGCGGCCATCGGCGTGGTGCTTGGCGGGCGTGTCGGCTACGTGCTGTTCTACGACCTGCCGCGCTACATCGCTCAACCGTTCGATATCCTTGCCGTCTGGCAGGGCGGCATGTCGTTCCATGGCGGGCTGCTCGGCGTCATTCTCGCCATGACGCTGTTTTCCTGGTCGCGCGGCATCCGCACATGGTCGCTGTTCGACGTGGTGGCGGCCGGCGTGCCGGTCGGCCTTGGCCTCGTCCGCATGGCGAATTTCATCAACTCCGAACTCTGGGGCCGGCCGACCGACGTGCCATGGGCTGTCGAATTCCCCAATGGCGGGCCCTTTGCGCGCCATCCGAGCCAGCTCTACGAGGCGCTGCTCGAAGGCCTGGTGCTGTTCCTGGTCCTGCGCTTCCTCACCCATTCCAGGCTCAAGCTGAAGACGCCGCGCTTCGTCGGCGGCGCCTTCATCGCCGGCTACGGTCTCTCGCGCATCCTTGTCGAATTCTTCCGCGAGCCCGACCAGCAGCTCGGCTACCTCCTCGGCACCGGCTGGCTGACGATGGGCATGGTGCTGTCGCTGCCGATGCTGCTGGCCGGCATCTGGGCGATGGCGACCGCTACCGCATCGGCCCAAAAATCGGAATCGATTTTGGGGAAGCACGATGCGTAGAATCAAAGTGCCAGGGCGTACTGTCCAAATGGACGCACGTCGCCCTAGGGCGGTAACGCAGCCACAGCCGGTATGACCCGGCTGAAAACCCGCATCGTCGAGCTGATCGGTGCGGCGGGGCCGATCCCCGTCAACCACTACATGGCGCTTTGCCTGTTCGATCCGCTGGACGGTTACTATACGACGCGCGAGCCGTTCGGGGCTGCCGGCGACTTCGTCACCGCGCCAGAGATCAGCCAGATTTTCGGCGAGCTGATCGCCGTCTGGCTCTACGAAGCCTGGCTGGCGACCGGCCGGCCGATGCCGGCCACCATCGCCGAGATCGGCCCCGGCCGCGGCACGCTGATGAAGGACATGCTGCGCACGCTTGCGCGGCTCGATCCGGCGCTGACCGCCGGTGCGTCGTTCGCCATGATCGAGACCAGTCCGCGACTGGCCGATGTCCAAAGGCAAACGCTTGTCGCCACGCCGGCCGCGATCGGCTGGCACGAAAGCATCGACACGCTGCCGCAGACCCCGCTTTTCATCGTCGGCAACGAATTGTTCGACGCGGTGCCGATCCGCCAGTTCGTCCGCGCCGGAACAGGCTGGCGCGAACGGATGATCGGCCTCGACGGCGCCGACCAATTGCACGTCTTCGCCGGCGCCGGCTCGGTCGATCCAACGCTGTTGCCGGACGATGCCGAAAACGCGCCACAGGGCGCGATCGTCGAGGTCGCGCCGGCCCGAGCCGCGCTGATGGCGAGCATCGCCGAGCGCTTGGCCGGGCTCGGCGGCGCCGGCCTGTTCCTCGACTATGGCTACCTCCAGCCAGGGATCGGCGACACCTTGCAGGCCTTGCGCAAGCACGATCACGAAGATGTGCTGGCCAATCCGGGCGAAGCCGATCTCACCGCCCATGTCGATTTCGCCGCCCTTGCCGCGGTTGTGCGGGCGCATGGCCTCGATGCCCATCTCTCCACGCAAGGCGAATTCCTGGTGGAAATGGGGCTTCTCGAACGCGCCGGTCAGCTCGGCGCCAATGCCAATGAGGCGGCGCGCGAAAAGATTGCGGGCGAGGTCGAACGCCTCGCCGGCCCGCAAGCCATGGGCGACCTGTTCAAGGTGCTTGCGGTCCTGCCTGCCGGCATCGCCGTTCCGCCCTTTGCAACGGCGGATTGACTTTTCACTGCCGCCTCTCCCACTCTCCCGCCTTCCGACTGTCGCCGTTGGACTGTCGCCATCTTTCGACTGTCGCTTGACGAAATCGCTCTCACGGACAACAACGCAGCCATGCTGAATCAGACCAAACCGGATCCCGTTCGGTCGCCCTTGCTGGAGAAAGCGCGGGCGCAAGGCATTCGCCACGGCTATTTCACCCGCGTCGGCGGCGTCTCCAGCGGCATCTATCAGGGCCTCAACATCGGCACCGGCTCGAGCGACGACCAGACGCAGGTCGCCGAGAACCGCCGCCGCGTCGCCGACTGGATGGGCGTGCCATCAAGCCATCTGTTGACTGCCCACCAGATCCATTCGCCCGACGTCGTCATCGCCAGGGAGCCTTTTTCCGGCGAGCGGCCGAAGGCCGACGCCGTCGTCACCGACCGGCCGGGGATTGCGGTGGGCGCCTCGACGGCCGATTGCGGACCGGTGCTGTTCGCCGATGCCGAGGCGCGAATCGTCGGCGCAGCCCATGCCGGCTGGAGGGGCGCCTTGTCAGGCGTGCTGGAAAACACCATTGCGGCAATGGAAAGCCTCGGCGCCCGGCGCGAGCGCATCGTTGCGGTTCTCGGCCCGTCCATCGGCCCGGAAAACTATGAAGTCGGCCCGGAATTCATCGCTCGTTTTGTCGAGGCAGATGCCGACAATATCAGCTATTTCGCGCCTTCGGCGAAGCCGGAACATGCAATGTTCGACCTCAACCGCTATACGGTCGATCGGCTGACCCGGGCCAGCGTCATCGCCGATGGGCTCGGCCGCTGCACCTACGCCGAGGAGGATCTGTTCTATTCCTACCGGCGCAGCACCCATCGCAAGGAGCCGGATTACGGGCGGCAGATTTCGGCAATCGTTTTGGAGACAGAATAATGGCGCTGCATTTCGAACGGTCGGAATTTGACGCGCGGCGCGATCGGCTGATGATCGAGATCGCCGAGAAGAAGCTCGATGCCGTCCTTTTGTTTGCGCAGGAGAGCATGTACTGGCTGACCGGCTACGATACGTTCGGCTTCTGCTTCTTCCAGTGCCTGGTGGTGAAGGCAGACGGCTCGATGATCCTGCTCACGCGCTCGGCCGATCTGCGCCAGGCGCGCCACACCTCGATCATCGACAACATCGTGCTGTGGACCGACCGCGACGGCGCCAATCCGGCGATCGACCTGCGCAATCTGCTCAACGACCTCGACCTGCTCGGCGCCCGCATCGGCGTCGAATACGACACCCACGGGCTGACCGCCTACAATGGCCGGCGCCTGGACGAGCAATTGCAGACCTTTGGCCAGATCGCCGACGCGTCCGGCATCGTCAGCCGGCTGCGCCTGTTCAAGAGCCCGGCCGAAATCGCCAAGGTGGAAAAGGCCGCAAATCTCGCCGACGACGCTCTGGACGCGGCCCTGCCGCTGATCAAGCAGGGTGGCGACGAAGCCTTGATCCTTGCCGCCATGCAGGGCGCGATCTTTGCCGGCGGCGGCGACTATCCGGCCAACGAGTTCATCATCGGCTCCGGCGTGGACGCACTGCTTTGCCGTTACAAGGCTGGCCGCCGCAAGCTGAGCAAGAACGACCAGCTGACGCTCGAATGGGCCGGCGTCTTCCACCATTACCATGCGGCGATGATGCGCACGGTGCTGACCGGCAAAGTGTCGAAACGTCACCAGGAACTGTTCGATGCAGCGCGCGCCGCACTTCTGGCGGTCGAAAAGGCGATGACGCCCGGAAATACCTTCGGCGACGTGTTCGACGCGCATGCCCGCACGCTCGAGGCGCACAATTTGACCAAGCACCGGCTCAACGCCTGCGGCTATTCGCTCGGCGCCCGCTTCACCCCATCATGGATGGACATGCCTATGTTCTATCAGGGCAATCCCGAACCGATCGCGCCGAACATGACGCTGTTCGCCCACATGATCATCATGGACTCCGAAACCGAGACGGCGATGACGCTTGGCCGCACCTATCTGACGACTGAATCGCAGCCGAAGCCGCTGTCCCGCCATGATCTCGACTTGATTGTGCAATGAATCCATAATGGTAAGAATGCAAGAGGCGTTCATCGCCAGGGAGTTTTGAGGGAAATGAGGCGATCGCATGCGACGACCGTGTCATTGCTCGCGGCGCTGACGCTGGCCGCCTGCACCAACGCGAAGGACGTTCTCGAACCCTCGGCCATCGCCCCGCAGTCGACGCAGACCGTGGCAACGCCCGGAAGCGGCACGGCTGCAACGCCGACCGCACCTGCAGCCACTGCCCAGCCTTCCGCGACAACACAGCCTTCCGCGACGGCACAGCCCGCAACCGAGCTGCCGGCAAAAAGCGCCGCCGTCATCGCACGCACCCGCCTGCAGGTGGCGCCGATCGTCGGCGCCTCGGTGGAAGCCGCGACACCATTGACCGCGCAGCTTCAGACGCGAGCCAAGCAGCGCGGCATCACCTTGGCAGGAAGCGCCGGACAGACCCCGACGCATGTGCTGAAAGGCTATTTCTCGACGATGTCGGAAGGCAAGGATACCACCGTCATCTATGTCTGGGACGTCTATGACCCGGCAGGCAACCGGCTGCATCGCATCAACGGCCAGCAGAAGGCGCCCTCGGTCAATGATGGCGAAGGCTGGGCTGCAGTCGCGCCGGAGACCATGCAATCGATCGCCGACCAGACGATCGACCAGTTTGCCACATGGCTTGGCGGGCAAGCGGGCTGACCGGCGGCTGACATGTTGCCGGCTTCCCTCGCCGTCGACGTTTATTGAGATTAGCCGGCGGATTCCGATCACGACGCTTGCAATACCGGCACGGGCCGCTAAAAGCCCCGACTAAGGGGCTCAAGAGAGTCTGCCAGAGTCTCCATCCTTCACCAGGAACGGTGCATGAAGCTTTTCGCGGGCAATTCCAACAGGGTGCTGGCCGAAGCGGTCGCCCGCTATCTCAACATTCCGCTGGGCAAAGCCAGCGTCAGGCGCTTCGCCGATCAGGAAATCTTCGTCGAAATACAGGAGAATGTGCGTGGCGAGGATGTCTTCATCCTGCAGTCCACCTCGTTCCCGACCAACGATCACCTGATGGAACTGCTCATCATGATCGATGCCTTCATGCGCTCGTCGGCCAAGCGCATCACGGCGGTCATTCCCTATTTCGGCTATGCAAGGCAAGACCGCCGCGCCTCGGGCCGCACGCCGATCTCGGCCAAGCTGGTCGCCAACATGATCACGCGGGCCGGGGTCGATCGCGTCTTGACGCTGGATCTCCACGCCGGCCAGATCCAGGGCTTTTTCGACATCCCGACCGACAATCTCTTCTCGGTGCCGGTCATGGCCCGCGATGTGAAGGCGAAATACAAGCGGCTTGCCAATGTCATGGTCGTGTCGCCGGATGTTGGCGGCGTGGTCCGCGCCCGCGCTCTCGCCAAGCGCATCGACGCCCAGCTTGCCATCGTCGATAAGCGTCGCGAGCGCCCTGGCGAATCGGAAGTCATGAACGTCATCGGCGACGTGCGCGGCAAGGATTGCCTGCTGATCGACGACATCATCGATTCGGGCGGTACCTTGTGCAATGCGGCCGATGCGCTGCTTGCCGCCGGCGCCACCAGCGTCACCGCCTACACCACCCATGGCGTTCTGTCCGGCGGCGCCATCGCCCGCATCGGCGCCTCGAAGCTGCAGGAACTGGTCATCACCGATTCCATCCAGCCGACCCAGGCGGTGCTCGACGCCAGCAACATCCGCGTCGTCTCCATCGCCGACCTGATGGGTGAGGCGATCTCGCGCACGGCGACCGAAGAGTCGGTGTCGAGCCTGTTCGACTGAAATCTGCCCGCGATACAGCGCCGCGCGTCCAGAGACGCGCAAAGGACGCTGTAGCACCTTGATTTTGCGCATGATCCTCTCCGAAAAGGTTCGGGGTCATGCGCTTCCGTTCGACACCCTGATGTTGTCCCTAGAGCCGCGCATATAGCCGCGCGGCGATGCCCCCAGCATGCGCTTGAACATGGTGATGAAGGCCGGCACGCTGTCATAGCCGAGGTCGAGTGCTACCCTTGTGATCGGCTCGCCGTCCGCCAGCCGCGGCAAGGCCGCGAACAGGCAGGCCTGCTGGCGCCATGTCGACATCGACAATCCGGTCTGGCGATGAAAGGCGCGGGTGAAGGAACGCCGGCTCATGCCGACGATATCGGCCCATTCGTCGATCGTCGCGTGCGGCGAGGGTGCTGCGACGAAGCGCCGGCACAGTGCCGCAAGCCTTGGATCCGAAGGAAAAGGCAGGCCGAGCGGCCGTTCCGGCAGGTTCGGGATTTCATGCAGCAGCAGGCTCATGATCAGCCCGCCGCGCCCCTCAAGCTCGGCGCCCTGCGGCAGCTTTTCCGATTCCACGATGAGGCTGTGCATCAGATCGGTGATGCCGACGACGCGCAAGCCATCCGGCAGCCCGGCAATGGCGTCCGGCATCACATAGACCGAGCGCATGCTGACGTCGCCAAGCATCTCGACGGAATGCTCGGTGCCGGCAGGAATCCACATCGCATGATCGGGCGGCACCATCCAGCGCCCATGCCGCGTCGTCACCAGCACGACGCCGACAAGCGCATGCAGCAATTGACTGCGGCTGTGACGGTGCTGCGGCACGTGGTAGCCGTCGGGAAATTCGGTCGGCAGGGCCACCGCCGGCCCGACAGCCTGCTCCAGCCATTGCCAGCGGCGCAGCAGCCCGAGATCGGTGAACTGGCCGAGATCGGTGTCGCCCGCTTTGAAGATTTCGGTGCCATGCGGCATTGGCTATTGGCCCACTCGCGAAACTATTGGACCAAACCACGAAAGAAGTCGCCCGGCAAGTAACTTATAAGGCAGCGGGGCCATAAGGGCCGCCTGCGGGAGCGTCCGCCAAAAAGACCATGGAGCCTGCGTTGACTGATACGACAGCCACCTCCGCCGCCACGCCGGCGACGGCCAGCCACACTTCGGCGCAAGCGACGGCCTTCACCGTCATCCTTGCGGTGAGCTTCTGCCATTGTGTCAACGACATCATGCAGTCGCTGCTGTCGGCCATCTATCCGCTGCTGAAGGACAATTACCGTCTCGATTTCTGGCAGATCGGTCTTTTGACCTTCACCTTCCAGGTGACGGCGTCATTGCTGCAGCCGCTGATCGGCATGGTCACCGACAAGCGGCCGATGCCCTATTCGCTGCCCTATGGCATGGCGTCCTCACTGATCGGCCTGGTCGTGCTGGCCTATGCCGGACACTATTGGCTGCTGCTGATCGGCGCGTCGCTGATCGGCATCGGCTCGGCGATCTTCCACCCGGAATCCTCGCGCATCGCCCGCTTCGCCTCGGGCGGCAGGTTCGGCCTGGCGCAATCGCTATTCCAGGTCGGCGGCAATCTCGGCCAGGCCATCGGGCCGCTGCTCGCCGCCTTCGTCGTCGTGCCCTTCGGCCAGACCAGCATTGCCTGGTTCGCAGCCGGATCGCTGATCGGCATCGTCGTGCTGTGGCGGGTCGGCGGCTGGTACAGCCGGCTGCGCGCCTCGCTCGCCAACCGCAAGGCGGCAGGCTTCGTGTCGCCCTTCCCGCGCCGCAGGGTGATGGGCGCGCTGGCGGTGCTGACCTTGCTGGTGCTGACAAAAAACGCCTACGTCGCCAGCCTCGCCAGTTACTACACCTTCTACGCCATCGATAAATTCGGCGTTTCGGTGCAGATGTCGCAGGTCATGCTGTTCCTGTTCCTCGGCGCCTCGGCGCTGGGCATCCTGCTCGGCGGCCCGTTCGGCGACCGCTACGGGCAGAAGCCGATGATCTGGTTCTCGATCGTCGGCGTGCTGCCGTTTACGCTGGCCCTGCCCTACGCAAATTTCGAATGGACGATGATCCTGACCGTGCTGATCGGCCTGATCCTGTCCTCGGCCTTCTCGAACATCGTCGTCTTCGCCCAGGAACTGGTGCCCGGCCGCGTCGGCATGATCGCCGGCATCTTCTTCGGCTTCGCCTTCGGCATGGGCGGCATAGCCGCCGCTGTGCTCGGCGTCGTCGCCGACATGAAAGGCATCGACTTCGTCTTTCAGGTCTGCTCGTATCTGCCGCTGCTCGGGCTGCTGACGGTTTTTTTGCCGAACATGAAAGAGGCGAGGAAGCTCGAAGCTGGAACCACTATCGGGTGAACCTTGAGTTGGCTTGCCCCGGCGACGCCGGCTTCGGCTCTGTCAGCCGCTTTCGTAGTTCATGCCGTCGACATCAAGGCTTGGGGTCAGCCACTCGGGAAAGCCGCCTTCGAACCGGCGTGAGGCCCAGCCTCGCGCCCTCAGGATTGCCAGCGCGTCAGCAGAAAGAACGCACTGGACACCACGACAATAGGCGACGATGACCTTCTGTCGTGGAAGCTCCGCAAGTCGCTCTTCCAACTCACCCACGGGAATGTTGATCGCACCCGGCAAATGCCCGGCCGCGTATTCCTCTTGCGGCCGGACGTCGAGCAGCACGACTTCGTCGTCCCGCATGCGGCGCACCAGTTCCTCGCGCGAGATGCTCTCCAGCCTGTCCGGCCGGCTCATAGTGTCATCGATAAGCTCGCGGATTTGCTCGCGCCTGTGGTTCGCAAGGCTGCACAGCGCCCCAAGCACGTTTTCGATTGGACCATCGGCCAAACGATAAAGCACGCGTTTCCCGTCTCGCCGGGTCTGCACCAAGCCGGCCCGCTTGAGCTGTTGAAGATGCTGCGAGGTGTTGGCCATGGCGATGCCGGAAAGTTGCGTCAGCTGCTCCACGGCCAGTTCGCCGTCGGCAATGTGGCGCAGAAGAACCAGCCGGTGTGCATGCCCCAGCGTGCGGGCGAGATCGGCTATTTCGTCAAAGATCGGATGATGGACATCTGCGCTTTTCATATCGCATGATACAATAATCAAACGATCAATCAATACATTGAACGTTTTATTTGAAACGGCTAGTGTCTGGCGCGTGACAGGAAGCATGGACAAGGCAGGAGCAAAAAAATGAACGAGCAGTTGGAGTTCGTTGTCCGCGCAGCCGCGATCGGAACGGGGGCGACGGCGGTGATGGATCTCTGGGGATTGTTTCTGAAACGAACGTTGGCGATTCCGCCGCTTGATTATGCTTGGGTCGGCCGCTGGATCGGCCACTTTCCGCGAGGACGTTTCGCACATACGAATATCGCTCAGGCGCCCCGAATTCGCGGCGAAACGCCGATTGGCTGGGTCGCGCATTACGCGATCGGCATCATCTTTGCTGCATTGCTGATGGCAGTATGGGGCCTCGACTGGGCACGAGACCCGACATTGCTTCCCGCCCTTGTTGTCGGCATGTCCACTGTCGTTGCCCCGTTTTTCATAATGCAGCCGGCCTTTGGAGCCGGAATTGCAGCCTCGAAAACGCACAATCCGAGCACCGCGCGTCTGCGCGGCCTCATCACTCATCTGTCCTTCGGCGTCGGGCTGTATGCCGCTGCATTGTTTTCCGCACACCTGTTCCCGATCTGATACTGGTCGATTGCGGTCGGCTTTCAGGACACAACCCCAATATTTTGCAAATGCGGGAGCAAGCACGAAATTCAAAAAGCGAGACACTGCCCACCCGCGTTCGCCACCCGCCTTTGGCTTGCACCCCGCCCCACCTTCCGCTATAGAGCCGCCACCCGCGTAGACACCCTTGGAGGCAACGCGGCGGAAGGCTGTCCGGCCTCACGTGATCCCAAAAAGATTTTGGACCAGATCATGTAAGGCCATGACGGCTTTCGACGTTTACGGCCCAGGCATCTCGCCGGCCGCGAACGCTCCAGAACAACGCGAAAGGAAATGCCATGAGCCAAGCTTCTTACGAGCTCAAGGCCGAAGCGCGCGAACAGGTCGGTAAGGGGTCCGCCCGTGCAGTTCGCCGCAACGGTAAAGTGCCTGCAGTAATCTACGGCGACAAGCAGCCTCCCCTGGCGATTACGCTGACCTACAAGGACATCTACTACAAGATCCATGGCGGCGGGTTCCTGACCACGATCGCCACGATCGATGTCGACGGCAAGAAGATCCAGGTCCTGCCGAAGGACTACCAACTCGACCCGGTCAAGGATTTTCCGGTCCATGTCGACTTCCTGCGCATCGGCAAGGACACCGAAGTCAATGTCGACGTGCCGGTCCACTTCATCAACGAGGACAAGTCGCCCGGCATCAAGCGCGGCGGCGTGCTCAACATCGTGCGTCACGAGGTCGAGTTCCACTGCCCGGCCAATGCGATCCCGGAATTCATCACCGTCGATCTCACCGGCACTGATATCGGCGATTCGATCCACATCTCGGCGGTCAAGCTGCCGGCCGGCGTCAAGCCGGTGATCTCCGACCGCGACTTCACCGTCGCGACCATTGCCGGCTCCGCGGCGATGAAGCCGGAGGCGGAAGAGACGGTCGAAGCGGCTGAACCCGAAGCGGCTCCTGCCGACGAAGAGAAGTAATCCTTTCCGCTCGGAGGTGACGATGCTGCTGTTTGCAGGCCTCGGCAATCCGGGCGCGAAATACGCCAACAATCGGCACAATGTCGGTTTCATGGCGGCGGACGCAATCGCCCGCCGCCATTCCTTTTCGCCCTGGTCGAAAAAGTTCCAGGGCCTGGTCGCCGAAGGCACGCTTGCCGGCGAAAAAATCATCCTGATCAAGCCGCAGACTTTCATGAACCTGTCCGGCCAGTCGGTCGGCGAGGCCCTGCGCTTTTACAAGCTCGACGCTTCGGCGCTGACCGTCCTTTATGACGAGATCGACCTTGCCGCCGGCAAGGTGCGGGTCAAGGTCGGCGGCGGTTCCGGTGGCCACAACGGTATCCGCTCGCTCGAGCAGCATGTCGGCAAGGATTTCCGCCGTGTGCGCATTGGCGTCAGCCACCCCGGCGTCAAGGAAATGGTGCATGGCCATGTGCTTGGCGATTTCGCCAAAGCCGACCGCGAGTGGCTGGACGTGCTGCTCGACACCATCGCCGACGATGCCGGACTGCTTGCCAAGGGCGACGACAATTCCTTCATGAATCGCGTGACGCTGGCCTTGCGCGACAAGCTCGCGCCGACGGGCGACGACGACCGCCCACCACCCAAGGCGCCGAAAGCACAAAGCCACGTTCGCCAGGCGCGGCCGCAGCAGCCGGCAGCCAAGCTGCCCGAAACCGGCCCGATGGCCGCCATGCTGAAGAAGCTGTTTGGCGGCAAGGATTGAGCCTGGCCACGGATCGGGGCTGCAGGGCTTGACGTTCGTCACCCGTTTCGCCCATAGCCCTCATCAAATTACGATTTCCCGATAGGACCGGATAAAAATGGGTTTCAAATGCGGCATCGTTGGCTTGCCCAACGTCGGCAAGTCGACGCTTTTCAACGCGCTGACCAGGACGGCGGCGGCGCAGGCCGCCAACTATCCGTTCTGCACCATCGAACCGAACACCGGCGAAGTCGCGGTGCCCGACCCGCGCCTGCAAAAAATCGCGGCGATCGGCAAGTCGAAGGAGATCATCCCGACCCGCATCTCGTTCGTCGACATCGCCGGCCTGGTGCGCGGCGCCTCGAAAGGCGAAGGGCTGGGCAACCAGTTCCTGGCCAATATCCGCGAGGTCGACGCCATCGTCCATGTGCTGCGCTGCTTCGAGGATGACGACATCACCCATGTCGAGGGCCGCATCGATCCCGTCGCCGACGCCGAAACCGTCGAGACCGAGCTGATGCTCGCCGATCTCGACAGCCTCGAGCGCCGCATCGTGCAGTTCCGCAAGCGCGCTTCCGGCAAGGACAAGGAGGCGCTGACCGTGCTTCCGATGATGGAAGCCGCCCTTGAACTCCTGCAGGCCGGCAAGCCGGCCCGCATCCTGCTCAAAAACATCTCCGCGGAGGATCTGCGCATCCTGCAGGGGCTGAACCTGCTGACATCGCACCCCGTGCTCTATGTCTGCAATGTCGCCGAGGCCGATGCTGCCACCGGCAACGCACACACCAAAGCGGTCGAACAGATGGCTGCCGCGCAGGGCGCCCGCACCGTGGTGATTTCGGCGGCGATCGAAGCCGAGGTCGCGCAACTCAGCGACGAAGAGGAAATGGAATTTTTGGCAACGCTGGGCCTTGAGGAACCCGGCCTGAACAAGGTCATCCGCGCCGGCTACGAGCTGCTGCAGCTCATCACCTATTTCACCGTCGGGCCGAAGGAGACGCGCGCCTGGACCGTGCACAAGGGCGCCAAGGCGCCACAGGCGGCAGGCGTCATCCACACCGATTTCGAGCGCGGCTTCATCCGCGCCCAGACCATCGCCTACAACGACTTCGTCGCGCTGGGCGGCGAAGTGGCGGCCAAGGAAGCCGGCAAGGCGCGCGACGAAGGCAAGGAGTATGTCGTCCAGGACGGCGACATCATGCTGTTCAAGTTCAACACCTGAGCTGACCGACGGCGCCTTCTTCCTTCTCTGGTGCCAAGCTGGAACACCCCTGCCATGAAAGTAACTTCAAACTCTGTTTTATTTCAATCGGATAGCGACTTGGGCCAAGGGCTCGATTTTAAAACCGATATACCAGAGAAAGCGGCCCGCGCACCTTTCATCTACGATGGCGCCCGGCGCCGGGCGATGTGTCTCATCCGACCTCGCTTCGCGAGGCCACCTTCTCCCACAAGGGGAGAAGGAAGAGCCGTTCCGGAGCGGCTTGACTGCCCGCAATGCCCGGTCTAAGGGGCGCCTGCACCCGGCCCCGGCTTTCGTCGAAAGCGCGTGCAATCCGAAACGACGCGCCCGCTCCAACCTATCCTTTTGGCCTCAGCAACGGAGACCGGCGATGATTAAGGCATTCGTCGTCGACAATGATCGCCTGCGCCTTGCCGACGATCTCCTGGCAAACAGCGACCAGGTCGTCTGGGCCGATCTTGTGAGCCCGACAAAGGAAGAGGAAGCGACCATCGAGGCCTGGCTCGGCGTTGCCATTCCGACGCGCGAGGAGATGGAGGAGATCGAGATTTCGAGCCGCCTCTATGTCGAGGACGGCGCCTATTTCATGACCGCCATTCTGCCGGCCCAGACCGAGGCCGACGATCCCCTGATGTCGCCGGTCACCTTCGTGCTGGCCGGCAACAGGCTGATCACCGTGCGCTACCACGAACCGAAGGCCTTCAAGACGTTTCCGCAGCGTGCCGAGAAGGTGGCGACCGGCTGCACCAGTGGCGACACCATCCTGATCGGCCTGCTGGAGGCGATCGTTGACCGCCTCGCCGACATTCTGGAGCGCGCCGGCCGCGACATCGAGGCGATCTCGCGCGACATCTTCCAGCCAAGCTCGACCAAGGCGTCGAAGCGCAATCGCGATTTTCAGGAATTGCTGAAAGCCATCGGCCGCAAGGAGGACATCGCCTCCTCGATCCGCGACAGCCTGATCTCGCTGCAGCGGCTCGCCGGCTTCCTCACCCACGCCTCGACCCAGACCAAGATGAGCAAGGACATCCGCGCGCGCATCAAGACCCTGTCGCGCGATGTGCTGTCGCTCGCCGACCACGCCACCTTCCTGTCGCAGAAGATCAACTTCCTGCTCGACGCGACGCTCGGCATGATCTCGATCGAGCAGAACGCCATCATCAAGATCTTTTCCGTCGCCGCGGTCATCTTCCTGCCGCCGACGCTGGTCGCCTCGATCTACGGCATGAATTTCAATGTCATGCCCGAACTGACCTGGAACTTCGGCTATCCTTTCGCCATCGTCTTAATGATCCTCTCGGCGATCCTGCCCTTCTGGTATTTCCGCCGCCGCGGCTGGCTGTAGAGGCTTCGGAGCTTCCATTCCCGTTGAGCGTGATGGCCTGGCGCACCAGAAATAACTTGACCGCCCCGCCTGCATCCGGGAAACCCGATCCGTGGCGATCGTACAATCTTGAACCGGATTCCAGACCATGACCGGAAAGAACGAAAAGACCTGGGCCTATGAGGATTTCGTCGAGGGCGCCTCGCTCGACCTCGGCACGAAGCTGGTGAGTGCGGCCGAAATCATCGAATTCGCGCAAGAGTTCGACGCGCAGCCGATGCATCTCGACGAAGCGGCGGGCAGGGCCAGCATCCTTGGCGGGCTGGCGGCCTCCGGCTGGCACACCTGCGCGATGTTCATGCGCATGCTGTGCGACGCCTTCCTGCTGGACTCGACCTCGCAGGGCGCCCCTGGTGTTGATCAGGTCCGGTGGAAGAGGCCGGTGCTGGCCGGCGACATCTTGAGCGGCAGCACCACCGTCCTTGCCAAGCGTCTGTCCAGATCCAAGCCGCAGCTCGGTCTCGTCACTTTGCGCAGCGAGCTTTTCAACCAGCGTGGCGAAGGCGTCTTCGAACTCGAGAACACGGTCATGTTCCTCGCCCGTGATGCCGCACAGGGCCGCTCATGACATTGGACGAGTTCTTCTGCATCGGCGTCACCGTCACCCTCGGCTCGCACAGATTCGAGCCCGAGGCGATCAAGGCGTTCGCCAGGAAATACGATCCGCAGATATTCCATCTCGACGAAGAGGCGGCGAAGAACAGCGTGTTCGGCGGCCTGTGCGCCTCCGGCTGGCACACAGCTGCAACCTGGATGAAGCTGAACCTCGAGACCGGCGTGGAGGCCGAGGGCGTCCGCTGGGCCGGCGCTGGGCCCGCCCCCGAATTCGGCCCCTCGCCCGGCTTCAAGAACCTCAAATGGCTAAAACCCGTCTATGCCGGAGAAACCGTGACCTTCACCCGCACCGCGCTTGCCCACCGCCCCATCGCATCGCGGCCGGGCTGGCGAGTGCTGACACTGCGCTCGGAAGCTTTCGATTCGACCGGCGACAAGGTCATCGAGTTCGAAAGCGCCGTGCTGGTGAAGGTGGAGTGAGGCGCCGTTTTCCCTTCTCCCCTTGTGGGAGAAGGTGGATTGTCGCGAAGCGACAAGACGGATGAGGGGTGCTGGCCGGAGCGCGGGGTGCCAAGCTGGAACACCCCTCATCCGACCTCGCTTCGCGAGGCCACCTTCTCCCACAAGGGAGAAGGAAAGAGCACTTCAATGCCCTTCGAACCCGATCAGCGTCCTGACCGGCACGCCGAGCGCCTCGAGCTTCTCGCGACCACCGAGGTCCGGCAGGTCGATGACGAAGCAGGCGGCGAGGATGTCGGCGCCGATCTGCCGCAGCAGCTTGACCGCTGCCTCTGCCGTGCCGCCGGTGGCGATCAAATCGTCGACGAGGATCACCTTCTCACCCGGAGATACGCCATCCCTGTGCATCTCCATCTCGTCCAGCCCGTATTCGAGGCTGTAGGCGACGCGCACCGTCTCGTAAGGCAGCTTGCCCTTCTTGCGGATCGGCACGAAGCCGGCCGAGAGCTGGTGGGCGACGGCGCCGCCAAGGATGAAACCGCGCGCCTCGATGCCGGCGATCTTGTCGACCTTCTGGCCGGCATAGGGATGCACCAGCTCGTCGATGGCGCGGCGGAAGGCGCGCGCATTGCTTAGCAGCGTGGTGATGTCGCGAAACAGGATGCCCGGCTTCGGATAGTCCGGAATGGTGCGGATTGCGGCAAGCAGCGTGTCTTCGAGCGAAGGTTTCATGGGGCGGCTCTCCGGGCGTTCGTCCGACTTGAAGACATGAAAGGGAATTTCGGCCGATCGTAACTCGGCGCGGCCGGCGACGGCTACCGCGATGTGGCGCCTGGAAGAAAATTGTCCGGCAAAGGACCGGAGCCGGCTACCTTCGGAGGCGGTCTTCGGAGGCAGTCCTCAGAACATGCAAAAAGGGCGCCCATCGACGCCCTTTCGATTTCGTGGTTTTCCGTAGCTCAGTGCGCCACGCCGGCCCACACCTTGCGCTTGGTCAGATAGACCAGCGCGCCGAACAGCAACAGGAAAACCAGCACGCGAAAGCCGGTTTTCTTGCGGGCTTCCAGATGCGGCTCGGCTGCCCACATCAGGAAGGCCGACACGTCGCGGGAATACTGGTCGACCGTCTGCGGCGAGCCGTCGTCATAGGTCACCTGATCGTCGGAAAGCGGGTTGGGCATCTTCAGCGAGACGCCGGCTATGAAGTACGGATTGTAGTGGGTGCCTTCCGGTATCTCCATGCCCGCCGGCGGCTGCTCGTCATAGCCGGTCAGCAGCGAGTGGATGTAGTCGGGACCGCCCTGGGCGTATTGCGTGAAGATGTCGAAGACGAATTGCGGAAAACCGCGCGTGACGCCGCGCGCCTTGGCCAGCAGCGACATATCGGGCGGCGCAGCCCCGCCATTGGCGGCCGCTGCTGCCTGGTCGTTGGGGAACGGCGCCGGGAAATGGTCGGACGGTATGCCGGGACGCTCGAACATGTCGCCGGCATCGTTGGGACCGTCGTTGATCGTGTACTCGGCGGCCAGCGCCTTGACCTGCGCTTCCGAATAGCCAAGGTCTTCCAGCGTGCGAAACGCCACCAATTTCATCGAATGGCAGGTGGCGCAAACTTCCTTGAAGACCTTCAGCCCGCGCTGCAACTGCGCCTTGTCGTAGGTGCCGAAAGGCCCGGCGAAGCTCCAGTCCATCTCCTTCGGCTGGTGTATCGGGAAATGCGTCGGCGCGGCTTCGCTGTGCGCCTCCTCCTGGGCGATCGCCCCGGTGGTCGCGGCCGCGGTGCCTGCCAGCACAAGGCCGAGCAGCGCCAGCGAGGTGAGAATCGTCTTCATACCAAATCCCCTTGAGATTCTCTGGCGCGCTGTCGTCGTCTCGAGCATGATCTTGTCCGAAAACCGGTCTCCACTTTTCGGCGTCATGCTCAGCCCTTGGTTTCCGGCGCGGCTGTCGCGCGAGCCGGATGCCCGCCACCGCCACCCTTGTTCTTCTCGAGAACTGCCTCGGTGATCGAGTTCGGCAATCGCCGCGGCTTCTCGACCAGGCCCAGCACCGGCAGCACGACCAGGAAGAAGGCGAAGTAGAACAATGTCGCCATCTGCGCCATGAAGACGTAGCTGCCTTCAGCCGGCTGCGAGCCCAGCCAGCCAAGCAGGACGGCGTCGATCACGAACAGCCAGAAGAACAGCTTGTACCAAGGCCGGTAGACTGCCGAGCGCACCTTCGAGGTGTCGAGCCACGGCACCAGGAACAGCATGGCGATGGAGCCGAACATCGCGAGCACGCCACCGAGCTTGGAGTTGATCGGCCCGATATTGAAGGTGATGGCGCGCAGGATCGCGTAGAACGGCAGGAAGTACCATTCCGGCACGATGTGGGCCGGCGTCTTCAGCGGGTCGGCGACGACGTAGTTGTCCGGATGGCCGAGAAAGTTCGGCAGGTAGAAGACGAAATAGGCGAAGATGAACAGAAACACCAGCATCCCGAACGCGTCCTTGATGGTCGCGTAAGGCGTGAAGGCGACGGTATCGGTCTTCGATTTGACCTCGATGCCGGTCGGGTTCGACTGCCCGACCACATGCAGCGCCCATATGTGCAGCACGACGACGCCGGCGATCATGAACGGCAGCAGGTAGTGCAGTGAAAAGAAACGGTTCAGCGTCGGGTTGTCGACAGCGAAGCCGCCGAGCAGAAGCTGCTGGATCCATTCGCCGACCAGCGGAATGGCGGTGAAGAAGCCGGTGATGACGGTCGCGCCCCAGAACGACATCTGTCCCCAGGGCAGCACATAGCCCATGAAGCCTGTCGCCATCATCAGGAGATAGATGATGCAGCCGAGGATCCACAGAAGCTCGCGCGGCGCCTTGTAGGAGCCGTAATAGAGGCCGCGGAAGATGTGGATGTAGACGGCGACGAAGAAGAACGACGCGCCGTTCGAATGCAGATAGCGCAGCAGCCAGCCTGAATTCACGTCGCGCATGATCTTCTCGACCGAATCGAAGGCGAGACTGCTGTCCGCCGCGTAGTGCATGGCCAGCACGATGCCGGTCAGCATCTGCGCCGCCAGCATGAGCGCCAGGATGCCGCCGAAGGTCCACGCATAATTGAGGTTGCGCGGCACCGGATAGGCGACGAAGCTGTCATAGACCAGCCGCGGCAGCGGCATGCGGGCGTCGACCCAGCGTCCGATACCGGTCTTTGGCGTATAGGTCGAGTGTCCCTCGCTCATCGAAATGTCCCCTCGCCTCAGCCGATACGGATCTTGGTGTCGGAAATGAACTGGAATACCGGCACCGACATGTTCTCCGGCGCCGGTCCGCCGCGGACGCGGCCGGCGGTGTCGTATGTCGAACCGTGGCACGGGCAGAACCAGCCGCCGAACTCGCCTTCCTGGCCGAGCGGAATGCAGCCGAGATGGGTGCAGACCTGGACCATCACCATCCAGGCCTCCTTGCCCGGCGTGGTACGGTTGGCGTCGGTCGCCGGCGCATCGGCCGGCAGATTGGCGTTGCGGGCGAGCGGATCCTTGAGCTCGGCCAGATTGACCGCCTCGCCGTCCTTCATCTCTTGTTCGGTGCGGTTGCGCACCACCACCGGCTTGCCTCGCCATTTCACCACAAGCGACGTTCCCGGAGTCAGCGAGGAGACGTCGACCTCTACCGAGGCCAGCGCCAGCGTCGAGGCATCCGGGCGCATCTGGTCGATGAACGGCCAGGCGACGGCGCCCGCGCCGACCACCGCGGCCATGCCCGTGGCGACGTAGAGAAAATCACGACGGTTGGGATCCTGGATGTCGGTTGCGCTCACGGGTGCCTGATCCTTTCGCCTCTTCCGTGCCGGTGGCCGAGGCTTGTTCCCCGCTCTTTCACGCCAACCCGACAGCGCATGGCGAACAGGCTAGCGAATTCCTCCGGCAATTGGCCTTCGGTTTATGCGTGAAGCCCGTTTTTGTCCAGACGGGTGAAGGCACAAGGGCAGATTGTCGCGGGGACGCAATTCGACGGCGGGCGGCATGGCGACGAAGACGGCGAAGCCACAGGAAAACAATGGCAAAACCGGCGCCGGTGTTTGCCTCGACAGGAGACCCAGCCTCGGTCTATCCTCGGCTCATGGCGCATGTCATCGACCGCGACAAATGGGCCAGGAGCCCCGACCATTGGCAGGGTGAACTGCAGTGCGGCGCCTACGGCTCCAGAAGCTGCCTGATCTTCAACCATCTGCCGGAGATCGGCGGCGGCCCGCGGCTGCACATGCATCCCTATTGCGAGATTTTCATCATCCGCACGGGCACCGGGCTGTTCACCGTCGGCGACCGGCAGATCGAGGCGTCGGCTGGCCAGATCCTGATCGTGCCGCCGAACACGCCGCACAAATTCACCAATCTCGGCCCCGGCCCGCTGGAGACCACCGACATCCACGAAAACGGCAGTTTCATCACCGAATGGCTCGAGTAGGCCATGATCACGAACCGAAGGTCCGCGTCAGCGAAAACCGGAAAGCGGTTTTCGGAAAAGATCATGGTCGAACTAGTGGTAAAAATCTGACGCTTGGTACCCGAGGTTACAACTGCTTTGGTGGAGAGCGGAAGTACCAGGAATTGTCATCTGTAGCAGGATTGAGAACCAAAACTGACATTCGATGATGCGTGGCAGCTCGTGTAAGCGAAGATCCGATTTTCTGGAATCTTGCGGATCTTCGCTTGGGTGCCGCCTCAGCTCATCCAAAACATTCGCGCCACCCCGGGAAATGTCGCCTCAAGATGCGCAGTCGCAGTAATGGAAGGTGGCGAGGTAGCCGGGGAGTACACGCATGAACTCCTGTTGATGGGTCCAAGCTCTGCATTCGGCCATGGAGGTCATGGGTTTCACCTGGGGGAGCGTGATTAGCTTCCCCTGGTTGGTCAGATGGATTGCGACAGCGATAGCGGTGAACATGGCGCGGTCATCCATCGACTTCAGGCTGGCGACATTGTGACTGCCGGAGTTGGGACGAACGTCGTCCGAGGCAACCTCGTTGACATGATCAGAGCCACAGATTCGTGCGGTGCGGGAATCCGCTGTTGCAGCGGTTTGCGCTGCCAAAAGAAGCGCCAGAGCAATGATGAGCTTGGTGCGATTCATTTCGTCCTCCGTTCCATCCGGTGCTGCAAGGATCGCTTGGAGGCGCCGGTCGAATGGGCTAAACTAGGAAGCGCGCCAGGAAGGTGAAATGTCCCGAACGGCCCCTGAAATTGACCTGAAATCTGCTGAAACGATCACGTTTCGCGGTTTTGTCTTCCTGACGAAATGCAAGGAACTCCGAACCCTCGAAGGCAAAGCGGTCAATCTTCGCAGCCAGTCCGCCGAGGTGCTCTCCGCGCTTGCGGCGCAACCGGGCGAGATCGTGTCCAAGGATGCGCTGATGCAGGCGGTTTGGCCCGATACCTTCGTCACCGACGACAGCCTCACCCAATGCATTGCCGATATTCGCCGCGCGCTGGGAGACGACAAGCACATGATCGTGCAAACCCTTCCGAAGAGAGGCTACCGGCTGAACGCCGATCCATCGGACGCGGCGGAGCCAAACGCCGCGTCCCGGCCGGGAACCAGGCAGGACACGATTCTCGCGACGCGTCTTCATTCTTGCCGCACTCGTTCTCGTTGCGGCAGCCATCGGCGCATACTACGGCACGGAGACTTGGCGAGTCGCTCCGGTTCCTTCGAGCGACATGCCGAGGATTGCGATCCTTGCCTTCGACGACTTCAGTACCGGTGCGGACAAGGGTTATCTCAGCGATGCCGTCGCTGAGGGCATCATCACCGAGTTGGCGCGGAGCAAGACTTATGCCGTCATCGCCCGGAACTCGAGCTTCAGGTACCGCGACCAGCCGGTCGACGCCAGGCAGATTGGAGATGAGCTCGGCGTCGACTACCTGCTCGAAGGCAGCCAGCAGAAGATCGGAAACCGGCTGAAAGTGACGGCCCAGTTGCTGAACGCGCATGACGGATCGCATGTCTGGGCCAACACCTACAACCGCGAGATTGGCGATCTTTTTGTCGTCCAGGAGGAGATCATCCGCACGCTTGCGGATCGGGTCGGGCGCAGGATCGAGCGCCCGCTGCCACAGAGCGACGCCGCGCAGGTCAGCGCACTGAGCTATGTCCAGATGGGGTTTGCCGAGACCGACAAGGACTTCTCTGCCGCGGGGAACGAGCTACTACGGCAGTTCAGCCTCAAGGCGGTCGAAGCGGATCCAGACTCCCAGTACGGCTATATCGGGATGGCCTTTGCCTATCGCAATGACGCGCTATTCTGGCACAAGCAGGAGAACAACCCCGACGAGGCGTTGAAGCGCGGCGCCGAATACGCGGACAAGGCAATCCTGCTCGCTCCGGACGATGCCAACGCGCATTATGTCCGCGCCAAAATTCATACCGAAGCCGGAGAGATCGAGCAGGCCATTGCTCGGTACGATCAAGCGATCGCGCTGAATCCCAGCGCCTCGAATATCCTCGCCGGCAGTGCGTCCCCGCTGATCTTTGCCGGCCGAATCGACGAAGCGATCGATCGGATCGAGCAGGCCAAGGGCATCGATCCTTTCCATCCTGACTGGTACCACTGGGACATGGGCTGGGCGCTGTGGGAAAAGAACGATTGCGAGGCTGCGCTGACGGCGATGCGGAAAATGGCCAGAATGCCGAGCGGCGCTCATCGAATGCTTGCGGGGATCCACGCCTGCCTGGGAAACGAGAGGGAGGCAAAGGAAGCGCTTGCGGTTTTCCTCAATGACTCGCCCGGCGACTCCATCAGCAAACAACGCAAGCAGTGGGAGAAGATGTGGGCCGCTCCCAGCCTGGAGCGCTGGATCGAACACATGCGGTTCGCGGGTTTGCCGGAGTGACGCCGACCTTTTGCCGCCCGGCAGAAGACCGATTGGCCGCTAAACCTTTCAAGTCTTTGGACGTATAAGCGCTGATTGTCCTCAAAGCGGCATCACCCTTTGCCAGGAACATTGGTGCGGGAAAGCCGGCAATAGGGCCGACTTGCGCCATAATGCGCTCGCACTCGAGCTTCTGGAACGGGTCGAAGTCGGTATTTCCTCTTCGGTAGCACGAGATTTTCAACACCATTGTCTATTTCGCGCCAAGCCTGGCCAGCACGGCCTTGGGAATATTGTATTCCCGGATCACTGCGTCGTGCTTGCGCAAGCCGCACAATTCGCGCTGGATGAAGTAGGCGTGGACCGCCTCGGCCGCGTCCTTGAGCAGCCGGGCGCGATGCTCGCCATCGTCGCCATGCTCTCGCAATCTCGCCAGCGTCTCATCCACGCGTCGGCCGGCGCGGCCGAGCGCCGCCGCCTTTTCGCCGAGGATTTCATTGCCGAGCAGGTCGAGCGCGCTCTCCTGCGCCCCCGACCGTCCGAAATTCGATGGCATTCGCACCGACATGATTCACTCCGGTTTTTGCTGAAATATGGCCCTACTCCGCCGGCCGCGTCTCCTCCAGCACGCGCTCCTCGTTGAACAGGAAGCCGCCGGACTGCCGCTTCCACAACCGCGCATAGAGCCCGTCTAGCGCCACCAACTCGTCATGCGTGCCTTGCTCGACGATGCGACCCCCGTCGAGCACCACCAGGCGATCGAGTGCAGCGATGGTCGACAGCCGGTGCGCGATGGCGATGACCGTCTTGTTCTCCATCAGCCGCGCCAGGTTTTCCTGGATGGCCGCCTCGATGTCGGAATCGAGCGCCGACGTCGCCTCGTCGAGTATCAGGATCGGCGCGTCCTTGAGGAAGACGCGGGCGATCGCCACGCGCTGGCGCTGGCCGCCGGACAATTTCACGCCGCGCTCGCCGACAAAGGCCTCATAGCCCTGGCGATCGCGATTGTCGCGCAAGTCGAGGATGAAGTCGTGCGCCTCGGCCTTCTTCGCGGCCGCGATCACCTCGGCGTCGGTTGCTTCCGGCATGCCGAGCTTGATGTTGTCGCGCAAGGAACGGTGGAAAAGCGCGGTATCCTGGCTGACGACGCCGATGTTGGCACGCAGCGAATTCTGCGTCACCTTCGAGACGTCCTGGCCGTCGATGGTGATCTTGCCGGCCTCAAGCTCGTAGAGGCGCAGGATCAGATTGGCCAGCGTCGTCTTGCCGGCGCCGGACGGACCGACCAGTCCGACCTTCTCGCCCGGCCGCACGACAAGATCGATGCCGTTGAGCACGCCGAATCCCTTGCCGTAGTGGAACTCGACATTGTTCACTTCGATCCGGCCGCCGGTCACGACAAGCTCCTTGGCGTCGGGCGCATCGGTCAGGCCGAGCGGCTGCGAGATCAGCGCCTTCGAGTTTTCCAGCACGCCGAGATTCCGCAGGATGCTGTTGAGCTGCATCATCAGCCGGCCGAGCAGCATGTTGAGCCGCAACACCAGGGACAGCGTGAAGGCGACGGCGCCGACGGTGATCGAGCCTTCGATCCAGAGATAGACGGCAAAACAGGCGATCGCGGTGATCATGATCCCCGACAGCGTCGTCAGCGCCATGCGCACGCCGGTCAGCCTGCGGGTGAACGGGCGCAGCGCATCGAGATAGATATTGAAGCCGCTCCTGATGTATCGGTCGTCGCCATCGGCGGAGAACAGCTTCAGCGTCTGCACGTTCGAGTAGGAATCGACGAAGCGGCCGGTGATCATCGAACCGGCCTCTGCGGTTTGCTCGGCATGCTTGCGGATCGCCGGCAGATAGCGCCTGGCCAGCCAGCCGAAGGCGGTGATCCAGATCACCACCAGCGCCGCCAGCCGCAAGTCGAGGCCGGCGACCAGCACCAGCGTCGTCACCGTATAGACGACCATGAACCAGACGACCTCGATGAAGCTTTGCATCAAATCGCCGGTCGCCTGCCCGGCCTGCCAGACTTTTGTTGCGATGCGGCCGGCGAAATCGTTCTGGAAGAAGTTGTAGGACTGGCGCGAGACATGGCGGTGCGCCTGCCAGCGCACCAGGTTGTAGAAGCCGGGGGTGATAGTCTGCTCGTCGACCAGCGCCGCCAGGCCGACGACGATGGTGCGGATGACCAGCACCACGGCGGCCATGAAGACAAGTTCGGGGCCGGCGGCAGTCCACAGCGCGTCCCAGCTGCGCTCGCCGGGAAGCTGGTCGAGAATGTCGACCAGCCTGCCGACGAAGTAGAACAACCCAGCCTCGACCAGCGGCGCAATGCCGCCGATGACAAGCATGGCGAAGAAGGCGATCTTCGCCTGGCCGACATAGTGCCAGAGGAAACCGCTGACGCTGACCGGTGGCCGAAGGTCCGCGGGCTCCCTGAACGGATAAACCCAGTTCTCGAACCAGCGATAGACGGCAATCATCATTCGGCGGCCATCATTCTGGTGCCATCATTCTGCGGCCCATCATTCTGCTGCCCATCATTCCGCTGCTTGACCCTTCACAATGGCATCGTTGGCGGCCGCACCCTCGTCGAGCAGGAAGCCGCCCGACTGACGCTGCCAAAGCTGCGCATAGAGCCCGCCGCTGGCAACGAGTTGCTCATGCGAACCCTCCTCGATGACGCGGCCCTTGTCCATGACGACGAGCCGGTCCATCGCCGCGATGGTCGAGAGCCGGTGCGCGATGGCGATGACGGTCTTGCCTTGCATGAGCTTATAAAGGTTCTCCTGGATCGCCGCCTCGGCCTCTGAATCGAGCGCAGACGTCGCCTCGTCGAGGATGAGGATCGGGGCGTCCTTCAGCATGACACGGGCAATCGCGATGCGTTGGCGCTGGCCGCCTGACAATTTGACGCCACGATCGCCGACATGCGCATCGAAACCGGTGCGGCCACTGGCGTCCGAAAGCCTTGATATGAAATCAAGCGCCTCGGCGCGGCGTGCTGCCTCGACCAGCATCTCGTTGCTGGCGTCCGGTCGGCCATAAAGGATGTTCTCGCGCACCGAGCGATGCAGCAGCGAGGTATCCTGCGTGACCATGGCGATCTGGGCGCGCAGCGAATCCTGCGTCACCGCCGCGATTTCCTGGCCGTCGATCAGGATCCTGCCGCTTTCAAGGTCGTAGAAGCGCAACAGCAGGTTGACCAGCGTCGACTTGCCGGCGCCCGAGCGGCCGACGATGCCGACCTTTTCGCCCGGCTTCACCGTCAGCGACAGGCGTTCGATCATGCCTTTCTGCTTGCCGTAGTGGAAGCGGATGTCCTCGAAACGGATCTCGCCCTTGGTCACGACAATGTCCTTGGCGCCCGGCCTGTCTTCGACGACGCGCGGCAGCGAGATCGAGCTGATGCCGTCCTGCACCGTGCCGATATTCTCGAACAGGGTGGACATCTCCCACATGATCCACTGCGACATGCCCCAGAGCCGAAGCACGAGGCCGATGACCAGGGCGACGGCGCCGATCGTCACCACCTGGCCGAGCCACAGCCACAGCGAGATCGCAGTGACCGAAAACAACAGCAGTGAGTTGAGGACGTAGAGCAGGCCGTAGAGCTGCGTCACCAGCCGCATCGACCGGTAGACCGTATCGAGAAAGCTGGCCATGCCTTCCCGGGCGAAGGACGCCTCGCGCCGCGCATGCGAGAACAGCTTGACCGTCTGGATGTTGGAGTAGCTGTCGACGACGCGGCCGGTCATGGTCGAGCGCGCGTTGGCCTGCTCCTCGCCGACCTTGCCCAATCGCGGGATGAAATAGCGCAGCAGCAAGACATAGCCGGCAAGCCAGACGGCAAGCGGTGCCGCCAGCCGCCAGTCGGCCGAGCCGACAATCAACAGCATGCCGAGGAAATAGACCACGACATAATTGAGCACGTCGATGAGCTTGATGACGCATTCGCGCACGGCGAGCGCCGTCTGCATCAGCTTGGTCGCGATGCGTCCGGCGAACTCGTCCTGGTAGAAGGCCATCGACTGCTTGAGCAGATAGCGATGCACCTGCCAGCGGATACGCATCGGATAGTTGCCCATCAGCGTCTGCTGGTTGAGGAGCGCATGGAACCAGACCGTCGCCGGCAGCGCGAAAATCACGATGAAAGCCATGCCTGCGAGCTTCCAGCCCTCGGTCTGCAGGAATGTCTCGCGATTCTGCACCGACAGCCAGTCGACGATCCGGCCCATGAAGCCGAACATCCACACCTCGGCAAGGGCGATAGCCGTCACCAGCATCGCATCGATTGCGATGTAGGGCCACGCGCCGCGCGTATAGTGGACGCAGAAGGCGATCAGCGTCTTCGGCGGCTCGACCGGCTCCTCGGCAGGGAACGGATCGAGCCTTGTTTCAAACCAGCGGAACATTGTCTTGGTACTCACATGCTCGTTTTCGCTCACGCCGCGCGGGAGTGCGTAGCGTCCTGGGAGCGCATGGCGTCATGGTTCGCGTGGCAGCAAGGACCGGCGTCCCGGAATCACCCGGGCCGCCGATCCTGCTTCGCGCAATATAGGATGTCGCGGGCTTTTCGCCGACAGGCTCGTTTGACGATCCTGACAGCGCTGTGTCGACGACCCGGAGTTTCGCGCCGGTTTTTGCGCCAGGGCGGATCAGCCTGATGATCCGGCGCACCAGCGACGGCCGGCTGCGGTCGGGAACCGCGCGCGAGAAATCGACGTCCGGCAGCATGCCGCGATGTGGGCGCCGGCGGGTTTCGGCGTGAACCGCCGACGAGTAGGTTTCGCCAACCAACAGCGCCCAGGTCGCCATCCTGCGCTCGTGCAGGTTTCTTGAGCCGGGAATTTTGCAGGGATCGAACATCGGTCCGTCCTCCATGTGAAAATAGGGAAGAAAATCCGGCCTGTTCGCAGGTGAATGGCCAGCGAAAGGCGGGGGTTGAACAGCGGCGTGCTCAGGCGGGGCGTTCAGCCCCTTCGACAGCTTGAAAAACATCGCAGGATTCCTTCGAAGACCGAAAAAGGGTTTCGGCTAAGAATCGGTGCGATCGAAATCTAAAAGGTCAGGAGAATCGTCGAACCGAAACCGCCGGCAGGCTGGTAAGCCCACATGAGGGGCGCTGGATGTGCATGATCATCATGAATTACCCCTCCATCGGTTCGGGTTGACAATGCCCGGCGTATAACCGACTTCGCAGAAAATGACCACCCGCCGGTCCAGAAATTTCCAAAACCGCGAACCTGTTGTGGCCGATCTGCCACTTATTAGAAGGATGCGGAAATGAACAACCGTCTCCGCATCGCGCTCTACCAGCCGGATATCGCCGGCAACACCGGGACAATCCTGCGCTTCGCGGCTTGCCTCGGTCTCGGCGTCGACATCATCGAACCGGCCGGCTTCCCGCTCTCCGACCGGGCGCTGAAACGGGCCGGCATGGATTATCTCGAAATGGCGGCGCTGACCCGGCATGTCGACTGGCAAGCCTTCGAGCACTGGCGCAGAGGCGAAGCGCGGCGGCTGGTGCTGCTGTCGACCAGAGCCGCGACCGCCTACACCGATTTCGCCTTCGCCGATGCCGACATTCTTCTGTTCGGCCGCGAATCCGCAGGCGTGCCTGACCCTGTCCACGAAGCGGCGGATGCGCGACTGATCATCCCGATGCAGCCGGGCGCGCGCAGCATCAACGTCGCGCTTTCCGTCGCGATGGTGGCCGGCGAGGCGATCCGGCAGCTCGGATAGGATTTGCAGATCCTCAGCGGGTGCAGCGATTATGGCGGCTTTCTCGCCGACGACCGCACCGCCACTTGTCATTCTCACCCAGGCGCACATCGCCTTCTCCTGCGGTTTGCATATCAAGGGTTTCTTCGTTACAAGCTCAACTTAACTTGAGGTCAAGCGGAAAAGTTCGAATGGTTGCGGTGACGGAATTGACGGTCGGCCAGGTGGCCACGCGCAGCGGGGTGGCAGTGTCGGCGCTGCATTTCTACGAGGCGCGCGGATTGATCCGCAGCCACCGCACATCAGGCAACCAGCGGCGCTACGGCCGCGACGTGCTGCGGCGGGTGGCGATCATCAAGGTGGCACAGGAGGTCGGCATCTCGCTGGCCGAGATCGGCGAGGCATTGGCATCGCTGCCTGAAGGCCGCACGCCGACGCGCGGGGACTGGAATGTGCTTTCAACCGCCTGGCGCGACCAGCTCGATCGCAAGATTGCCCAGTTGAAGAAGCTGCGCGACGGGCTGACCGACTGCATCGGCTGCGGCTGCATGTCGATCGACAAGTGCCCGCTGCGCAACAAGGAAGACCGGCTGAGCGCCCAAGGCCCGGGCGCAAGGCGGTTGTTGGTCACTCGCTAATCCGCCGCCGGCAATCGCCTGATGGTGAATTCGATGACGTCGCCCGGCCGCTCGAACCAGCTTTCGATTTCGGTCCAGTAGGCCTGCTTGGGAAAGCGCTCGAACCATTCCTTCGCCTTGAGCCGCGCATCGGAGCGCGGCAGGACGAAGGTCTCGCGCAAAAACCCGTCGCGCGGCATGCGCTCGCGCTCGGCGCGCGAACGGTCGAGCCTCTTCTTCAGGCCATCCAGCGGCGGTCTTGCCGGAGTGCGCACGAAAGAACTCCATTCACACTTGACCCTTGCACCTAAGAGATTAGGGATCGCGGCCGGAAAAGACGAGTCATTTGTCGGGGTACGCCCCCGACAACCGGAGACAGCATTTGCAACGACCCGAAATACCGGCGGGGCTGCCGGCCGACATCGAACAGAAGAAGATGAAGGCGCGGCTGTGGTTCGAGACGCTGCGCGAGCGCATCTGCGCCGCCTTCGAGCAGATCGAACAGGACCTGCAGGGGCCGCAGGCTTCATGGTCGCCCGGCCGCTTCGAAAAGACGCCGTGGCAGCGCGACGCCGGCAAGGGCGGCGGCGGCACCATGTCGATGATGCGCGGCCGCGTCTTCGAGAAGGTCGGCGTCCACACCTCGACGGTCTACGGCGAGTTCTCGCCGGAGTTCAGGAAGCAGATGCCGGGCGCCGAGGAGGACCCGCGCTTCTGGGCGAGCGGCATTTCGCTGATCGCCCATCCGTGGAACCCCAACGTGCCGGCGGTGCACATGAACACGCGCATGGTCGTAACCTCGCGCCAGTGGTTCGGCGGCGGCGCCGACCTGACGCCGGTGCTCGACCGTCGCCGCACCCAGGAGGACCCGGACACGATCGCCTTCCACCGCGCCATGCAATTTGCCTGCGAGAAGCACGCTGGCGTCGCCGACCACGCGAAATTCAAGGCCTGGTGCGACGAGTATTTCTATCTGCCGCACCGCAACGAACCGCGCGGCACCGGCGGCATCTTCTTCGACTGGCTGCATTCGGACGAGGACAGAGGCGGCTGGAACGCCGATTTCAACTTCGTCCAGGATGTCGGGCGCACTTTTCTCGTCGTCTACGGGCATCTGGTGCGGGCCAATTTCAACGACAACTGGACCGACGGCGACCGTGAAGAACAGCTCATTCGCCGCGGCCGCTATGTCGAATTCAACTTGCTTCACGATCGCGGCACCATCTTTGGGCTGAAGACCGGCGGCAACGTTGCCGCGATCCTGTCCAGCCTGCCGCCAGAGGTGAAATGGCCGTAAAATCTCGGTGAGTTGGACGTGAGTCGCAATCGGGTCCAAATCGCAGGATTCTGGCGGCGAATGTGGCGCGCAGAATATCTTTTTCGTCTAATATCCATTTGAAAAAGCAAGACTATTTTTCGTTACGGGCCGGGAAACGCCGGCGGTTCTCGCCTCCCTGGAACCGCGACCCGACGCGACTGGACGGCCCATGATTAAGTAGGGCACCTTCCCAAAATGGTGCCCTCATTTTCCAGGAGAGCATGCCATGCGCAAGCTTATTATGTCGGTTGCGGCTGCTGCCGTTCTTGCCTCTGGTGGCGCTGCCTTCGCAGCGGTCAAGCACACCACGGGCACGATCAAGACTTACGATGGAACGGCGATGAGCCTTGTTCTGGATAACGGATCTACCTTTACGCTGCCCAAGGCCTTCAAGAATCCTGGCCTGAAGGCTGGCGAAAAGGTCCGCGTTTCGTGGGACATGAGCGGCAAGCACAAAATTGCCGAGGCAGTCACGATCGTGAAGTGATGGCCTGCCCGCGGGAGCAAGACGAGGTCTTGCCTCCAGAGCAAGACACAGTCTTGTCTCCGGGGTAGCGTCAAAAGGGCGGAGCAGCGATGCTCCGCCTTTTTCGGTCTCTGCAGCAACCAAAACCATTCGATCGTGTTATGCTGGTTCGGCCAGCGCATGACCCGAAAACCGAACCGGTTCCGACAGAGATCATGCGTCGATCAAAGGTGCTGGAGCTTCCGTGTCAGAGCAGATGCGGCGCTCCGAGGAGGAAAAGGGAGAAATCCGATGAAGGAATTCCACTGCGGCTCGCTGGTTCCGGGTTGTGACTGGCATACGCGCGCCGACGAGGAAGCCGAGATCATGCGGCGCGCCGTCGAGCATATGCGTGAGACGCATGGCGAGACGATCATTCGCGAAACGATGATCGAAGCGATCCGTTCGCGCATCGAAAAGGCTCGCGACGCGGCCTGATTTGCCTAATTTTCGAGTGCTTCTGTGGCGCGCTTGAGAAGTGCGCCGCGATCCAGCGCAAAGCCGGACTCGATCCACTCGTTTTCGAGGTTCTTCAGGGTTGCGCCGAGTTTCGGCCCAGGCGACGCGCCAAGCCTCGTCAGATCGGCGCCCTTGAGCGGAAAGCCGGGCTTTTTCCATTTTCCGGCAAAGGCCAGCAGCCGCGAGACGCCGCCAGCTTCGAGCAGCGCGTCGTTGTCCTCGACGGCGCGGGCTCGAGCGGAAGCGAGCGACAGCCGCAAGCGATCGACTATGCCTTGACGATCGCCGCGATAGAGCCGTTTTGCGAGTCCCGCTTCGGTCGTCTTCGGCTCGACGGGCGCTGTCAGCGCCCACTGCCTGAGGCGACCGGCGTCGCTGACGGAGAACCTCAACCGCTCAGCGAGCGTCTTCATCCGCGCTGCGTCCGGTGGCACGATCGCTTCCAGCCTGAGCAGCGGGTCCGGCGCCCAGCCGAGATCCTTCTCCGCCCTGGTCAGCGCATGGATCGCATCGATGCCCCATTTCTCGCTCTCCGGCAGAACGCTGGTGAGCACGCCCGCCTGGCGCATCCACAGCAGGGCGCGCGATGGATCGGGGGCCGACAGCAGCTTCTTCAGTTCGGACCAGACGCGCTCGACCGAGAGTTGGCCAAGCCCCTCCTTGAGCCGGGCGCAAGCCTTCAGCCCTTCGGCATCCGGCCGGCCGTCGCCATACCAGGCGAAGAAGCGGAAAAAGCGCAGGATGCGCAGATAATCCTCGCGGATGCGCGCCTCCGGATCGCCGATGAAGCGCAGCCGGCGCGCCTCGATATCGGCAATGCCGCCGACCAGGTCGACGATCGTGCCGTCGGCCTCGGCATAGAGCGCGTTGATGGTGAAATCGCGCCGTTCCGCATCGGCTTTCCAGTCGCGTCCGAACGACACTTTTGCCCGCCGACCGTCGGTCTCGATGTCGGCGCGCAGCGTGGTCACCTCGAACGGCTTGCCGCCGGCGACAATGGTGATGGTGCCGTGCTCGATGCCGGTCGGCACCGCCTTGAAGCCTGCCGCCTCGGCGCGGCGGATGGTCTCGTCAGGCACGGTCGTGGTGGCGATATCGACGTCGGCGACCGGCTGGCCGATGAGCGCATTGCGCACCGCACCGCCGGCGACGCGCGCCTCCTCGCCGCCATCCGACAAAGCCGCCAGCAGCCGCTGCAAATGCCGTTCCCCGAGCCAGTCGGCTTTGCCCGCGAGCGACATCCGGCCGCTCACGTATAGAGCCTTTCATAGAGCGTGCGGATGATGCCCGCGGTGACGCCCCAGATGTGTTGTCCGTCATAGGGCATTTCGTAGAAGACCCATTCGAGATCGTTCCACATGCGGCTGTCGCGGCCGTGGTTGGCCGGGTCCATCAGAAAGCGCAGCGGCACTTCGAAGGCGGCGTCGACCTCATCGGAATTCAGCGTCAGCGAAAAGTCCGGCCGCACTATTCCCAGCACCGGGGCGATCCGGTAGCCGCTGCCGGAGACGTAATCGGGCATGCGGCCGATGATCTCGACCCGATCCTGGCCAAGCCCGATCTCCTCGAATGTCTCGCGCAATGCCGCCGCCTCCGGGCTCGGGTCGGTAGGATCGATCGTGCCTCCGGGAAAGGCCACCTGCCCCGAATGGTTGCGCAGCTTTTCCGCCCGCTTGGTCAGCAGAAGCGTTGCGTCGCGCCCGTGATCGACCACCGGGATCAGCACGGCGGCATCGCGCAGCGCCTTTGCGAGCTTCAAACGCGGATGTCCCGGGTTGAAGCGATGGTCACCATAGTCGTCAGCGGCATGCGCCAGCGGCTGCGCCGCGACGCGGGCGCGAAAATCCTCGGCCGAAAACGGCGCCGGCGTCACTTGGTCCATAGTGTCACCTGGTTCATCGCGTCACCTGGTCCATCATGCCCCGGTTCATTTGGCCCCGGTCCATTTGGCCCCGGTCCATTTGGCGTCGCCCTCTCATGCGCTCAGCCGCTGCAGTTTTTCCGCCGGCATGATCGGATAGACCGCACCTTTCGAGCGGACCGCAAACATCCTTCGGCCGCCGACCTCGATCTCCTCGCCATGCTCGACCAATTCATACATGACCGGCCGCGCCACCAGCGCCTCCAGCCGTCCGCGCACCAGAACATAGGGTTTCAGCCCGCCGGTTGCCTCCTCGTCGACAAAGCGCAGCGGATGCTCCAGCCCGGCCTCGACCACATCGCCGACATTGGTACGAAAGGTGATGACCTGGCCATCGCCGGTGCCGCAAACATCCATCTCGACGGCGATGAACGGCGCATCGACGACGCGGATGCCGACCCTTTCCACCGGCGTCACCAGGTAGGTCCTGCCGTCTTCGTCCTTGCGCAGCACGGAGGAAAACAGCTGCACCAGCGGCATGCGGCCGATCGGCGTGCCCTGGTAGAACCAGGTGCCGTCCTGTCTGATCTCCATGTCGAGATCGCCGCAAAAGGCCGGATTCCAACGATCCACCGGCGCCGGTCCTTTGCCCGCGCGGGCGGCACGCGAGATCAGCGCCTCCAGTCCGAGCGCCGCGGTCGCGGTCGTCAAACTTCCTTCACGATCTTCGGCGCGTTCTGTCATGGTCACGAAATAGTCACTGTTGTTCCGCTTGTCAGCCTAAGTCAGTGATTTAAGTTCAAAGACAGGCGCCACGCGAGGCCGAATCGCGGCACTCTGTGGCGTCGAAGCTGCAAGCCGGTATTTCCAACGAGAAGGATCGATGCTGCATGAGCGTGATGATCAAGGAAAGCCCGATCAGCGAAGAGGACATGATCGCCCTGGCCGAGACGGCGCTGGCCGACATTTCCAGGGTTCGCGAGGGCGTCGGCCGCGTCATCTTCGGCCAGGAAAGCGTCGTCGAACGCACGCTGGTGGCGCTGCTGGCAGGCGGCCATGCGCTGCTGGTCGGCGTGCCCGGCCTCGCCAAGACCAAGCTGGTCGAGACGCTGGGCATCGTGCTCGGCCTCGATTCCCGCCGCATCCAGTTCACGCCCGACCTGATGCCGTCCGATATTCTCGGCTCCGAGGTGATGGAGCAGGACGAATTCGGCAAGCGCTCGTTCCGCTTCATCTCCGGGCCGATCTTCGCGCAACTGCTGATGGCCGACGAGATCAACCGCGCCTCGCCGCGCACCCAGTCGGCGCTGCTGCAGGCGATGCAGGAATACCACGTCACCATTGCCGGTGTCCGCCATGACCTGCCGGCGCCCTTCCACGTGCTGGCGACGCAGAACCCGCTGGAGCAGGAGGGTACCTATCCGCTGCCCGAGGCGCAGCTTGACCGTTTCCTGATGCAAGTCGACATCCTCTATCCGGAAATCGAGGCGGAGCGCCGCATCCTCCTGGAGACCACCGGCATTGAGGACGCCAAGGCGCAGAACGTGCTGCAGCCGGCGCGGCTGAAGGAGATCCAGACCCTCATTCGCCGCATGCCGGTGCCGGAAAGCGTCGTCGAGGCGATCCTCCAACTGGTGCGCTCGGCGCGCCCCGGCCAGGGCAATGCCGAGACCGACAAGCACGTCGCCTGGGGCCCGGGCCCGCGCGCCAGCCAGTCGCTGACACTGTGCGCCCGCGCCCGCGCCCTTTATGACGGACGGCTGGCGCCGTCGATCGACGATATCAGAGCGCTGGCCGAGCCGGTGCTGCAGCACCGCATGGCGCTGACCTTTGCCGCCCGTGCCGAGGGCACGACCGTGCGCGACGTGGTGGCGAAACTGGCAAAAGGCATCTGATGGCGCGTATAGGCGAGGCCCAGGCTCCGGCGGCGACGCGTGACGCGCTCGCCCGCGGCCGGTTGCGGGCATCGCTGGTGCCGGACCTGCTAGTCGAGGCGCGTCGCATCGTCAACACGGTGATCGCCGGCTGGCACGGCCGCCGCAAGCGCGGCATCGGCGAGAATTTCTGGCAGTTCCGGCCCTATGTCGAGGGCGACTCCTCGCGCATCGACTGGCGCCGCTCGGCCCGCGACGACCACATCTATGTGCGAGACCGCGAATGGGAGGCCGCCCATACGGTGTGGCTGTGGGCAGATCCCTCGCCTTCCATGCTCTACAAATCGACCGGCGCCACGGTCTCGAAGGAGTCCCGCGCGCTGGTGCTGGCGCTGGCCATGGCCGAGCTTCTGTCGCGCAGCGGCGAGCGCATCGCCTGGCCCGGGCTGACCGATCCGTTCACCGCCCGCAACGGCGCCGAGCGGATCGCAGCACAACTCAGCCATGCCGGCGAATTGCCGGCAAAGCCCGACCTGTCCGCAATCCGCCGCTTCTGCGACATCGTCATCGTCAGCGACTTCCTCGATCCGGTCGAGGACACCATCGCCTGGCTTGACGTGCTCGCCCGCCACGGCGTGCGTGCCCATCTGATCGAGGTCGCCGACCCGGCCGAGGAGAGATTCCCCTATGCCGGCCGCACCGAATTCACCGATCCCGAGACCGGCGACAAGCTGACCGCGGGCCGCGCCGAAACGCTGGGCGATGACTACCGACTGCTTTACATCGCCCGCCGCCAGGAACTGACCGACTGGTGCAAGCGCCTCGGCTGGAGCTTTACCGTCAACCACACCGACCGCCTCGCCTCCGATGCGCTGGTGCGTGTCCACATGGCGATGACCGTCGATGGCAGCTCAGCCGGGAGGATCCGCGCATGAGCTGGCTGCCGCTCTCCTTCGGGGCGCCGATGGTGCTGTGGGGCCTTCTGGCCCTGCCGGTGATCTGGTGGCTTTTGCGGTTCACCCCGCCCAAGCCGCAGACCGAGGTCTTCCCGCCGCTGAAGATCCTGGCCCGCGTGCTGAAGCGCGAGGAGACGCCGCAGCAGAGCCCGTGGTGGCTGACGCTGCTCAGGCTGCTGATGGCGGCCCTTATCGTTGCGGCTCTGGCCGAACCTGTCTTCAATCCGCGTGAAAGACTGCCGGCCGAGGGCACCGCTCTTGCGCTGGTCATCGACAATGACTGGGCAAGTGCCGCCGACTGGGGCCAGCGCGTCGCCACTGCCGAACGGCTGATCACCGATGCCAGCTCCAACGACGTGCCTGTCATCATCGCCTTCACCGCCGAAAAACCGAATGCCGAGATCGGCCCGTTCGACGCCGCCACCGCGCTCGACCGGCTGCGCGCGGCAAAGCCGCGGCCGATCCCGACCGACCGCCCGGCCGTCTATGCCCGCGTCGCGACAACCCTGGAGAGCTTGCCGGGCGCCAGCGTCGCCGTGCTCGCCGACGGTCTGGCGGCGGAAGGCGACGAGGCCGCCTTCAACACGCTTCTGTCTAAGAACGCCGCCCGTGTCGTCTGGGCCGCCTCCGACCGGCCTGGCTTGATCGGCCTGACTGGCGCCGACAACCAGGTGGACGGCTTCGAGCTGACCGCAATCCGCGCGCCGGGCGATCCGGCGCCGGCTCAGGTGACCGCCGGCGCCTTCGACGACAAGGGCCGCCGCATCGCCGACGCCACGCTGACCTTCTCACCGGGCGAATCCACCGCCACCGGCACGATGGCGGTGCCGTTCGAGCTGCGCAACGACTTCGCCTCGATCGCGCTCGACGGTCAGCGGCAGGCCGGTGCCGTCCGCGTGCTCGACGAGAGTTCCAAGCGCCGCCGCGTCGGACTGCTGTCGCAGGCCGAAGCCGACCAGGCGCAGCCGCTTCTGTCGCCGCTGTACTACATCCGCCGCGCGCTGCAGCCCTTCGCCGATCTGGCCGAGCCGTCGAGCGCCGACCTTGCCGACGCCATCCCGCAGCTCCTCGACCAGAAGCCGGCGATGATCGTCATGGCCGATGTCGGCACCATTCCGCAGCCGGTGCGGCAAAGGCTGGTCGACTGGGTCGACAATGGCGGCACGCTGGTGCGATTCGCCGGCTCGCGGCTGGTCGCCGCCGGCAATGACGACGACCTGCTGCCGGTCAGGCTGCGCACCGGCGAGCGCTCGCTCGGCGGCGCGCTGTCGTGGACGACGCCGCAGCCGGTCACCGATTTTCCGAAGACCGGCCCCTTCGCCGATCTCGCTCCGCCGGCCGAGGTCACCGTCACCAGGCAGGTGCTGGCCGAGCCGACGCCCGATATCGTCGAGCGCAGCTGGGCGACGCTTGCCGACGGCACGCCGCTGGTGACCGGTATGAAGAAGGGCAAAGGCACGCTCGTCCTGTTCCATGTCACGCCGGAGGCGACCTGGTCGAACCTGCCGATCTCCGGCAGCTTCGTCGAGATGCTGCGCCGCATCGTGCAACTGTCGCGCAACCAGGGTGCGGCGGTCGCCAATGCCGAAGCCGCCGCCGCCTCACTGGCGCCCTACCGCATGATATCAGCCGATGGCACGCTGGTGCCGCCGACGCCGGATGCACGGCCGCTGGTGCCGGGTGCCGGCCCGCTGCCGGTGACGTTCGAGAATCCGCCCGGCCTGTATGGCTCCGACACCGGCGTCATCGCTCACAATCTGCTCAATGCCGAAAGCCGCTTGGCGCCGCTGGTCCGTCCTCAGATCACCGTGCCGGTCACCACCGTCCAGTACGCTTTCGACGAATCGCACAATTTGAAGGGCCCGTTGGTGGCGGCAGCTCTCCTGCTGATGGTCCTTGATACGCTGGCGGTGTTCTGGATGGGCGGCCTGTTATCGCGCCGGCCGCGCCGCGCCGGCAAAGCCGCCGCAACCACCGCCGCCCTGCTGATTGCGCTCGGCGCCCTGGTCGGCCACACCGACATCGCCCGCGCCGACGATGCCAAACCCGGTGATGAGCGGGCGATCGAGGACATTTCGAAAACCCGGATCGGCTATGTGCAGACCGGCGACCGGAGCGTCGATTCGATCAGCCAGGCCGGGCTGGAGGGCCTGACCCGCTTCCTGATCGAGAAGACCGCGCTCGAGCCGGGGGCGCCGGCCAGCGTCGATATCTCGAAGGACCAGCTTGCCTTCTATCCGCTGATCTATTGGCCGATCGATCCTGCCGCGCCGATGCCGAGCCAGGCCGCGATCGCCCGCGTCGACGCCTATATGCAGCAGGGCGGCACGGTGCTGTTCGACACGCGCGACCAGTTCGCCACCGGCATCGGCGCGGAGCAGGCCAGCCCGGCGACGGAGCGGCTGCGCGACATCCTCGGCAACCTCAACGTGCCGGCGCTGGAGCCGGTGCCGTCGGACCATGTGCTGACCAAATCCTTTTACATCCTGCCTGAGTTTCCCGGACGCTTCGCCGGTGGCCCGCTCTGGGTCGCGGCGTCGCTCGAAGCCAGCAACACCGAGAACCGCCCGGTACGCACCGGCGACGGCGTCTCGCCGATCATGATCACCGCCAATGATTTCGCCGGCGCCTGGGCGGTCGACGAGAATGGCGACCCGCTTTTGCCGACCGTGCCGTCGGATCCGATGCAGCGCATTTATGCGCTGCGCGCCGGCGTCAACATCATGATGTACATGCTGACCGGCAACTACAAATCCGATCAGGTGCATGTGCCGGTGCTGCTCGAACGGCTGGGGCAGTAAGCCATGAACTTGTCGCTCGCCTTCGAACCGCTCATCTCCTGGCCGCTGCTCGGCCTGGTGCTGGCGCCACTGTTGCTGCTGGCATTGGTCGGCCTGTGGTTCCGCCAGCGTGGCGCGGTGTTCCGTTTTGCCGCCCTGCTGGCGCTGACTGCGGCCCTGCTCAACCCGGTGTTGCTCGACGAAGAGCGCGAGGCGCTGAAAAGCGTCGTCGCCGTCGTCGTCGACCGCAGCCAGAGCCAGGACATTGGCGAGCGCACCAGGCAGACCGACGAGGCGCTGGCCGGGCTTCAGCAGCGCCTCGGCCGCTTCAAGCAGTTCGACATCCGCGTCGTCGAGGCCGGCAAGTCGGAAGCCGCCGAGGAGCGCACCGAAACGCGGCTTTTCGGGGCGCTTGAGAGCGCTTTCCGCGACGTGCCGCCTTCGCGCATCGGCGGTGCCGTCATGATCACCGACGGCGAGGTGCATGACGCCCCAGGCGGCACGCCCGACTTCAACGCGCCGCTGCACGCGCTGATCACCGGCAACGACCAGGAAAAGGATCGCCGCATCCGCTTCGAGAATGCGCCGCGTTTCGGTCTGGTCGGCAAGCCGCTGGAAATGACCTATCGCGTCATCGGCACCAACAACGAGGCCGGCTCGGTCGATGTGCGCGTCTCGGTCAATGGCGAGCAGGTCTCGGTCGAGCGCGCCACCATCGGCCAGGCCATGCCGCTGCAGGTGACCATTCCCGGCGGCGGCCGCAACATCGTCGAGCTCGCCATCGATCCCGAGCCCGACGAGCTCACCGACACCAACAACCGCGCCATCGCGCTGATCGACGGCATCCGCGAGAATTTGCGCGTGCTGCTGGTTTCCGGCGAACCGCATGCCGGCGAACGCACCTGGCGCAATTTGCTGAAATCCGACGCCTCGGTCGATCTGGTCCACTTCACCATTCTGCGGCCGCCGGAAAAGCAGGACGGCACGCCGATCAACGAATTGTCGCTGATCGCCTTCCCGACGCGCGAACTGTTCGTCGAGAAGATCAAGGATTTCGACCTGATCATCTTCGACCGCTACCAGCACCGCGACGTGCTGCCGGTCCTCTATTACGACTACATCGCCGAATATGTTGAAAAGGGCGGCGCGCTGCTGATCGCGGCAGGACCCGAATATGCCGGCGAAAGTTCCATCGCCCGCACGCCTTTGATGTCGGCGCTGCCGGCGATGCCGACCGGCGAAGTCGTCGAAAAGGCCTTTTATCCGCGCCTTACCGAGCTCGGCCAGCGCCATCCGGTGACGCGCGGGCTTGACGGCTCCGCCACCGAACCGCCGCACTGGAGCCGCTGGTTCCGCACCATCGGCGTCGAGAACCCCGGGGGCGAGGCGGTGATGAAGGGCGCCGACAACCGACCGCTGCTGCTGCTCGACCGCAAGGGTGAAGGCCGCGTCGGCATGTTTTTATCCGACCAGGGCTGGTTGTGGGCGCGCGGCTTCGAGGGCGGCGGCCCGCATGTCCAGCTCTATCGCCGCATCGCCCACTGGCTGATGAAGGAGCCCGAACTCGAGGAGGAGCGGCTGACTGCCGACGGCCGCGGCATGATGCTGGAAATCCGCCGCCAGACGATGAGCGACGATCCCGGCCCGGCGCAGATCATCACCCCGTCCGGCAAGGCGATGACCGTCAAGCTCGAGAGAGCTGAACCCGGCGTTTTCCTCGGCAGCATCGAGACGAGCGAGATCGGCCTCTATCAGGTCGGCAATGGCGACCTGAAAGCACTTGCCCATGTCGGCCCGGTCAACGCACCGGAATTCACCGACGTCGTCTCAACCGAGAACCGGCTGAGAGCCCCGGCCGAGGCCACCGGCGGCAGCGTGCGCCGGCTGGCGCAATCGTCGACCCTTGGCAATCTCGCCGGCGGCGTGACGCTGCCGTCGGTCGTCCCGGTTCGCCCCACGGGCGCGGCGGCCGGCAACGACTGGATCGGCCTGCGCACCACCGACGACAGCGTGCTGAAGGCCGTCTCGCGCGTGCCGCTGTTCGGCGGGTTCCTCGGCCTCGGGCTGCTGCTTCTGGCATTGGGCTCGATGTGGTACCGAGAGGGGCGTTAGCGACGCGCCTTCCCCTTCTCACCCTTGTGGGAGAAGGTGGCCGAGCCCACGGGTCTTGCCTCCGGCAAGCCCGAGGACAGGCTCCGCTCGGTCGGATGGGGGTGTTCCAGCTTGGCAGCGACGGCACTCCGTCCAGGCCCCCTCAACCGTCTTGGCGCTGCGCGCCAATCCACCTTCTCCCACAGGGGGAGAAGGGGAAGCGGGCGCTACTCCTCCGGTTCCGTCGTGAACATCAGCGGGTAGCCCTTGGCCTTGCCGGCATCGGTCGCTCGCGTCGCCTTGGTCGAGGCGACGTCCCTTGTGAAGACGGCGACGACGCAGACGGCTCAGTCGCCCGGGCCAGCAAACAAAATGAGATTTCCGTCTGGATCCAGAACAATGAAGTTTCTGGCACCCCAGGGTTCTTTCCTGAGGGCTTGGTGAAAGGGCACCCCTGCAGCCTGAAAATTCAGAAAGAGCTGTTTAATCTCGTCTGCAGTATCGACTGTGATCCCGGCGGAGAGCAGGTGTTCACGTTGCCGTATATCGCCAACGAACACAGGTTCGCAAACCAACCTCAGCGCGAGTTGCGCATTGTCACGTGTCACCTGTCCGTAAAATGCCGGGTCGCCGTAAACAAAGTCGACTCCGAAGCCGAGCTTGGTGGTGAAGAATTCGAACGACGCTTTGATGTCGGTGACGAACAACTGCGCTGAGGTTGAACTCAGAACGGGTGCAGGTACGGTCTGTTTTTTCTGATCTGTCATGGCTGGGGCTCCTGTCTTGAGCGCCTGCCATCCCTCGAACCCCAATTGACGCGCGATCAGTTCCTGCGCGTCGCTGAGCTTGAAATTTGCTTCCAGTACCTGATTGTCATCGAGATGCTGGAAGCGTGGCAACGCAGCTCTGATCTCGGCTGCGACCGGATAGTACCGTTCGCGGTGCCACCGCAATATTGCTTGGCCTGCTTTTTGAGGTTTTCGAGATTCGGCATAGGCGCAACTGTGGTCACAGTATAGGCGGGCATTGCCCTTTCGACGTTACACCGATGCGCCCTACGCAGCGCTGCGAACCGTGCCTCGGCGATGAGCAGTTGTCAATTACCGCACTCCGTCCAGTACCCTCAACCGTCTTGGCGCTGCGCGCCAATCCACCTTCTCCCGCAGCAAGGGGAGGGGGGAAGCCGGCGCTACTCCTCCGGTTCCGTCGTGAACATCAGCGGGTAGCCCTTGGCCTTGCCGGCATCGGTCGCCCGTGTCGCCTTGGTCTCGGCGACGTCCCTGGTGAAGACGGCGACGACGCAGACGCCGCGCTGGTGCGCGGTGATCATCACCCGCCGAGCCTGGTCCTCGCTCAGCTTGAACTCGCCCTTGAGCACCGTCACCACGAACTCGCGCGGCGTGAAATCGTCATTGAGGAGGATGACCTTGTAGAGCTTCGGCCGTTCGATCTTCGGCTTCGTCTTGGTGCGGGGTTTGGTGACGATCTCAGGCATCGGAACCGGCAACTGCGCGCAAGAATTTCGCTTTTATTCTGACATGAACGAAAGCAATCGTCCATTTTGAACCGCCCGCAAACCGCCTTCCTGGCGGGGCGCCGCCGTTCACAAGTCCATGCCTTATGTGGGACCGCCGCTAAGCCGCGCAGAGACCGCGAAGAAACGATACGGGCCGTTTCGTTTAGAAATAGCTACCGCCGCAACACCGCCGACAACACATCCCTGATGCCGATGGCGCCGACGAAGCGCGACTGGTCGTCGAACAGCGCCACCGGTGCGGTCTGCGAGCGGTGCATGGCCAGCATCACCGTCTTCAGCGAGGTGCCGGGATTGGCCCAGAATACCTGCGTCGTCTCCTCCGGCTGCGCCTCGACATCGGCGCACGACACCCAGAACGCCGGCTTGCCGTCGCGCTCGGCCGCTGCCACCAGCCCGTGCTCGTCGATCTTGAAACGCGTCGTCTTGCGGCGGTCGAGCCACACCCAGCCGTCCTCGCCGTGGTCGAGATCACGGCGGTCGCGCATCACGTTCCAGGCAGTCAGCACCGAGAGGGGGTTCACATTGGCGATGAAGTCGCGGACATAGTCGTTGGCGGGACGCAGCACGATGTCTTCCGGCGCCCCGGTCTGCACGATGCGCCCGCCTTCCATGATGGTGATGTGGCTGCCGATCTTCAGCGCCTCCTCGAGATCGTGGCTGACGAAGACGATGGTCTTCTTCAGCTCGGCCTGAAGCTGCAGCAATTCGTCCTGCAGCTTGGTCCGGATCAGCGGGTCGAGCGCCGAGAACGGCTCGTCCATCAGCAGGATCGGCGCTTCGGTGGCAAACGCGCGCGCCAGCCCGACGCGCTGCTGCATGCCGCCGGAAAGCTCGTGGGCGTATTTCGACGCCCACTGGTCGAGCCCGACGAGCTTCAACTGGCGGTCGACGCGCGCCTTGCGCTCGGCTTCAGGCACGCCGGAAAGCTCGAGCCCAAAGCCGACATTTTCCGCGACGGTGCGCCAGGGCAGAAGGCCGAACTGCTGAAACACCATGGCGACCCGCGTCTGTCTGATGTGGCGCAGCGTGGCGGCGTCGCAGGCCGCGACATCGACCATGCGGTCGCCGTCCTTGACCATGACGTTGCCGCGCGCCGGCACGTTGAGCAGGTTGACGGCGCGCAGCAGCGTCGATTTGCCGGAGCCGGAGAGGCCCATCAGGACGGAAATCTCGCCCTCGTTGACGGTCAAATTGGCACCGGCGCAGCCGAGCACGGCGCCGGTCTTCTCCAGGATTTCCTGACGCGTCGCGCCGCTGTCGACGAGCGCCAGCGCCTCCTTGCGCGCCGCGCCGAAGACGATGTCGACATTCTTGAAATCGACCGCAGCGCTCATTTGGCGGCTCCCGTGCCGATGCGGCTGATGCGGTCGAGGATGATGGCGAGCACGACGATGGCGAGGCCGGCTTCGAGGCCGAGCGGGATGTTGACCGAGTTCAGTGCGCGCACCACCGGCTTGCCCAGGCCGTTGGCGCCGATGAGCGCAGCGATCACCACCATGGAGAGGCAAAGCATGATGCACTGCGTCAGGCCCGCCATGATGGTCGGCAGCGCCGCCGGCAGCTCGACTTTCCACAGCAGCTGGCGTTTCGTCGCGCCGAAGGCTTCGCCGGCCTCGATCATCGGTTTCGGCACCGAGGTGATGCCGAGATGCGTCAGGCGGATCGGCGCGGGAGCCGCGAAGATGACGGTGACGATGAGGCCGGGTGCGATGCCGAGGCCGAAGAGAATGAGCACCGGGATCAGGTAGACGAAGGTCGGCATGGTCTGCATCAGGTCCAGGACCGGCTGGAGATAGCGGTAGCCGCGCTCGTTATGCGCCGCCCAGATGCCGATCGGCACGCCGATGGCCATCGAGGCCGCAGCGGCACCCACGACCAACACCAGCGTCTCGACGGTTTCCTGCCAGAGATCCTGGTTGACGATGAAGAGCAGGCCGAGCGCGACAGCAAGCGCCAGCTTCCATGATTTCTGCAGGTACCAGGCAAGCCCGGCTATGGCGGCGACCAGGAGGACCGGGGGGACGAGCAGCAAAAGATCGACGAGCCCGTCGAGAACGACGGTGAGCCCGTCGGCGATACTGTCGAAAAACCACTCGAAATTGGTGGTCAGAAAGTCGAAGAAGGTCTTGCCCCACCGCCCGATCGGGATCTTGAAGCTCGAAATCAGTTGCGAAACCGGATCCATGGCAAATGTCCCCTCATTCTTCTTCACCTCTCCCCTGACGGAGTGGGCCGAACCGCGCAGCCGAGCCGGGTGGGATGGTCACGGTTATGCTCCGTTCCGAACCATCCCAACCGCGGCGCGTGCCGCGCCGAACCTCCCCACACGGGGGAGGTGTAAGTTTGCTACGAACCCAGTGCGGTTTTCACCGCGGCCGCGGCGTCGCCGCCGTCGAAGGTCGTCACGCCGGCGAGCCATGGCGTCATCGCGTCCGGATTGGCCTTGAGCCATTCGGTGGCCGCGGCTTTCGGGTCGGCGCCGTCATTGAGGATCGCACCCATGATCTCGTTTTCCATCTTGAGCGAGAACACCATGTTCTTGAGCAGTGCGCCGACGTTCGGGCATTCGGTGGTGTAGCCGGCCCGGACATTGGTGGCGACGGTCGCGCCGCCGAAATTCGGGCCGAACACCTCGTCGCCACCCGACAGATAGGCCATCTTGATGTTGGCGTTCATCGGATGCGGCTCCCAGCCGAGGAAGACCACGTCTTCGCCCGATGCGGCCGCTTTCTGCACCGCCGACAGCATGCCGGCCTCGGAGCTTTCAACAAGCTCGAAATCCTTCAGGCCGAACTTGTCGGCGGCGATCATGTCGAGGATCAGGCGGTTGCCGTCATTGCCGGCTTCGATGCCGTAAATCTTGCCGTCGAGCTTGTCCTTGAATTTGGCGATATCGGCGAAATCCTTCAGACCGGCATCATAGGTGTGCTGTGGAACGGCGAGCGTATATTTCGCGCCTTCCAGGTTGGTCACGACCGTCTCGACCGACTTGTCTTCGAGATAGGGTTTTATGTCGGCTTCCATGGTCGGCATCCAATTGCCGAGGAAGACGTCGACGTCCTTGTTCTTCAGCGAGGTGTAGGTGACCGGAACCGACAGCACCTGCACGTCGGGCTCGTAGCCGAGCGCTTCGAGGATGACGCTGGCGGTAGCGGTGGTGGCGGTGATGTCGGTCCAGCCGACATCGGCAAAACGCACCGGCTTGCAGCTTTCCGGCTCGGCGGCGAGTGCACCGCTCGCCGAAAGAAATGCCGCCAGACCGAAGCCGGCGGCAAGTAGTTTCATACACGACATCTGTATTCTCCCATTGTGATCTGTCGGCGAAGCGAAATTGCGGTTTTGTCTCCGCCTTGTTTCGTCAGCCAAACACCATTCTGGTGCGGTTTCAAGCGATAAGACGATTGCGAGCAACGGCGCGGGCTGCCCGACCAGCGACAGGTTCGCCGCTTTTCCGGTGGCCAGGCACTTTTCCGGTGGCCAGGCGCTTTTCCGGTGGAACGTCGGGACGCCCCCTCCCCGCGTCGGGACAACTCGGCTTAAAAGGGCGGCTTGGTAAGCGCCGTCGGCGAAGCTGCCGATCTCCCCCCTTGCGGGGGAGATGCCCGGTAGGGCAGAGGGGGGTGCTGTCCCTCCGGGCTGTCAATCAATCGCAGCCAGGCCCTCAGGCTGATTTCAGTTGGAATTGGCTGAAGCAGACGTTGGGCGATCCTTCCCACCCCCCTCTGTCCTGCCGGACATCTCCCCCGCAAGGGGGGAGATCGGATGTCGCTTCGGCTTTCGCCAATCACCAGCGGTTGAAGGCAGGCCCGAGACGGGCTTTCTTTTATTTTACTTTTTCGGCGCCCTATCAGCCCTAATCTTCCGCCTTTCCTTCCCCCCTTGCCATACATATATTCGCGGCGTTCGCGACACGAACAATTGCCGAAGCGGGAGGCTCCTATGGCGACATTGCAGAATTTCGATGCCGAAATTGCCAAGACCAATCAGGTCGTGCAGGACATGCGCACCAAGATCGAGCAGTCCGGCGCCGTGCTCGACACGCTTGCCAAGACCGACAGGAAGATCGGCGACGCCAATTTCGACCTCGAGAACGCCCGCATCGAGGATGTACTGAAGCAGCAGAAGGTGATGGAAGGCAACATCGCCGACCTGATCATCGGGCTGGAGGACGCCACCAACGTCTTCGGCGCCGAATTCGAGAGCATGAAGAACTACACCGGCTGGGAAAGCTTCGTCGGCATATTTTCCGACCAGAGCAAGCAGCGCATGCGCACCGACCGCGTCCGCAACATGTCGCTGGCCGGCAATCTGCAGGAGCTTTTGGCGAAATCCGACACCATCGTCGGCATCCTCAAGGCGCAGAAGCAGATCCTCGACCAGCGTTACAAGACCTCCGAGGCCAGCCTGTCGCAGGTGATCGAGCGTCGCAAGGCAACCATGTCGAATCTCGAGACCGTGCAAAAGCGCATCGAGGAGCTCAATCCGATGCTGCTCGACATCGAGAACAAGATCGCCGCCTCGACCAGCCAGAAGGAGCGCACCGAGCTTGAGGGCGAGCGTTCGAAACTGGCAACCGAGTACAACGAGAAGCAGGCCAAGGAGCAGGAACTGCTGGCCGAAAGCCAGACGCTGGAGCGCTACACCTCGATGTTCCAGACCTTCGTCGATTCGCTCAACAACCAGATCGCGGCGCAGTCGACGCTGATCAACAAGCTGACCATCGATACCGAGCAGCGCATCGTGCTCTACAAGGCCCTGGAAGATTCGCTGAAGACCGCCGCCCAGCAGGACGTCGCCCACAAGATCAACACGCTGGGCAGCCAGGTCGACAACACCGCCGAGGAAACCATGGCCGGCATCGGCGCGGCCTCGCAGAAGCACATTGGCGATCTCCTCGAAATGCACGAGAAGAACATGGTGGCGACCGCCGACATCCAGCGCCGCAAGAAGCTGGCCGACGATGCCTTTGCCCGCCGCTTCGACGACGTGCTGAAAAAGCACAATGCGGCAACCTACGTGCAGTCGTAATTGCTGCATATCTCCCAAGGGCTGGCTGCATGACCCCCGAAAACGAAGCGGCAACGCGTTATTTCTCGGCGATCACCGCGGCACTCAGCGGCCTCGAAGTGTTCATGCGCGACGATCGCTCGCCGCTCTACCGGCACGGCATCGTCGCCAAGATCGTCGCCGAAAACATTGCGCGGCTCGACAACTCGTTTTCCTGCTGGCGCAACCGGCTGGGCTTCATGGAGACATTCCGCATCTCGCGTGCCGAAAGCGGCTTTCCGGTCTTCCAGAACGTGCTCGAACTGGAAAACGACCGCCGCCAGGCCGATACGCGTCTCGCCAACATACCGCTGGCCGACGAGTTGCGCGAGGAAGTGGCCGACTTCATCCTGCGCCACAAGGAATTCCCCGAGGCGCTGCAGAAGTCGATGGCCGAGCGGCTTTATCTGGAAGGCGTCAGGAGCGAGACGACCTTCGGGCCGTTCACCTTGGCGCAGACGGCAAAAGTCTCGGTCAATCCGAAGACCAGGCGGCCTTACTACCTCGTCCATTGGGCAGCCTTCGACGGCAGCGCGAACCTGCCGCTGGTCTACATGGTGACGGTCGAGGATTCCTCCGAAGAGATGATCGGGCAGCTTGTCGACCGCAATGGCAAGCTCAACGAAAAGGTCGACATTCCGCTTCCGGTTGAAGGACTGCTCAATCCCGAGCTTGCCCACCGCTTCGACGACTTCACCGAGAAGAACTCCGCCTATACGCTGTCGCCGGCTACGATCGCGGTCAACCTCGACAAGGATTTCGAGCAACTCCACCCCAAGCAGCTGCGCCGCGTCGTGCTCGGGCCTTTCTATTCGGCCGGGATCACCGACAACAATTCGACGGTGACCGACATTCTGGACAAGGTGCGCAAGCCGGAAAACGCCTGGCTGCTGACCTGGACCATCCAGGAGGTTTATTCGAAATCCGAAAAGCCAGGTCGCAAGGGGTTGTTTTCGAGCGAGAAGGCGACGCAGGAATTCTTCATCGACACCGACGATCTGGAGGCGGCGCGACAAGGCGTGTCGAGCTACGAGAAGCACGCGCTGATCCCGCATGAGGCCTATCAGGCGCTTTACGCCGCCGGCGAGGCGCAGAAGATCTTTTCCGGCTACAAGGTCCACATCCTGTCCAAAGGACAGGTCATCAGTGACGTCTGACAGTCAAACCGCGGAGCATCCTTCATGGACACCGGCCTGACCACGATTTCGGAAGCGGCAATCGAAAAGCACCGCGCCACCGCGCAGAGCTTCATCACCCGCATTGTCGTGCTGGAGGACCCGTCGCGGGAATCCGGTACCGCACTGGCCGGCACCAACCGCCGCTTCGTCTCGACCGTCTCGGTCGGCTCGGTGCGCCGCACCCGCGAGGTCGAGCTTTCCAAGACCGTCGCCGCCGTCCATCCCGACGACCAGCTGCTGAGCATTGCACAGCACATGCTGCTTTATCGCACCCGGCGCGGGCTGGCGATCGCGCTGGCCATATCAGATGTCTTCGCCGAAGGCTCAGATCTCGAGAGCCTGAAGGCGAAAAACGCCCGCGCGCCGCTCGAAGGCGACGAGGCCGCCGCCTTCAAGAAGCTGCTGTCGGCCTCGGCCTATATTTCGGCCTTCAGCCTTGCCTCCTATCTGTTCCAGCTGATCGACAGCGATGGCGAGGCGCCGAACGACACGCCCGAGCCGGACTTTTTGTTCGACACGCCGCAGGACGCGGTGAAATCGATCGTGGCCGGCCTCGACAGGGCGATAGCAGGTGCGAAGGACGACGCCGAGCTGATGACCCCGGCGCGCGCATTCGCCCGTGTCGTCATCGACGGGCTTTTGGCGCGAAAGGGCCGCTTCGACGGCATTGGTCCGTTTGAGAATGCGCATATCCGCATCGACGTCGACGACTTCACCCTCGACGGCTTCGACGTCGCGCCGGGCAAGCGGTCGAAGCCGCTGGTGATGACCTTCAAGAAGCCGGAAGAGGTCGTCGGCAACCACATCGCCAAATACCAGTCGGTCAAGCTCGCCAAGATGCTGATGGCATACGATTTCGAGCGCGAGCTGAACCCGTTCGTCGAGCTCGGCGGCTTCCTGTTCACCTTCATCGGTGACGGCGCGCCCGGCACCGGCAAGACGACGCTGATCCAGATGATCGCCGGTCTCGTCAACGGCTACTGCCAGGTCGCCGGCTATCCCTTCGCCTACGAGAATTTCGGCGTCGACCAGATCTCCTCCTACCAGGGCAAGTCGGGCCAGAACTGCCGCCAGTTCATCAACAATGTGCTGAACCCGCGCGTCATCGGCTTCGGCACCATCGACGATATCGACCAGGTGGCGGCCCGCCGCTCCGACGATCGCGCCTCGGCCGGCCAGCAGGAAATCACCGGCGTCCTGATGGACGCATTCGGGGGTGCGGCCACGGTGGTGCGCGGCAACTGCTCCTTCGGCATGTTCTCCAACTATCCCGAAAACGTCGACGACGCGCTGCGCCAGCGCGCCGGCGCTCGCTGGCTGGTCGATGGACCCCAAACGCGCGACGACTATATCGACATCTTCGTGCTGCTCGCGGGGAAAAACCACAAGATCCCGCTCGGCGACCACAAGCTCTATGCCGCCCAAGAAATCCAGCGCGCGGTGATGGAGGCCTATGAAGAGCACGAGAAGCCCAGGGAAGACGGGCTGATGAAGGTCTATGAGCGCTACATGAAGGAGAACGGCGCGCCGAAGTCGATGGCCGACATCGGCACCTATCTGCACATGATCAAGGAGGCCGAGCCGCGCTTCACCGGCCGCGCCATCAAGAATGTCACCGATGCGATCAAGATGCGCGCCATGGACCTCGAGTTGCCGGACGAATGGTTCGAGAAGCCTGAAGTCTTCATGCACAAGAGCTACGACGACAAGAAGGCGATGATCGAGGAACTGCGCGGCCCGTTCTCGATGGACATGGTCATGCAGGAGGTCAACCGCTACGCCGACTCGGAGTTCCGCTATTCCGACAAGTCAGACGACGCCGCAGTGACCAAGTTGATCCGCGACACCCGCCTGCGCGACCGCGCGGTCCGCGAGATCGAGGAGCTGAAGAAGAAGGGCCTGTGGAATGCGTGAGCCCTTTTCCTTCTCCCCGTTCACGGGGAGAAGGTGCCCGAAGGGCGGATGAGGGGCAGCGCAATGCGTGGTGGAAACGAACCGAAAGTGGCGAGAGCCCGGCAACTGCGGAAGGTCGAAAACGACGCCGAAGATAAACTTTGGAGCGAACTGCGCGGACGACGGTTGAACGGGTACAAATTTGTTCGCCAGTTGCCGATCGGTCCGTATTTCGCAGACTTTGCCTGCCGAGAGGCCAATCTGGTCGTGGAGGTCGATGGGAGCCAGCATGCAAATCGTTCCCAGGATCGATACAGGGATGAAACGATGAATCGGAACGGCTGGTCGGTGCTGCGGGTGTGGCACGCTGATGTCCTAGCGAGCCGCAAAAGCGTGTTGGATACGATCGTAGCGGTCCTGGACGGTCGACTGGATGAGAAGATGATAGCTGTCGACGCAAAATTTCTGCCTTCGGCAACTTCGGAGAAAAGATGATGAGCGCTTGCACTGCCCCTCATCCGCCCTTCGGGCACCTTCTCCCCGTGAACGGGGAGAAGGAATAATGGCCAGGAAGTCCGACCTTTTGCGCGAGAACGAGCTGATCTATGGCCGGCTGCTGACCATCGACGAGCCACATCTGATCCAGCGCTACAACAAGGCTTTGGTCGCCTTCGGCCTGAAGCCGACGAAGCTGAAGAGCTTCGAGATCGACCGCACCGGCTTCTCGCCGCAAGTGGCCGAGGAATGCGGCGACTACAGCTACCTCGATCCCAACGAGATCAATCGCCGCTTCATCCTCCTGACGCCGTCGCAGGTCGACCTGCCGGTGGTCCACACCGCCTTTTCCAACACCTCGCAGCTGATGTTCGAGTTCATGTCGACGAACCAGCGCGCCATCGACGCGCTGACCATCAAGGATGTCATCTACGGCGAGATCGAGGATTCGGTCCCCAAGGTCGACGACATCGAGGACCTGCTGTCGATCAACCAAGTCGAGTTCAAGGTGCTGTCGGCGGAGGACGTGCTCGGCAAAGCCGCCGAACTCGGCAAGCTCGTCGACCGGTTGAAGCAGGAGCCGGACGCCTGGCGCGACAGCGCCATGCTCACCCGCATGGTCGAGCTGGCCAAGATCTGCGGCGACATCCGCGAGAACGCGCTGGTGCCGGATCAGGTGATCTTTCGCCACAGCGCCTATTGGACCAGCCATTTCGGCGGGCTCTATGTGTTCATCGACCCCGACATGACGACGATGATCAGCGACCCGGCAGCACCCGGCTTCCGCCGCTCGCGGCCGTGGCAGGTGAGCTACCTCTCGATCAATGATGCCGACAGGGTGTTCAAGTTCCTTGCCGCGACCGGCCGCATCGAACTGCCGCGGGCCTCGTGGATCGAAACATCAGGCTATCTCGAGCACCGCGCCGAAATGGTGGTGCGGGCGCTGATCCGCGACGCCGAGCCCGACCGCAACCTGACCGACGTCGACAAGGTCTGGCTGCAGACCTGGATCCACAGCCATGCCGACCTGATCACCAGGGACGGAAATTTTCCCTTTCTCAACGCCGCCAAGCGCGAGATCGCTCGCCTCGGCTATCTCAAGATCGACGACGTGTTCCCGCAGCAGCGTTTCCTGACGATCCGGGCCAAGCCCGGACATCCCGACGCCTGGCTGACCAACCAGTTGATCTCGGATTTCGTGCCGCAGGACTTCGTCTCGCGCTACGTCTTCAACAAACCGGGTTTTTACAGGGACTATGACGGCTTCAGCGACGCTCGGCGATCGCATGTTGTGGACGTTCTGAAAACCACATATCTGAAAGACAAGGTGGCGTTTCGCACACGCCTCTACGGCCTTACCGATTGAATGCCTAACCTTATCGAATACTTGGCTGACTGACGAGGGGTGACATCGCCATGCTTGATCCGATCGTGAACTTTTTCACACGGATGTTCCAGTGGATCGGCCGCGGCATCGGCTTCGCCGTCGGCGTGATCCTGTGGCCGTTCCTGTGGGCCGGGCGCTGGTATACGCAGCGCGGCTGGATCCTGAAGGCGGTGCTCGGCCTCGCTCTGCTCATGCTGATCGGCCTCTACGGCTATTTCATCTGGAACACGCAGGTCTGGAGCAATTTCAATCCCGCCTATGCGGAAGCATATAGGTTCACGCAGCCGGCCGGAACCACGCCGGCACAGCCCGCTCCTTCCGCCACCGGAGAAACCGCTGGCGTCGAGGGAGAGGTCAAGACCTGCACCAACTCGGCCATTGTCCAGGTTACGGCCGATCTCATCGATTTCAACGTCAACGAGAATGCCTGGATCTCGTCGATGATACTCTACAAGCTCGGGCTCTTCGGCATGGACTGGGACCGCACGCCGTTTCTCGACAACAAGGCCTCCTTCCAGCGCGGGGTCAATCAGGCCATCCGGCGCACCACGGTCGAGCTTGTCGACACGCTGGGCCGCGTCCGCGGCACCAGCCAGATCGACCAGAACCTGCAGGATGCGCGCGGCGCGATCACCTTCGACGAGGAAACCTGGTACTTCGGCCTCAGGCCCTTTGGTCCGAAAACCCCGACGCCGAGTTTTTATCGCACGGCGGCGAGCAGCCTTCGCGCCTTCAACGACCGGCTCATGAAATGCGAGGTTGTCTTCAACGCGCGCGCCGACAATCTGTTGCAGTTCGTCGATCGGATCGCGAGTGACATAGGCTCGACGTCGGACCTGATCCGTGACCGTTCGCAGAACTTCAACAGCGGCTGGTTCGACACGCGCGCTGACGACCGCTTCTGGTTCGCCTACGGCCAGCTCTACGGCTATTATGGCATCCTGACGGCGGCGCATCACGATTTTCAGCAGATCCTCGACAATCGCGGCCTCACGCCGCTGTGGAACAGCGTGGAAGGCCAGCTCAAGGCAGCGCTCGCCATCCAGCCTCTGATAATCTCCAACGGCCGCGAGGATGGCTGGATCATGCCCACCCACCTCACCACGATGGGTTTCTATGTGCTTAGGGTTCGATCGAACCTCGTCGAGGTCAGGTCTGTCCTGGATCGGTGAAGCAAGCGATTGGTGAAAGACACCTTGGCTTGAATCACCGCTGGCCCCGTCGGGATCGGCAACGTGCTGACGCGGCAGTTCGGCTGCGCATTGCGAGGAGCGGAACCTGATCGTCTCGTCGTCGTTCAACCGTGGGCGGCAGCCAGCGAGGACACGCGATGGATATCCGGGAAATTGCTCGAAATCTCTATGCCACGATCGATGCGCGGGACTGGGATAGACTGGCCGGTCTGGTCTCTCCGGATCTCGCCGTTCACCTCGCCAGCGCCAATCCGATCGGCTTTGATGACTGGCGAAAATCCCTGACCGAATTCTTTGTTGGTTTCCCGGACGGCCATCACGTCATCGACGACTTTGTCAGCGATGCCGACAAGGTGGTCACGCGCGGTCGCTTTCAGGGCACGCACACCGGCATCTTCCACGGCGTCGCACCGAGCGGAAACTGCGTCTCGGTTGGTGCGATTAACATTGATCGGCTTGAGAACGGCATCGTGGTCGAACATTTCGGCCAGCTTGACGGCTTGGGGCTGATGCACCAGATCGGCGCATTCTAGCGAGACCGCTCGAAGCGCCGACCGGCGCTCGGACCCTGTCGCATTCCGTGCATTCCGCGGCTGTTTTGAGACGGCAGGACGGCGCGTGCTCTGGCTTCTATACGGCGCGACAACCCGCGAAGATCCGGGTCAGGTCGACCAGGAGCCGTCTTTCTCTAGAGGAAACATAGTTGCATGCAAGTTGACGCCACGGCAGCGACAGGGCTAGAACGTGCCCTCGCCTGCAGCGCCAGGCTGTTCCGAACAGGCTTGCGACCACACTGATCAAACTCGTCCCCTCCACCGTCCAATCCAGAGGAAAGCCGCCATGGCCGAAGTGAAGTCCGACATCGAGATCGCGCGCGCCGCCGACAAGAAGCAGATCCAGGCGATCGGCCAGAAGATCGGCATTCCAAGCGAGCATCTTTTGCCTTACGGCCACGACAAGGCGAAGATCTCGGCCGAGTTCATCAAGTCGGTGAAGGCAAACAAGGACGGCAAGCTGATCCTCGTCACCGCCATCAACCCGACGCCGGCCGGCGAAGGCAAGACGACGACGACGGTGGGCCTCGGCGACGGTCTCAACCGCATCGGCAAGAAGGCCATCGTCTGCATCCGCGAGGCCTCGCTCGGGCCGAATTTCGGCGTCAAGGGCGGCGCTGCCGGCGGCGGCTATGCGCAGGTCGTACCGATGGAGGACATGAACCTCCACTTCACCGGCGATTTCCATGCCATCACCACGGCGCATAATCTGCTTTCGGCGCTGATCGACAACCACATCTACTGGGGCAACGAACTCGGCATCGACATCCGCCGCGTCGTCTGGCGCCGCGTCATGGACATGAACGACCGCGCACTGCGCGAGATCATTTGCTCGCTCGGCGGCGTCGCCAACGGTTTTCCGCGCGAGGCCGGCTTTGACATCACCGTCGCCTCGGAGGTCATGGCGATCCTGTGCCTCGCCACCGACCTGAAGGATTTGGAAAAGCGCCTCGGCGACATCATCGTCGCCTATCGCCGCGACAAGTCGGCCGTCTATGCCCGCGACCTCAAGGCCGACGGCGCCATGGCCGTGCTGCTCAAGGACGCCATGCAGCCCAACCTCGTGCAGACGCTGGAGAACAACCCGGCCTTCGTCCATGGCGGCCCCTTCGCCAACATCGCGCACGGCTGCAACTCGGTCGTCGCCACCACGACGGCGCTAAAACTTGCCGACTATGTCGTCACCGAAGCCGGTTTCGGCGCCGATCTCGGTGCCGAAAAGTTCTTCGACATCAAGTGCCGCAAGGCCGGCCTGAAGCCGGCGGCCACGGTCATCGTCGCCACCGTGCGCGCCATGAAGATGAATGGCGGCGTCAAGAAGGAAGACCTCGGCAAGGAGAACGTCGAGGCGGTCAAGAAGGGCTGCGCCAATCTCGGCCGTCACATCGAGAATGTCAGGCAGTTCGGCGTGCCTGCGGTGGTCGCCATCAACCATTTCTATTCCGATACCGATGCTGAAATCAGGGCGATGAAGGACTACGTCGCCTCGATGGGCGAAGAGGCGATCCTGTGCAAGCACTGGGCCCACGGCTCGGCCGGCATCGAGGAACTCGCCAACAAGGTGGTGACGCTGGCCGAATCCGGCTCCTCGCAGTTTGCGCCGCTCTATCCCGACGCCATGCCGCTGTTCGAGAAGATCAACACCATCGTCCAGCGCATCTATCGCGGATCCGAAGCGATCGCCGACAAGTCGGTGCGCGACCAGCTCCACGCCTGGGAGCACGCCGGCTACGGCAATTTGCCGGTTTGCATGGCCAAGACGCAGTATTCGTTCTCGACCGATCCGAACCTGCGCGGCGCGCCGACCGGCCACACTGTGCCGGTGCGCGAGGTCAGGCTGTCTGCCGGCGCCGGCTTCATCGTCGTCATCTGCGGCGAGGTCATGACCATGCCAGGCCTGCCCAAGGCGCCGTCCTCGGAGAAGATATTCCTCAACGAGATGGGCCAGATCGAAGGCCTGTTCTGAGGGCTCGCTGCCCCTCACCCTTGCCTTAGCTTCGGCGACTGGCTGATCGACCAGCGCGTCGACCAATTCTCAATGTCGGCGCCGCCCCTCATCTGCCTGCCGGCATCTTCTCCCCGTGAACGGGGAGAAGGGGCTGGCCGCAACCTCGGCACGCATTCTGCAACGCTGAAGATTGGCGAATCGGCGATGACGGCATCTTTCTCCCCGTCACTATACGGGGAGAAATGCCCGGCAGGGCAATGAGGGGCGGCGCTGATTTCAACAATTGTCCTTACTTAAGGAACGCGGGAGACGCCTGAACATCTAAGTTCGCCTAAGCGGCGCTCCGCGCCAGCGCGCGCTGGTTGGAGGCGTAGGGATTATCGCGCTCGGGCAGCACGCCGGTCTTCAGGCAGTCGATCCATTCGGCGGTCTTGAGAACGGCGGCGAAGCGCGACTGCAGGACGACAGTCACCACGCGATGGATGTCCTCGGCCGAGGCGTAGCCGGCGCTGTTGGCATAGGGCAGCGACCCCGTTGCATCCGACAGGAACTCGACGGCAAAGCCCATATGGACGGCATGGATGACCGTCGACAGATCGCAATTATGCGTCATGTAGCCGATGACCGTAATCGTATCGATAGCGTTGGCGCGCAGCCATTCCTCGAGGTCGGTGCCGGTGAAGGCGCTTGGCAAGGTCTTTTCGATGGTGTGGTCACGGTTTCGCCTCGCGATCTCGGGATGCAATTCGGCGCCATGGCTGCCCTTGGCGAAGACCGGTGACGTTTCAGGCGCCAACTGCTTGACGACCACCACCTTGACGCCTGCCTCGGCGGCCGCGTCCATGGCGCGCGCCACATTGGCGACGGTGTCGCGGAAGGGCGGGTGCTTGATGGCGAGATTGCCGCCGTCATAGTCGTTCTGAACGTCGACGACGATGAGGGCACGGCGCGGCGCTTTGCCTTTGGCTGAGTCCGACATGGGGCTTTCCTTTCCCGTTGACATTGATGGTCGAGGATAGACTCGGCATCAGGCCGCAAAAGTGTCCCGATTGACATTGTTAGAAAGAATTGGGACATTCGGGAAATTCTCATGGTGCTCATCATGGCAGATCCGATCGTTGCCGCCATCGCCTTCGATGGCATCAGCCCGTTCCACCTCTCTGTCCCGTGCCTTGTATTCGCAGAGGATCGCGCCGCACTCGACCTGCCGCGCTTCGAGTTCCGGGTCTGCGCGATTGAGGACGGGCCGATCCGCACCGATGCGGGGCTGACCATCAGCGTCCCGCACGGGCTTTCCGCGCTTGATGACGCCGACATCGTCATCGTGCCCAGCTGGAAGAACCTCGAAGTCCCACCGCCGGCGGCACTGATCGAGGCGCTGCGTCGCGCGCACCGGCGCGGCGCGCTGATTGTCGGACTGTGCCTGGGAACGTTCGCTGTTGCGGCGACCGGCCTGCTTTCGGGGCGGCGAGCCGCGACGCACTGGGCTTTTTCCGACCAGCTGCAGGCCCTCTATCCCGACGTTCTCGTCGAGCCGGAGGTGCTCTATATCGACAACGGCGATGTCGTGACATCGGCCGGTGTCGCCGCCGGGCTCGACTGCTGTCTCCACATCATACGGGCTCGCTATGGCGCGGAGGCGGCACTCCGGCTTGCCCGGCAGATCGTGCTTTCTCCTCATCGGCAGGGCGGGCAGGCGCAGTTCATAGAACGTCCGATCGCCAGGACCGAAAATGCCGACCGCTTCACCCACGCCATCGACACCGTGCGCAAGACGTTGCACGCGACGCACAGCCTGGACAGTGTCGCCGCTTCCGCCGGCCTCACCCGCCGGACCTTCACGCGCCGCTTCCAGAAAACAATCGGCACCAGCTTCGGCGACTGGCTGACCGATCAGCGCGTCGCGCTGGCGCAGCGGCTGCTGGAAGCAACGGAAAAATCAATGGACACGGTTGCCTTCGAGGCCGGCTTCGGCAGCGCCACCTCGCTGCGCCAGCATTTTTCGGCGCGGCTCAGAACCACGCCCGCGCAGTACCGCCGCGAATTCTCGAAGAACGCACAGGAGAGCGTGGCAAGATAGCTCCAACTCATGTTGGAAATCACCGTCGATGTCGGCGCTGCCCCTCATCTGCCTGGCGGCATCTTCTCCCCGTATTGCGACGGGGAGAAGGGGCTGGCCGCAACCTCGGTACCCTTTCTGCAGCGCTGGTGATTTGCGAAATCGCCGATGACGGCATCTTTCTCCCCGTCACTATACGGGGAGAAATGCCCGGCAGGGCAATGAGGGGCAGCGCAAACCTGAAGCATTATCTCTGCTCTCGATCCTGCTCGCCCTTGAAAGCGTCGCGTCACCTGTCATATATTGAAGCGACAGTTGACGTTAGGAGGCGAGCCCGTGGCGATGGCATCGAAAAAAACACCTGCGGCGCCAAGAAACAATGAACTGCAGAAGGTGGCCAGATTGCTCGGTGGCGCCCGCATCCTGTCGCGGCATCTCCGGAGCGCATTGGACGCCCATGAGTTGCTTGTTCACGGCCTGCCAGGTTCGGCGCTGGACCATCTGCTTGGGCAACTCGTCTTTATCCAGAAGACTGATTCGCTCGAGAAGGCCGTCGGCATGAGCTTGCGCACCTACCAGCGTCGTAAGGACGCCCCCTCCAAGCCACTCAGCCAGGACCAGAGCGGACGAACCTGGAAATTCGCCGAGATCCTGTCGAAAGCGACCGACGTGTTCGGTTCACAGGCGGAAGCCGAGCAATGGCTGGAGCGCCCGGCGATCGGGCTCGACCAGTGCCGTCCCATCGATCTTCTGGCAACCCCGGCCGGTGTCGAGCTTGTGCAAGACTATCTTGAGCGGCTTGAATACGGCGTTTATGCATGACGCCGCTGCCGGCCGCACTTGGCGGCTCCGACCTCGTTGGCTGGCGTCTCGATCAGGCTGCGTTTGCGCCCACATGGGACAGTGGCGAGGGCGCATACAGGGTCGGCGGACGATGGAACAGCAGGGGCGTGCGCGCAGTCTACTGCTCAATCGATCCTTCGACGGCGATTCTCGAGGTCGCAGTCCACAAAGGTTTTAGGGCGCTCGACACGATCGCGCATGTGATGACGGCGGCGATAGTCAGCGATGTCACGGATGTGCATATCGTCGACCCTGCCGCCGTTCCGAACCCTAATTGGCTGCGTCCGGGCATTCCGAGCTCTGGGCAGCAGGCATTCGGCGACGATCTTCTCAAACGGCACCGGTTCGTGGTGATTCCGAGCGCAGTATCCCAGAATAGCTGGAATCTGATTTTCGAGGCGAGCGCCGCGAAGGGCGCCTATGCCCTGAGGACCCAGGAAGCCTTTGCGCTCGATACGCGATTGCATCCGCCTCCTGCTAAATGACCGTGCTTCTCTCGCTGCTTCGCTACCCTGCTGTTTCAATATCGTTTCCATGAAAATCGTATAACGTCAGAGATCGCAGGCCTCTGGTCAAATGCCGAACCTATGCTAGCCTGCCCCGGCTGGGCTGTCCCCAGGCCGTGTGATCGAGGGGTCAATCATGCTGTACATCCTTGCACTTCTGATCGGCGTCGTTGCCGGCCTTCGCGCCATGACCGCGCCCGCCGCCGTCGCCTGGGGCGCCTGGCTTGGCTGGCTGCCGGTCGCCGGAACCTGGGCCAGCTTCATGGGCCACTGGATCGCCGTCGGCATCTTCACCATCCTGGCCATTGCCGAACTGGTCACCGACCAGTTGCCGTCGACGCCGAGCCGCAAGGTGCCGCTGCAGTTTGGCGCGCGCATCGCTGTCGGCGCCTTCACCGGCGCGGTGATCGGCGCGACCGGCGGCGCCACCGTCGGCGGCCTGATCGCCGGCGCCATCGGCGCGGTTATCGGCACGCTGGGCGGCGCCGAGCTGCGCAAATGCCTGGCGCTGGCTTTCGGCAAGGACCAGCCCGCCGCCCTCGTCGAGGACGCGGTGGCGATCCTCAGTGGCCTGTTGATCGTGGCGGCCGTGGCATGACGGCAAAGTCATTCGACGCCATCATCATCGGCGCCGGCCAGGCCGGCCCGCCGCTCGCCGGCCGGCTGACGGCGGCCGGCATGAGCGTGGCGCTGATCGAGCGAAAGCTGGTCGGCGGCACCTGCGTCAACACCGGCTGCATGCCGACCAAGGCCATGGTCGCCAGCGCCTATGCCGCGCATCTCGCCCGCCGCGCCGCCGACTACGGCGTGACGCTCTCCGGTCCGGTCGGCGTCGATTACACGGCGATCAAGGCGCGAAAGGACAAGGTGTCGGACGACGCGCGCGGCAACCTCGAAAGCTGGATTGCCGGCATGGACGGATGCACGCTTTATCGCGGCCATGCCCGCTTCGAGACGGCCAACACCGTGCGCGTCGGCGACGACCTGCTGAGCGCCGAAAAAATATTTATCAACACCGGCGGCCGTGCCTCCGTGCCTGATCTGCCGGGCGTCGACGACATTTCGTTCCTGACCAACTCGTCGATGATGGATCTCGACGTGCTGCCGCGCCACCTCGTCGTCGTCGGCGGCAGCTACGTCTCGCTCGAATTCGCGCAGATGTTTCGCCGTTTCGGTTCACAGGTCACGGTGATTGAAAAGAGCCCGCGGCTGATCGGCCGCGAGGACGAGGATGTCTCGGCCGCCATCCTGTCCATCCTCGAAAACGAAGGCATCACGGTTCATCTCGGCGCCGGCGACATCGGCTTCGCCAGGCAGGGCAGCGACATCGCCGTGACTTTCATCGCCGGCAAGGCGCCCTCTGTCGGCTCGCATGTGCTGCTGGCAGTAGGCCGGACGCCCAACACCGACGATCTCGGCCTCGACAAGGCCGGCGTCGAGGTCGACAAACGCGGCTTCATTGTCGTCGACGACCAGCTGCGCACCAGCGTGCCCGGCATCTGGGCGATGGGCGACTGCAACGGCAAGGGCGCCTTCACCCACACCTCCTACAATGACTACGAGATCGTCGCCGCCAATCTGCTCGACAACGACCCGCGCAGGGTGAGCGACCGCATCGAGGCCTATGCGCTCTATACCGACCCGCCGCTCGGCCGCTGCGGCATGACCGAGGCAGCGGTCAGAAAGTCCGGCCGCCGCGCGCTGGTCGGCCAGCGGCCGATGACCCGCGTCGGCCGCGCCGTCGAGAAAGGCGAGACGCAAGGTTTCATGAAGATCCTGGCCGATGCCGACACCAACGAAATCCTCGGCTGCTCGGTGCTCGGCCCCGGCGGCGACGAGGCGATACACTGCGTGCTCGATCTGATGTACGCCAAGGCGCCGGTCAGCACGCTCGCGCGGGCCATGCACATCCACCCGAATGTCTCGGAACTTCTGCCGACGATCGCCCAGGAGTTGAAGCCGCTGGCGTAGGCCGGGCAGGCGTTGGACCGGTATGTCCGCGCCCGGCCGGGGAGACCCTTGCGCCCATAACGTGAAAAGCTGGACCAATCGACAGCGTATCGACGAAAGGGCATGTGTTTTCCTGGAGGAATATCATGCAGAAATCGATCGAGCGCATTGCCGGCGACAGCGAGGGCGTTTCCTACGAATTCCCGGTCTTCCGCTTCGAGGGAACGGATATGGCGGCATCCTCGGCCTATCTGCAGGCCGCACTACATGCCGGCGAACTGCCGGGGGTCGTCGCCATCGACGCGCTGATGCCGATGCTTGAAAAGGCCGAAGCCGAAGGCCGCATCAAGGGCAATATCACCATCGTGCCGCAAGCCAATCCGATCGGCCGCGCCCAGTATCATTTCGGCGAGCACCAGGGCCGTTTTCACCTGGGCACGCGCACCAACTTCAACCGCGGCTTTCCGCTGCTGGCCGCGCCTGACGTAAAATTGTTGCCCGACACCACGCTTGGCACTGCCGATCAGCGGCTGAAGAGCCGGCTGCTGCAGCTGTCGATCGGCCACGACATCGTGCTCGACCTGCACTGCGACGACGAGGGCCTTGCCTACCTCTATGTCCACACCAGCCTGTGGCCGACCATGGCGGATTGTGCTGCGGCCATGGGCGTCGATGCGGTGGTCCTGTGGGACGAGGACACCGACGGCACCTTCGAAGGCGCCTCGATCACGCCGTATCTGAACCTCCCTGCCGAGGTGGCGCGGTTCGACCGGCGCGTCGCCACCACGGTCGAGTATCGCGGCATTCTCGATGTCGACGGCGCTCTGGCCGGCGCCGATGCCGAAGGGCTCTATCGGCTGCTGGTGGCGCGCGGCGTGATCCTGGACCAGGCCCTGTCCACGTCCGGCGGCTTCACCGGGCCCAATTCTTTCACCGGTTTCGTCGCGCCGCTCGAAAACATCGACATGATGCCGGCGCCGCGGGCGGGCGCGGTCCTCTACGACGTGAAGCCCGGCGACCGTGTGGCAAAGGCGCGCTGCTCGCCACCATCGTCCATGCGCCGGGTGAAGCCGGCGGCCGCACCCAGCTGTTCGCGCCGCAGGCGGGCATCATCCTGACACGGCGTTCCCGCCGCATCATCCGCGCCGGCGAAGATCTGCTAAAACTGGTCGGCGACAGCAAAAGCGCCGATGCACGGTCGGGAACGCTGGAGGATTGAGCGGCTCATTCTCCACGCCCTCCCCCTTCCCCTTCTCCAGGCCCCTCATTGAATCCAGTTGCGCGGCCGTGCAATCGCCGCTATTGGAATCGCCATGAACATGCGCTCGATCAAGACCGTTTGGTGGTGGGCTCGCTGACAGCGGCCTGTTCGAACGCGTGCGCGTGAAAAATGGAAGGTGGCCGCAACGGAATGTCCGGGCGGCCATTTGTTTTTCAAAGCCATGCCCCGGGTCCGTTGCCCCAAGACGCTGAATTACCAAGACGCTGATGGAGACGGCAATGACGACGAAAATTCTGGAGAACGGGGCGGAGCGCTTCGTCACGGCGGGTGGCGTGACGATTACCCGCGAGCGCCATGACCGGCCTTACCAAGGCGCGATCGACGCCTATGTCGACGGGTTGAATTCACGCCGTGGCGCCGTGTTTTCCTCGAATTACGAATATCCCGGCCGCTATACGCGCTGGGACACCGCCATCATCGACCCGCCGCTGGTGATCTCGGCGCGTGGCCGCGCCATGCGCATCGAGGCGCTGAACAGCCGTGGCGAGATGCTTCTGCCGGTGGTCGGCAAGGCGCTCGGCGGCCTTGACGAGGTGACGATCGCCGAGGCGTCGAAGCGACTGATCCGCCTCGACGTGGCCAAGCCAGGCCGTGTCTTCACCGAGGAAGAACGCAGCCGCGTTCCCTCCGACTTCACCGTGCTGCGCGCCATCACCGCTCTGTTCAAGACAGAGGAAGACGCCAATCTCGGTCTCTACGGCGCCTTCGGCTACGATCTCGCCTTCCAGTTCGATCCGGTCGACTACAAGCTCGAGCGCCAGCAAGGCCAGCGCGACCTCGTGCTGTTCCTGCCCGACGAGATTTTGGTCGTCGACCACTATTCGACAAAGGCCTGGACCGACCGCTACGACTATTCCAGCGATGGGTTTTCGACGCAGGGATTGCCGCGCGACGAAATCGTCGAGCCGTTCAGGACCGCCGACCGCATCCCGCCGCGCGGCGACCATGAGCCCGGCGAATATGCCAATCTGGTGCGCAAGGCGATGCAATCTTTCAAGCGCGGCGATCTGTTCGAGGTGGTGCCCGGCCAGATGTTCTACGAGCGCTGCGAGACGCCGCCCTCCGAGATCTCCCGCAAGCTGAAGGCCATCAATCCCTCGCCCTATTCCTTCTTCATCAATCTCGGCGAAGGCGAATATTTGGTCGGCGCCTCGCCCGAGATGTTCGTACGCGTCAACGGCCGCCGTGTCGAGACCTGCCCGATCTCCGGCACGATCAAGCGCGGCGGCGACGCCATTTCCGATAGCGAGCAGATCCTGAAACTGCTCAATTCGAAGAAGGACGAATCCGAGCTGACCATGTGCTCGGACGTCGACCGCAATGACAAGTCGAGGGTCTGCGACCCGGGCTCGGTGCGCGTCATCGGCCGCCGCCAGATCGAGATGTATTCACGGCTGATCCACACCGTCGACCATATCGAGGGGCGGCTGCGCGAAGGCATGGACGCCTTCGACGCGTTCTTGTCGCATGCCTGGGCGGTCACCGTCACCGGCGCGCCGAAATTATGGGCGATGCGCTTCATCGAGCAGAACGAGAAGAGCCCGCGCGCCTGGTATGGCGGGGCGATCGGCATGGTCAATTTCAACGGTGACATGAACACCGGCATGACGCTTCGCACCATCCGCATCAAGGACGGCATCGCCGAGGTGCGCGCCGGCGCCACGCTGCTCTTCGACAGCATTCCCGAGGAAGAAGAAGCCGAAACCGAACTGAAGGCATCCGCCATGATCTCCGCCATTCGCGACGCCAAATCAGGTAATGCCGCCGACACCGAACGCGCCACCGCGCGCGTCGGCGACGGCGTCAACATCCTGCTGGTCGACCACGAGGACTCCTTCGTCCACACGCTGGCCAATTATTTCCGCCAGACCGGCGCCAACGTCTCGACCGTGCGCACGCCTGTGCCGGACGAGGTCTTCGACCGGCTGAAACCCAACCTGGTCGTGCTGTCGCCCGGTCCCGGCACGCCGAAGGATTTTGACTGCGCCGCCACCATCAAGCGGGCCCGCGCGCGCGACCTGCCGATCTTCGGCGTCTGCCTCGGCTTGCAGGCGCTGGCCGAGGCCTATGGCGGAGAGCTGCGGCAGCTGCACGTGCCGATGCATGGCAAACCGTCGCGTATCCGCGTGTCGAAGCCGGGTATCATCTTTTCCGGCCTGCCCAAGGAGGTGACGGTCGGCCGCTATCACTCGATCTTCGCCGATCCGGTCCGCCTGCCCGACGGCTTCGTCGTCACCGCCGAGACGGAAGAAGGCGTCATCATGGCCTTCGAGCACAGCAAGGAGCCGATCGCCGCAGTGCAGTTCCACCCGGAATCGATCATGACGCTCGGCCACAATGCCGGCATGCGCATCATCGAGAACATCGTTGCGCATCTGCCGCGCAAGGCCAAAGAAAAGGCGGCCTAGCTCCGGTTTCGGCGGCCGGAAGCAATCGATGACCGCTATTGATTCGAAAAACGCCGCCAAGCGCAAGGTCGCCAGCCTCGCCTTCTGGTCGATCATCATCGCCTTCGTCGTGCTCGGCCTGAAGCTGGCGGCCTGGTATCTCACCGGCTCCGTGGCGCTGTATTCGGACGCGCTCGAATCGATCGTCAACGTCATTGCCTCTGCCGCCACCTACTGGGCGATCCAGGTCAGCCACAAGCCGGCCGACCAGGATCATCCGTTCGGTCATCACAAGGCCGAGTATTTCTCGGCTGTTTTGGAAGGCGTGCTGATCGTGCTGGCAGCCCTGCTGATCCTCAACGAAGTGTGGTGGTCCCTGCGGCATCCCGTTCCGCTCGAACAGCCCTGGACCGGCCTCGCCGTCAACGGCGTCGCGACGGTGATCAACGCCTTCTGGGCCATGACGCTGATCCGTGCCGGCCGTGCCGAAAAATCACCGGCACTGGTCGCCGACGGCAGGCACATCATGACCGACGTGGCGACCTCGGTCGGCGTGTTCATGGGTGTGGTCGGCGCCGTGCTGACCGGCTGGCAAGTCCTCGATCCCGCTCTTGCCGTCATCGTTGCGCTGAACATCCTGTGGCAGGGCTGGCACGTCATCGGCTCGTCGATGAACGGTCTGATGGACCGCGCCGTCGACACGCAGGAGCACATGCGCATCCGCGACATCATCTCGGCCAATTGCAAGGGCGCGCTGGAAGTCCACGATCTGAAGACGCGGATTGCCGGCCGCGCCACCTTCATCGAGTTCCACCTGGTCGTCGACGCCGACATGTCGGTGGGCGCCAGCCACGTCATCTGCGACCGCATCGAGGATGCGCTGAAGGCGGAAATCCCTTCGGTGCGCGTCACCATCCATGTCGAGCCCGACGACGAGGCAAAACTGCCCAGGGGCACGACCGCCGTGCCGTTCGCGTGAGGCCTGAGAGACGCCGGCTTCCCTGCCATGACATCAAAAACGTCGAGCCGGTGCAGAACCTCTAGGTCGCGGGACAGCACCCCCCTCTGTCCTGCCGGACATCTCCCCCGCAAGGGGGGAGATTGGTCGTCATCCCCGCCTTCGCTAGTCTTGAGCGTTGGAAATTTAGAGCCGCCAAATGAAGCTGCCGATCTCCCCCCTTGCGGGGGAGATGCCAAGTGGGGGCAAAGGAGGGCAGGACAGAGGGGGGG